>MCBE01000001.1 GCA_001723845.1 Candidatus Altarchaeales archaeon WOR_SM1_SCG
GATTTACTATATTTTGCCGAAATCATTTTAATTTTTTAGATTTAAGAAAAAATATTATTTCACTCCGGCAACTGCTCAACACTCAAAAACCGATATGGTTGTCGGAGATTTCCGACAAGAATTAGAAGGTATTAATCTGTGCTTTTCGTTTTTTAATATCTACGCTTTAGATAACATTCATAACAATATACTGGTCTAATGCCGTCTGGTTTGAACGGCACTGTTGTGTCTTTACCGCAATTTGAACATATTACCCGGTGCCATTCTCTTTTTTTATATGTATTTGATGATTTTAAATGTGTATTATTTTGATATACATCTGATGATTTTGGGCAGGTATTATCGTTTTGTTTATCTTTTTTTGTAAAAAGTTTCTGGAAAAAATAATTAAAAAAACCTACGATGCAATTAAATATAAAAACCAATGTGTACCCAATTGCTAAAATAATACCTACTATGATGAGCAGTACAATGGCTGCTGAAACAATAAGACAAAGCCACCAATAATCTCCACAGATGCCTTCAAAATATTCAATAACTCCTGTGAAAGAAAGTATTACCAAAAGAAATGCCAGCCCTTTAGCCTTTCCGCCACCCGGAAGCGGGGGTCCTGGTCCGAATATTCCCATTTTTTATTACCTGAATAATTTTGAAATTCTACCGAACACTGATTTTTCCTTTTCTTCTTTCACTTGTTTATAGCACTCTATTGATTCATGACATTCTTCTAATTTATCGGTTGTAAGGTCTTCAAGAAACCATGATAAATCATCATTGGGGTTTATATCAATTGCTTTTTTATAACACTCTATTTCTTCATCATATCTTTTTAACTCATGAAGTACAAGACCTTTAAAAAACCATATAGGATATCTCTTATCATCGGGAGTTAATTCTATTGCTTTGTCATAGCATTCCATTGCATCGGAATGCTTATCTAACCCTAATAGTGCTACGCCTTTACCAAACCACTCTGCTGCA
Organism: Candidatus Altarchaeales archaeon WOR_SM1_SCG; assembly: GCA_001723845.1. GTDB lineage: Archaea > Altiarchaeota > Altiarchaeia > IMC4 > WOR-SM1-SCG > WOR-SM1-SCG. The sequence goes on from MCBE01000001.1 coordinate 982, forward strand.
TCCTCTGGTTCCACCTCAATTATTTTATCAAAGCATTCTACTGCTTCATCATATCTCTTTAACTCTATAAGTGCAAAACCTTTATTAGACAATGAACTCAAATCACTTTGATCAATATCAAGTAATCTGTCGTAACATTCTATCGCTTCATCATATCTCTTTAGTTTATTAAGTGCATGAGCTTTAAACCCCCATGTAGTAATGTCTTTTAAATCTATCTCATCAGGAATTATTTCTATCAACTTTTTATAACATTCCATTGCATCAGAATGTTCACCTAACTCTTCCAGTGACGCACATTTACCGCTCCACCCCCTCACATCATCTGGATTTACCTCAATTATCTTATCAAAGCATTCTATCGCTTCATTGTGTTTATTTAGCATACCGAGCGCGATGCCTTTACCCAACCACGAGTTCATACTATCCATACCTATCTCAAGTAATTTATCATAACATTCTATTGCTTTATCATATTTTCCTAATTCATTGAGTGCTTCAACTTTATACTCCCACACCCTACTATCAGCAGGCATTATTTCAATTGTTTTGTCACAACATCCTACCAGTTCATCATATCGCCCTAACTCATTGAGTGCTTCAGCTTTATTCAACCATGCTATAATATCTTCAGGATTTACCTCAATTGCTTTATCGTAACATTCTATCGCTTTATCATATTCTCCTGAATGTCTGAAATTATCACCTTTATCTACCCAGGGATTATTCTTTAAAATTACTATACGACACCCCATCGCAGGATTTATCTCAATTGCTTTTTCGTGTTCTTCCTCAGATTCTTTATATCTCTCTAATTTTTTTAATAAAATTCCTAAATTTCGGTGTGCATTTGCATCTTCAGGGTTTATCCTTATCGCTTCCTTATATTCCGTCTCAGCTTCATCAAATCTTTCTAAATTCTGTAATAAATTTCCTAAATTATAGTGTGCATCTGCAAATTCAGGATTAAGTCGTATCGCTTCATTGTATTCTCTCTCAGATTCATCAAATCTTTCTAATTTTTCATGCAATAATAATCCCAAATTATTATGTGCTTCTGTATCTTCAGGATTTATCTCAATTACTTTGTTAAAGCATTCTATCGCTTCATCATACCTCTTTAACTCACAAAGTGCAAGACCTTTACCAAACCATTCATCACCAAACAATTCATCGGGTTCTATCTCAATTGCTTTGTTAAAGCATTCTATCGCTTCATCATACCTACCCAATTCTATAAGTGCAAGACCTTTACCTGACCATTCATCAGGTTCTATCTCAATTACTTTGTTAACGCATTCTATCGCTGCATATCTTTCTAATTCTGATAGTATAAATCTTAAATTATGGTGTGCATTTGCATCGTCAGGATTAATCCTTATCACCTCCCTGTATTCTATCACAGATTCATCATATCTTTCTGAAAACTGTAATAATGTCCCTAAATTATAGTGTGCATTTGCATCGTCAGGATTAATTTTTATCACCTTTCTGAGTTTCTTCTCAGCTTTGTTATATCCACCCAAACCTTGTAATAATTTCTCTAATTTCTCAAAATTTCCATATCCACCCAAACCTTGTACTAATCTCTCTAAATTGTCGTGTGCTTCTGTATCTTCATTGCCCAGTACTCCTACATTTTCAGGTTTTATTTCAATCGCTTTAGAATAGTTTATCGCTTCCTCGTATTCATTAAATCGCGATTCAACATCATTTTCAGCCATATGCGGATGTACCTCTGTATGGCATTTTTCACAAACTGTGATCAGATTATCCACCGTATTACTCCCCCCTGAAGAAAGAGGTTCAAGGTGATGGGCATGTAATTTTACCTTGGTCGCTCCACACTCTTGACAAGTCCAATTATCTCTTTTATAAACATGCCGTCTTATTTTATCCCAATTCAAAGGATATTGATTAAAAGGTTGCGGCTCATCTGTTGGTTTTTTATTCAGCCACTCTCCGCAGTGTTTGCATTTGATTGCATCAGATTGAATTTCCTCTGCACAAAAAGGACACTTTTTTGTTTTTGATTGATTTTCTTTGTTCATGATATTATTATTCTTTACTATTTTTTAAAGTATAACTTTATTATTGATTTTGTTTTTATGAATAAATGGTTATGTTTTCCATTGCCTCCTCTTTTGTCTCTCATTGAGATATACATCCTGGTAATGATGGAACCGTTACCGCATAGTCGCCAGCTTCATCGTTTTCTAAAAGAATTTTGAAGTTAATGTTAATTATTGGTATCTTATTTAATTATTTTGCGGATTGTAGCGATTATTAATTCAATTACTATTATTACCCCCATAATTATCCAAATAATTCCAACAAATACAAAAACTGGCCCACCTCCAGTAATAAAATATATACCCATTCCAGTCAGAATTAACCCTATCAACAGGTCTTTATATTCCTCTTGAGTTCCATAAGATTCTATATCCTCTGTTCGGGTTCCATAATATGGTTCTCTTTCCAAATGAGGATGTATATCTGCATGGCAATTTCTACAAAGTGTGGCTAAGTTGCTTGGATGATTACTTCCGCCACTGATAAGTGGGATTATGTGGTGGGCATGTAGTTCTACATCTGTTGCTCCACATTTTTGACAAATGTAGTTATCTCTTATATAAATATATCTTCTAAGATCATCCCAATCTTCAGGGTAATTTGCCATTATTTATCTCAATCGGGGTAATGTTTTTATGGTAATAATCACAATTGTAAATTGTGTTAGATACACAAAAATTAATAAATTGTTTAAATGTATTAATGTCAGGATATACCATATTGATGCGAGTAAACTTGTCAATACAGGGTAATTTATTAATGTAACCAACCATGTTAATATGTAAATTTTTATAAACTTTAAGATATGAAATAATATAAATCCTGAGAAAAAACTAAATATTGCCATGAAAGATGCAATATACAATTTTCTTTTAGATCGCCTTTCAACCTCATTTTTAATGTCATCATATAGTTCTTTTTTTGTATTATATTTGCTGTCCTCAATATTATAATTGATCGGAGAAAGTTTTTTAAACGATAACTCTAATCCCCAAAGATATACAAAAAACATTGGAAATGAAATGATTATTGCTTTAAGAATTAATCTATAAATATCTTCTCTGAATATTGATTCAGGATTTGTTATATAAATATAAGTTGCTCCGGGGATTATTAAAGCACTTAAAGTAATGATATAAGTGTATGTTTTATCTATGGATGTATCCCTCAATGCTCGTACAGTATCATCTATCATTTTGAGTTATTTAGTAAATTTTAGTAATAAATAATTAAATTTTCCACTTTTAAAGATACCTCGCCCTCTTTTCAATCGTTTCAATCCTCTTAAAAATTTCTAAATAATTATCATAATTCCTATACCCCGCGCAAATCCCCTCCCAGATAACCTCAAACTTTACGGGATACATTGCCCGAAGCGACTTCTTCAAAACAACCATATCCATTGCCTTATCTTCAAGCCGTTTTGACATGACACCGAGACCAAAGTCAATCATATAAATTTCATCTTTATAGAGAAGCATGTTTGAAGTTGTGAGGTCGTTGTGGATCAGGTCAGATTCATGCAGCACTGCAATTATTTTTCCTATTTTCCCCGCAATTTTTCCTGTCTCTTTTTCACCCGACTCAATGATGATGTCCCTCAGCGGCTCGCCGTCAATAAATTCCATTAAAATTTTGCATTCATCCCTGCGGGTTTCATAGACCTTTGGAACTTTAATGCCTGCGCGTCTTGCATCATCAAGAAGTTTTGCCTCCCGCTTTGTTCTCCTGCGCCTCAGTTTTTTATCAAGTTCAGGGATGCGGTATTTTTTCCTGACCCTGTGCTTGATTAATTTGTTGTTCTCATGGTAGAGGTTTGCTTCGGCGCCCTTGTAGATTGGTTCCGGGTCAATTTTAACCTGATTTTTCCTTTTCAACAACAATTTTCATATTGCCGGGGATTTTCAACAAAGCGTTTTTAAGTGCGGACTTGGCGGTTCGCAAATTTTCATCTTCATCATCACCGGTATCAAGAAAAACACTCATCACTTTCTGACCGATATATACTCTTGCAGCCCTTCCAACAGGCTTTCCGAATGCTCTTCTCATTCCCGTCTGGACCCTGTCTGCCCCGGCTCCCGATGCGATCGCATTTTCCCGCATAACATGGTGGGGATAAACCCTGATTTTAAAAAGATAATTTTTAACGCCGATATTTTTTTCAAGTTTTTTATTTGCGGTAATCCTTGCTGCTTCCAGTGCATTATGCCTTACCTGAATTTTCTGCTGTGAAATAATGGAGATCTCTGTGTTAAATAACTTTTTTGCATTTCCCATTGTATAGTGAAATATCTTGCTTCCCGGAATTCCCGTAATAAAGGATGATGAGGGGTCTTTTGCTACTCTTGTGTATGCCGGGGAATCCCAGTGATAGCATCTTGAGGGTCGTAGTGATTTTGCCATTTTTTTTATGTTTTATAAATTATGATTTGATTTTAAAAAGCATTTAATGTAATTTAAAATTCATTTTTTATCCGAAATCAAGAATACTCTTCTGGGTGTTATTTGTCCCGAGGATTCCCGGCTCAATTTTTTTTCTCTTAACATCGCAATTCAAAATTGTTTTATAAATTTCCTCGCAATTATCCTGTGTTTGAGATGCCGATGAGAGTGATATCACATTAAGGACAAGTTCTGTCGTTTTATCCTCGTATCCCAAAAAACGCCCCGCCTGTTCAACATAGTCGCCTATAACCTGTTTTTCAATTTCCTCCCTGCTCATGTCCTGGGCAATTACATGTTCAAACCGGGTAAAAAGGATTTTATCGGTGTCTATATCAACAAGAAGAGCCCCGAATTCTTCTGAAATTTTTTCTTTGAGAAATTTTGTATCAATTTCCATTACATCATAAGTTACCTTGCCGCCGAGTACTACCTGTATGATTGGTTCGTAAATATTATTAATATTTTTATTAATATTTTTATTATCTTGTTTTCTTTGTCTTAATTTTTCCCTGATTAGAAAATAAACATCATCGGGATTTTTTGTCCCGGAAATATCAACCTCAAGATAGATTGCAAATCTTTTACTGCTCTCTTTAAACCCGGTCTCTATTTTCCCTGCTTCATCAACCCGCACATGATAAAACCCCTTTTTTCCTGCGTCATGTTTAACTTCCTTTATGTCCCAGTATTCCAAACTTCCGGGATTGAATGCAAAATTTTCATGCTCGTATCTCGTGTGCTGGTGACCGAGAGCAATGTAGTCGCAGCAATTTTTTAAATTATTAACTGAATCAGATGAAATTGTCCCGATAAAATCGCTCTGGTACTTCTTTATTATGCCGTGAATGAGAACGATATTAAATTTATTATAATTATTTTTACTCTCAAAAAGAAAGCGGGAAATCTCGCAAAATCTTTCGTCCGCTTCACTCCCGAGATAGCCCAGACCAAATATCCTGATTTTTGGATTTATGTCGTAATAAAATCCCCTTTTATTGTTTTCATCCCACCCGGTGTATTTAATGTTCCCTTTTTCATCATAACCTGGCTTGAGAAGAATGATGTATCCGATTTCTGCAAGTGTTTCCATCCAGGAAAGTTTGTTTCCGTAAAAAGTTTTATCGTGGTTGCCCTCGCACGCGATAAGCGGGATATTATGTTTTTTTAATTTTTTCAGGATGCAAAATGTCTTAGAAAAGGTATCCGGGTTAATGTTCCTTTTATCAAAAAAGTCGCCTGCAACAACAATGAAATCAACATTTTCACTGACCGCGTAATTGACAACATCTTCAAACGAATCCAGGAAATCCTCAAATCTCCGGCTTGAGTTCTTTTGTATCTTCCCGAGATGCGTGTCTGCACAGTGGATGAAATTTATTGGAGTCATTAATATAAATTATATTAAAAATGAATTAAATATTTATTTCCTCCCTCTTCAAAAACTCCCTTACTTTCTTTCTTGTTGTCGGGCTTTCGCTGTTTTTCTGCCTTTTCACGAATTCAATAATTCTATCCTTTTCCTTTGCTTTCTTGAAATACTCACCGAATGCTTCAACTGCGTATCCCTTAACAAGCTCTTTTTGCCTGCTTTCGCATAATTTTTCCACGTCCAGTAATTTATTTGTTATTTTCTTTTCCAGTTCCGGCTTAGAATTAACGATAATTCCCGATACGCCCGCAACCTGCGCGGGAACAATTGAGGTTTTATCGCCGAGCATGGAATAATATTTAGAAAATATTTCATTGAATTTATTCTGCCCGTCAACTTCCGTGAGATTCGCTATGACCTTAACCGCGAGAAACCTTAAATACGCGTTCTCATTATCAAGTAATTTCACAAAGAAATCAAAAGAAGAATACAGTCTTTCCGGAGTTTCTTCACTAACCGCCAAAAATGCCTTCAAGCAGTTGTATTTTACGCAGCTGCACAAATCATCGTCTCTCTTAACTAAAAGACTCTCCTTTGCCTCGGAAAGTGCTTTTTCATCCTCCCGTATAATGGACGCTATCTCCTCCTCGTTCATGAATCGGTTTAATTTCGGGTCTGCCATTTCTTTGTTAATTTTAATTTTAATTCACTTCCCCTAAAATAACCACGTAATTCTTCCCGTAAACTTTGGCGCACTTCGGGCAGGTGGTGTACCACATATACCATTTTTTGATGCTCAAATTTTTGCTTTTCGCATACGCCTCAAAATCCTTTGACCACTTCCCCGTATCTTTATAATGCCCTTCATAGACCTTGCTTAAGAATTTCCCGCTTAATGTGACATTTTTTGCATCCGGTATTTCACGGTCAACGGCAAGGTAAACGCCCATGTTCCATTTTGAAGTATGATCAGACAGGCACAGAAAGTCAGGCATTTTAGCACCTGCTTTTCTTACTTTTTCGTCAAGCCGTTTCATAACGCCGCCGAAGTTAAAGGGCATGTAAAAAAAAGTAAAGACCTTATCCTTGATGAATTTCTTGTCTTTCCATTCAAGGATTTTTCCGTTCCACGGCTCCGGGTTAAATCGCGGGCAGCATCCGGTCTCCGAATTTTCGTTTAATTGAGTCATCTATGAAAAACACCTCCGTTTTAAATTAAATTTTAAATTAAATTCCATTGTTTTTATTATTTTTATTTAACACCCTGTTTTGTGATTTTTCCATGCCATGTAACTCCACCCGATCTGTCTGTTGAAGATAAAACCTGCATAAGGGGAAGTTTTATACAATAATTTATATTAATTTTATAACTTAAAATACCTGGTTTTCCTTCATTATTCGGCAACAATTCTTTTAATAATCAACTCCCTGCCGCCGATAATCTCAACTTCCTCGCTGCACTTGGAACATTTAAGGTGCTTTGCAATATCAAGGAATTCAACATCCGGGCTGATTGAAGTTATGTGATTATTCTTACATTTG
>MCBE01000002.1 GCA_001723845.1 Candidatus Altarchaeales archaeon WOR_SM1_SCG
ACTGACTAAAATTTCCAACTCATCCGAAATTACCAGTTTTACTTTACCATAATCCAATAGCATCTCTGCTGCCCAATATTCGCCATATTCAAATTTTACAGATTTAATTAATGCTATTGAAACCCGGAACCTGAATTTGTGGTACGGCGAAAACCAGGCGCTTTTTGACGTTAATGTGAAATTTCAAAAAAATAAGGTGACCGCGTTAATCGGACCTTCCGGGTGCGGTAAGTCAACGCTCATAAGATGCCTTAACCGCATGAATGACATTATTGATGTCTGCCGTGTTGAAGGAGAGATACTTTTCAACGGCAGGGATATAAACAGGAAGGATGCGGATGTCGTTTTAGTAAGGAAAAAAATAGGCATGGTTTTCCAGAAACCCAACCCTTTCCCGAAATCTATTTATGAAAATGTTGCGTACGGACCTAAGATACACGGCGAGAGAAACAAAAAAGTTCTTGATAAAATAGTTGAGAAAAGCTTAAAGGATTCTGCCCTGTGGAGTGAAGTAAGCGACAGGCTGCACGACTCTGCACTCGGTCTTTCGGGAGGGCAGCAGCAGCGGCTTTGTATTGCAAGAGCAATTGCAGTTGAGCCGGAGGTTATATTGATGGACGAGCCGTGTTCTGCACTTGACCCGATATCAACATCAAAAATAGAGGATTTAATTAACGAGCTTAAAAAGGAATACACGGTAATCATAGTAACGCACAACATGCAGCAGGCGGCAAGGGTCTCGGACTACACGGGGTTTATGTACCTCGGCAAGTTAATTGAGTTCGGGAAGACAAAGCAGATATTTGAAAACCCGCATGATAAATTAACCGAAAATTACATAACCGGGAGATTCGGGTAATTAATTAAAAAAACACAATAAAATTTAAAATTCATTAAAAATTTAAATAAAATGGAAGGTGATGTAAAATCTACAAAGGGTAGAACAATACAAGAAATCCAAAACAAAATAACCAAAAAACAAAACAGAGATTGTTTACTTGGTGTATTACTTATGATTGGTTTCCTTTTTGGTTCCTTTTGTCTTGGTTATATAGGGGGGTCTAAAGAGATTTCTAATACTCATGAATCTGTTGTTTTTAAGACAGGTTCTGCTGGACTCACAGGATTTATTACATTATTTGCTGCTTTTGGAGTTATCATCTTTGTTTTTGCACTTACAGATTTTAAAAAGAATGAAATAGGAGGACTTTATATAATGTTATTCATTGGATTATTTCTATTGGGAATTGTAATTTATGGACTTTATTGCATTACTTATGCAAATCCGGAGTATGTTGTTATTGACAAAACCGCAGAGGAGATAAGAGTAGAAAAACATTATCTTTCAGAGGATAAAATAGAGTACCGGGTTGCTTTTAGATCCATTAAATCTGTAAAATTTGAATATGGCGAATATTGGGCAGCAGAGATGCTATTGGATTATGGTAAAGTAAAACTGGTAATTTCGGATGAGTTGGAAATTTTAGTCAGTAAGGGCGGGCAGGAATTCAATTATAAAATGGCTAAAGCGATTTCCAATGCTACAGGTAAAGAACTTGAAGAGGTAGAAAGAAACTTATAGAAAAGAAAAATAATCAAAAATCACAAAAATCAAAATTTAGATAAAATGACCGAAATACTGTATAAAGAACAAAAAGATTCGCAAAATGGTGAGTCAGCACAGACTAAATTCCCCCTGACTAAACTGTTCTTTTCTATTTTTTCTAATAAAGAACGTGGAGAAAATAAACATAGACAAGAAGAAAGAAAAAATAAAGACGAAGAATTTGAAAGAGTACATAAAATTTCCGGAGATAATGATGTAGAACAAAGAAATTATATGTTGGGGGTTCCAATACAAATTAATTCAACATTGACTAAGGGTATATGTCACGCATTTGTAGATGATACTTTTGCCGATCCCGAGGATCCTGACTATGCTTTAATCTTTGGCAGATTCAGTTATGCATTCAATTGTGCTAGGGGTATTTTAACAACCACGGATTTTGAGATATACAAATTCGTTAGTGGTTATGGAAAATTTTCATTTAAGCCGGAAGCAGTTTATATTAATGAAAATAATAAAGAGGTTGTGTTTATGGGAACAAGAAGCGATACGGAACGTTTTGCGATCATGAAAACAGGAAAAGAACATAATATTTTATGCAAAGCACTATGGTTTGAAATTTATGAAGATTTTGAGATATTTACAAAAAATGCAAAATCAAAATCAAATATAATCAATAAAAAGGAATTTATAAATCTGTTTTTGAAATATTCTCCTCATCGTTCTATGTCTCATGCAAGTATTGGTTTTGTTATGTTCTTTATAATATTTATTATCAGCATACATACTTATTATGATCCTTATTTTAATTTTACCTTTACAGTAATATTCCTAATATGTGCATTACTTTGTTTATCAGGAGGGATTAGTAATTTACATACAATCAGAAAAATCAAGAAAGGACATATTGACAGTGTTTTATTTACAGGATATTTCAATCCAGGAAAAGACGGTATTACCTGGGAACCATCACTTTGGGACGATTAAAATTTCAAAGAGAAAAAAATAAAAATCGGGAGTGAAAGAGAAACATGCAGGTCATAGTAACGCACAACATGCAGCAGGCGGCAAGGGTCTCGGACTACACGGGGTTTATGTACCTCGGCAAGTTAATTGAGTTCGGGAAGACAAAGCAGATATTTGAAAACCCGCATGATAAATTAACCGAAAATTACATAACCGGGAGGTTCGGGTAATTAATTTAACTAAAATTTAAAAAAAAATTAAAATATTTAAAATATTTAAAAACAAGTTTAAAATGGCAAGAAGTAAATTTGACAGGGAATTAAAACACCTGAAAACGGATTTAAGGTTAATGAGCAAACTCGTGCAGAAGAATTTAGGCGACGCAACGGATGCGTTAAGGAGACGGGACATTAAACTCTCGTCTGAAGTGATTAAAAAGGACAACGAGGAAATTGACATACTCTACAGGGAAGTTGAGGAGAGATGCATTCTCTGCATTGCTTTACACCAGCCGGTTGCAGGCGACCTGCGGTTTATAAGTACTGCAATGAGCGTCGTATCCAACCTTGAAAGAATCGGCGACTATGCAAAGGACATTGCAATGATCGTACCCTACATCAAGCGAGAACCCCCGCTGGACGACATTGAAGAAACACTCCGGGAAATGAGCGATACCTGCATTTTAATGACAAAACACGCGATGAACTCGTTTATAAATAAAAATAAAAATTATGTTGAAAGCGTGGGCGTTGATGAGGATAAGGTTGATTCGCTTTACGGAAGCATATTCCCGAAACTAAAGGAGAGGATGGCGGCAAACCCTGATAATTCATCAATCGTGCTTAATCTTTTGCTTGCGGGCAGATACTTTGAAAGAATCGGCGACCACGCGCTGAACATATCAAAGAGAACAATGTTTGTGGTAAGCGGCGCATGGAAATATATTTAAAAAAATTGGAAAAAACAAAATAATGAAAAAGAAGGTTTTGTTTATCTGCATCCATAATTCCGCAAGGTCGCAGATAGCAGAGGGGCTTCTCAGGAGCATGTACGGAAATTTTTACGAAGTATACAGTGCAGGGACACAAGCCACGAAAGTTAATCCTTACGCAGTTGCCGTTATGAAGGAAATCGGAATTGACATCTCAAAACAAGATTCAAAGAGCGTGAATGAATTTACAGGGATTAAATTTGACTGCATTGTTACCGTCTGCGACAACGCTAAAGAAACATGTCCCTTCTTTCCCGGGGGAAATGAATACATCCACAAGAGATTTGATGACCCCTCTGAATTCAACGGGACGGGAGATGAAATAACCGGGGGCTTCAGGCGCGTGAGGGATGAAATCAGGACATGGGTTCAAAAAACTTTTAGGGATTTTTAAAATGACCGATAAAATTGATTTTAAATTTTTAAATTTTTAAATTTTTAAATTTTTAAATTTATAAACTTGTGGTGTTAAAAAATTAAATAATCGCATTTTTCGGCTTATTGTTCCTTAAAATTAATATCAACCCCGCGCCCGCTAAAAATCCCCCGATGTGCGCCCAGTACGCAATACCCGTGCTTACTTCCGATATAACGCCGATTCCTCCGTAAAACAACTGCATGACAAACCAGAATCCAAGAAACCAGACGGCAGGAATTCTTGTTGTCGTGATAATAAAAAACCAGATGAGAGTCAATACTTTTGCTTTCGGGTAAAGTATGAGATACGCCCCAAGGACACCTGCAATAGCACCGGATGCGCCGATTGTCGGGATTGTTGATGTCGGGTAAAGCAGGAAGTGAAGGAAGCCTGCAAAAAGTCCCGATAAAATATAAAATAAAATAAATTTTTTTCTTCCGCATGCACTTTCAATGTTGTCGCCGAAAATCCATAAAAACCATAAGTTCCCGATTATATGCCCGAACCCGCCGTGCAGAAACATTGAAGTAAAAGGGGTATAAAGCGTGAGTTGCGCGGGAATCATCCCGAATTGATATATTATTGCAGTATAGCCCGAATCACCAAGAGCCAGGCATCCTATGAATATGGCGGAATTTACAACTATCAGGGAGATTGTGACCATTGGTTTTCCATCACTCGGGTTTTCATCTTTCAGCGGAAAAAACATATTAAAAATTAAATTAAAATTATAAATACAACTTTTTTACTCGCAGACACCTAAAAAATTCTTCAATATTTCCTCGCCCCGGGGCGTGTGATTAACTTCCGGGTGAAACTGGACGCCGTAAATTTTCTTCTTTTTATGCTTCACGGCTTCAAACTTACATATACCTGACGATGCAAGACACTCAAAATCCACAGGGAGTTCTGTCACTTCGTCTTTATGCGATGTCCAGGCAATTAAATTTTTTTCAAGATTTTTGAACAAATCATTTTCCTTTACGATTGCAATTTCCATCTGTGCATATTCCGCCGCACTTCCTCTTTCAACTTTCCCACCGAAAAATTGCACGATCACCTGGTGACCGAGGCAGATTCCAAGTACAGGAGTATCTGAATTTAAACAAAATTTTAAAATTTCATTACAATTTTTAATTTTTTCCCGGTCTTCATACACGGAATACGGACCTCCGGAAAGAATTATCCCTGACGGGTTTTTTGCTTTAATTTCAGGAATGTCTGTTGTGTTCGGAATAATTTCTGATTCTGCATCCAGGTAATTCATACACCGCCATATCCTGTGGACATACTGCCCGTGGTTGTTAATTATTAAAATCATTTCAAACAACATAATCCTCATCTTTCAAAGCCCGTAGCGCCCTTTCAAAATTATCCGGCTTTATTATTATCTGCCCCGACCTCGGGCTTTCACTTGCGAGATATATGTAATGCACGCCGACTTTTTTTTGCGCCAGTTTTCTCGCTATCCTTGCAAGTTCACCGGGGCGGTTTTTCACATTTATCGTTATGATTTCCGATTTTAAAACTTTAAACCCGCGTTTTTCAAGAACTTTTACCGCGTTTGCCTCATCATTCACAATTATCCTTACAACCACGGCTTCTGCAAGTCCCTGGGCGGAAATAAATTCAATATTAATATTTGCGCTTCCAAGCGTCTCGCAGATGTCTGCAAGATTATCAATCCTGTTTTCGGTAATAACTGTTATCTGTTTCATCTTAATTGTATTTTTTTATTCTATTTGTTTATTCTATTTGTTTATTCTATTTTTTTATTCTATTTTTTTATTCTATTTTATTTATTATTATTTTAAATTTTTAAGTAATTCTTAAATTAACGAAAATGCCACTTTCAGAATACAAAAAGAAAAGAGATTTTAAAGGCACGAATGAGTCGGAAGGAAAAGAAGACGTAAAATCCGAAAAAGGAAATAACAAATTAATTTTCGTAATCCAGAAACACGACGCTTCTCACCTGCACTATGACCTTCGCCTTGAAGTAGGGGGCGTTCTTAAAAGCTGGGCTGTCCCGAAAATCCCGCCGTCGGAGCATGGAATAAAACGGCTTGCCGTAGAAACGGAAGACCACCCGCTTGAGTATGCCGATTTTGAAGGAGTAATCCCGGAGGGAAACTACGGCGTGGGAACTGTTGAAACCTGGGACAGGGGAACATTTATCCCTGGAAAAATAGAGAATAATAAAATAATTTTTACGCTTGAGGGAGAGAAAATGAAAGGCGGCTTTGTTTTGCTGCGGCTGAAGAACAGCAGAAACTGGCTTTTTTTCAAGAAGAAAGAGGATTGAATTTTTTAATTTTTATTTTAATTTTTATTTTGTTTTTCAATTTTTACTTCTTTACTGTTATTACCCGGTTTCTCATCGCCTTTTTGCCTGCTTGATAAAAGGACACCTGCAACCGATATCATGATACTTATCATTATTATAACAAAAACCAGGTCGGAAAATACGGAAGCGTTGGGAATATTATACGCGGGGAACGAAGGCAGCTGCGCGAGAACGGCTGCTGCAAGCCCCCTGGGAGCCATTGTCAGTATGAATTTCTGCTCATTTCTTGTGATATCGGTTTTCATTGAACTTAAATAAACGGGAATAATTCTTGCAGCAAGCAGTAAAATACCAAGGATAATCCCGATAATAAGCATTTCAACAATTTTTATCGTGACAAGCATACCAAGAAAAACAAAAAAGAAAGTTCTTACAAAAAATATTACCTCCATCTGGAAAGTTACTGTCCCCGGGCATATTTCCAGTTTCTTCCTTGTCTTTATTATTCTTGCTATTGCATTACCGTTTCCAAGAACAATGCCAAAAAACAATACGCTTATTGCACCGCTTCCCCCGACAAATTCCACCAGACCGTAAATCAAAAAGACAACGGCAAGGTCCAGCCGGTGGGTTGCAGGAACTTTTTTAATCAGCCGTGAAACATAAAGCCACCCGATTCCTGCGGCAATTCCTATGAATGCCCCTATTGAAAACGCAGATAGGATATTATGTGCAAATGCATCGGGAGCAATGCCGGGTCCGCCTGCCGAGACAGCAGCAATTAATTCAAGTACCGCAATTGCCGAAACAACACACAATGCATCGGTTATCGCGGACTCAAGCGAGAGAAAAGTTATAATTTTTTCCCTGATTTCCAATCCCCGGACGATCGGTATTACAATTGCGGAACTTGACCCACCGACAATTGTCCCTAAAAGAATCCCGTACAGCCAGCCCCATTCATAAACCCCTAACGATTCGCCGAATAATGCAAATATTATAACGGATGCGGCTGCGATAAAAATTATTGAAAAAATTAAATTTAAAATTGCAAGCGACGACGCTCTTGAAAACTGGCTCATCACCTTGTAGAAATCCATGTTAAGACCGCCCTCAAAAAGGATTATTGCAAGTGCAAGGGCTGCAAAAATAGGTGCAGTCGTGAGCATCATTTCAGTATCAACCGCTCCCGAATACCCGATCAAAAGCCCGAGTATCATGAGCCACACAACTTCAGGGATTTTTGTTTCTTCAAAAATCATTCTCCCGATAAACCCTAAAAATATAACTACTCCGAAAAGGATTAATGCAAGTGGTACTATGTCTGTCATGGTTATTTGTAAATAGATAATATAAATATAAATTTCATTTATAACCCATCTTTCCCACGATTAGGTATTAATAATTAAACTTTTTAATATAATAAATTGAAAAATACTTGTTGAGCATATAGTTTCTTGTATTCCTGTTATAATGTGCGATTTTCATTTTTGCCAATTTTAAGAACAGATTTTTTATAATAATACTTTTATATACATCTATTTTTAATATATAACTAAGAACATATAAAATGAAAACATTACAACTATTATCTCATTCAAAGAGAAACGAGAAGGGTAAAATTTATACATATTACAGCATTGCTGAACCATACTGGGATAAAAAAACAAAGAAAAATGAAAAGAGAATAGTATTATACCTGGGTAGTTTACCAGATGAAACAGCCGAACAACTAAGGAGGTTTTTGAAATTAATGAATGCGAAAAAAGACATAATTGTAACTAATGCAGAGGACATTATATTTGGTGAGCATTGGCGTTATCTTGATACAGCATTTTTGAATCACTTGTGGGGGCAATGGGGACTTTCAAAGATATTTCCGTACTCAGAAAATAAGGATGTTCAGACATCAGATATTGCAAAGATATTGAGTATATATCGCTGTTTAGACACTGGAAGTTATCTTTCTGCGGTGGGATGGTTCAAAAAAACTGCATTGAACATTA
>MCBE01000003.1 GCA_001723845.1 Candidatus Altarchaeales archaeon WOR_SM1_SCG
AAGAGGATTAAGAAACAAAATTGCGCATGGGGATATTGACAGAAGGTCTTTTGATAGATTTTATATATATACAAAAGAAATATCATTTATTCTTAATAAAATAATTCGTTCAGAAGAAATTCACTCCGAATTATCTATGGATTTTAGAGAATATGCAATCAATAGATTGGAATATTTGAATGAAGTATATAGAAGGCGTATGGAATAATTGGCTTGTAAAATTCATCCCTAACCTCTCTTTTGCTTGCCAAAAGGGGAAAAATCTTGTTTTGTAAAACTGAAAATGGAGCGGTGAAATATAATGGACAATGTACGTAAAGGCTGAAGCCCCGCTTAACAGGGGATATTTGCAAGGGCTAAAGCCACATTTCACCACACTAATTGAAGAATTTAATTGAAGTGACGAAACGTCAGATATCTTGATTCCACTATATGACCCATTACTCGGCGAAGATACAAAAAATAAATTAAAATTTTAAAAAATCCGCGGATTTATTTATTTTGAAAACCATATATTAATATAGAATATAATTTTTAATAAAATTTAATAAAAGCATAATTCAAAAAACATAAAAAAATGGATGAAAAAAGTGAAAGAACGATGGCAATGCTTTGTCATATCGGCGCCCTTTCGGGTTGTATAATACCGTTCGGGAACATTATTGTACCTCTAATTATCTGGTTTGTAAAGAGAGAGGAGTCCGCTTTTGTTGATGACCAGGGAAAGGAATCGCTCAATTTCCAGATATCAATGGTGATATATTTTATTATTGCAGCAATCCTGTCTCTTGTATTGATCGGTATTTTAATTGCAGTTATACTATTTATAGCATGGTTTATCCTTGTGATAATGGCTGGCTTGAAAGCAAACGAGGGCGAGAAGTACCGCTATCCTATGACCATAAGGTTAATCAAGTAATTATATTTTTTCTGCAAAAATTTTAAATTTTAGAATAATACAAATAATTTACCTTAAAATAAAAAATGCACGAAAAACCCGGGAGGACGACCACAAGAGATATTATGAACACTAATGTGGTTTCTGTTAACGAAAACGAAAACCTGGAAAATATAGCAAACATAATGTCTGAAAAAGAAATCGGGAGCGTAATTGTCGTTAATGAGTCAGGCGAGGCGAAAGGGATAATAACCGAGAGGGATATGATAAGAATAATTGCAAGAAGCGGGAGAGGATTCTTTAATTTAAGCGCAGAGGAAGTTATGTCAAAGCCGCTTGTCACAATAATTCCTTCAACTGATATTGAAAAAATTGAAAAAGAAATGAGAAAAAGAAATGTAAAGTACCTGCCGGTTGTTGAATCCGGGATGCTCGTTGGGATAGTGACTTTAAAGGATGTGATTAATTACCTGGAATACAGGATAAATTACCTGACTTTTAAATAAATGAATAATTTATAGTTGATGTCATAACAAATCAGGCGAAAATAAATTATAAAATTAGATCAATGTGGATATATTAAAATTAAAATTATAACTTGTCTTTGAAAGTTAATTAGATTTTTGTCTTAATAAGTTTTTTCTCTTATTGAATTAAAATTATGAAAAAAATAAAAAATTACCGATAATTATAAAAATACATTTATATTATTTTAATAGAGAGAATATTTAATATATAACAACAATAATTAATTAAAAAGCATTTATACTTTAAATGCGTATAATATACTTATAGGATATAATTATAATAAATCCTTTAAATAAACGAGGTGAAAAATATGGAATACATACAAATTAATGATTCAAATAAGGATGTGATTCTAGAGCTTTTTGGCAAATCTTTGGATGCTGATGGTTTTATTATTGAAACGAAGAATAAAATTAGATTAATATGTCCGCATTCAAACAAGTATATACGAGGAAATGATTTTTCTATATTACCCAATAGTGCTACTTTTGTAAATAACAAACCATATTGTTTTGCCGAACATATCGTTTCCCACAGTAAATAGAATAGAACACTATTATGGCAAACAACAACACTGACATAGAGAGAAAAGATTCTAATAATAAATTGGATAACACCAAAGAGCAGGAGATTCTGGGCATACAGGTTATTAGTTCAATAGTTTCAAAAGTAGAGATGGTAGCAGATCCTTCAACGATTCTTTCTGCAATAAAAGAAATTATCTTCTTTTATCGACTCCTGCCTGAGGGATGGAAAAGGAGGGCATCAGACCTTTTTTTAAAACTTTGGAATAAAAGAAAAGTAATAATATCAACTGATCCAGAGCAACCAAAAAAAATTTATGAAGTTTCGTTTGGTGACGGTAAATTGGACAAATTATACAAGTCAGTTTCTAAAAAAGATCAAGCGATAATGTTGCAGGGAAAATCCATGCTTGATTTGATAAATAAAGGATTGCACTCGGATTCTGATGAAATAAAAAAATATGTTGAAGAAAGATATCATCACAGGGGGTTAAATGTAGTTGATATGATGACAACAAAAGATATAGAGTATCTGATAGAGGATATGAAAGAATCATTTACTAGTAAAGATTATAAAAAATTGTTTGAGGAGTGGGTTTCAAAATATGACTCTATTGCATTATTAGTCTCTCCATCAGAATTGAGTAACATAAATATAGTTAAATCAAAAATAAAGGAAATATCCGCAAAAACCCCGAAAGATTATGTGTTGATAAATCTCTCTGGAAAAATGGATGATTGTGCCGCATTATTGACTATAATTTCAAATTTGAAAGAAGAAAAAGAATTAAACTATTCCAAAATGGAACATGATATATCCGATTCGGGCTTTTGTAAATCGTTAAGAGTAAAATTACTTTTCAAAAATAATTAAATTTTAATTCCCGGTTGGGGAATAATTTTATATAACAAGGTTATATCAGAACATGAGTTCTGATAAACTTATCTTTAAATTAACACCGTCCTTATATCCTTATCACTAATTTAAATTTCACAATCAATAAATATATTCCCAACATTAATTAATTTTAAATTTAATATTAATAATAAACACTGCCGGATTTATTCAACCGTGCAGGTATTAATTATTAATTTTATTTCTAAATGGTTGTGTCGTGTACTATAAATTTAAATAAAATAAAAAAATGCCCGGGAAAATCAGGAAGTCAAATGCAGCAGGTATTATGAACAGCAATGTAGTTACTGTAAAGGAAAGTGAAAACCTTGAAAATACGGTAAAAATAATGGCAAAAAAAGGAATCGGGAGCGTTATTGTTACTAATAACGGCGAAGCTTTTGGGATAATAACCGAAAGCGACATAATAAGAATACTGGCAAAAAAAGGCAGGCACTTTTTTGATTTGCGCGCGGGAGAAGTTATGTCAAAGCCGCTTGTCACAATAATTCCTTCAACTGATATTGAAAAAATTGAAAAAGAGATGAAAAGAAGAAATTTAAGGCATCTGGCTGTTGTTGCGTCAGGGAATGTTGTCGGGATAATAACTTCAAAAGATGTGGTTGATTACCTGGGAAAATGGAAGTTCTGAATGAAAAAATCAAAAAAACACCCGGTTTACAACTTGCGAATCACTGCATGCGTTTTTGTGCTTCGGACACCCTTAATTTTTGATAAATTCTCAAGGATTTTGTCAAGACGCTTGTTTGTTGTTTCAATAATCAAGTCAACATCCCCGCTTACACGATGTGCCTTTTCAACAACATTTGCTATTTCCCCGTAAGTTTTTGTTCTTCTTGATAAAGATAGCCATTAATATTAGATATGCTGCCATCGCTACGCCCAAAAAGAATACCCTGTTGATTAAATTAATGTCTATTAAAATAATGACCGGGATTATATAACCTGTTGTAAGAATTATTGGTCTGAATGAAATGCTTTTTGTGAACACGACAAAAATAAAGAACGCAATCAAGATATACGCTATAAGGGATACTTTCATTACTTCCTTTATCTCCTTTTCTCCAAGACCGGGAGTTATGGGATTTATAATAAAGTTTTTTGCATAAAAATTAAATTGCACATCCCTTTTGAAATAATAATCCAATATTTCTTTTAATGCATTTTTATCTGAATAATATGCTTTAATCATTAATAAATTTTTATCCTCATCATATTTTATGCCATCGGATGTTATATTGAGTTTTTCGGATAATTTTTCGATCTGGTCTTCTTGCAGTCTTTCATATAAATTCACCTCTGCATAATCAAAGTTATTCAAATCTCTAAAATATTTTTCAATGATTTTTATTATATCCTCCTGATTTTCACTGTCAATTCCGGTTGTTGTTTGAATTGTCAAAATTCTTTTATTTGAGGTAACTTGTTTTTTTATATAGATGTTGAGGTCATCCAAACCGCGCGCAGATAACTCGTTTTTTAAACTTTCTATTTTATCTGCCGAAACATTCTGGTTGAGAATTACATCAATCGAAGTTCCTCCTTTGAATTCCATGCCCGACAAAAAGTTAGAAAGCAGCAATAAGATCACAGCAGCAATTACTATAAGTACAAATAGTAATTTCTTGTAAATTATAATCCTTGCTAATCGAGCATATAAATCATTGAACATATTACTTGATCAATTTTTATTTAAAACATGAATTTATCACTATTTTTTACAACTTGCGAATCAAAGCATGCGTTTTTGTGCTTCGGACACCCTTAATTTTTGATAAATTCTCAAGGATTTTGTCAAGACGCTTGTTTGTTGTTTCAATAATCAGATCAACATCCCCGCTTACACGGTATGCTTTTTCAACAACATTTGCTATTTCCTCATACGCCTTTGTTCTTAATCTTGAGTCTAATTTGACCATGATATACACCACCTCGGCGCCGATTATGCTTCTTGCAATCCCGAGGAATTCATCATCCGTAAGCGCGCTCTTTCTTGACTCTGCAACCGCTTTTACCTCAGCCAGTATCTTTTTAACCGCGTGTTCATCGGCTTCAATTCCGTATTCTTCAAGTTTTGCTTTCACCGCATGTCTTCCCGACATCTTACCGATAACAAGAACCCTTTTATTCCCGACAAGTTCGGGGGCAAATGTTTCATAAGTATAAGGAAATTTAATGATCCCGTGCGTGTGAATTCCCGATTCGTGGCGGAACATGTTTTCACCGACTATCGGCTGGTTTTTTGCTACTTTCATGCCGGATGCCTTTTCAACAAATTTTGATAAGTTTACAAGGTACTCGGTTGTGTATTTATTATCAATCCCGTAAAGCATTTTAAGCCCCATTATCATCTGCTCAAGAGAAGCGTTTCCCGCGCGCTCGCCAATACCGTTTACGGTTGTTGAAACATACTCGGCGCCTGCTGCACATGCCGCAATTGAATTTGCAACCGCAAGACCGTAATCATTGTGTGCGTGGATTTCAACCGGGATTCCCGTATCATTGAGCAATTTCTTTGTAAGGTAATACGATGCCTGTGGATTTAATGCGGCAACCGTATCGCACATCCTGAGGCGGTCGCCGCCTGCCTTCTTACACGCATCCGTGAATTTTAATAAAAATTTATAATCCGTCCTTGTCCCGTCTTCGGCATTAAATGAAACATAAAGCCCGTGGTCTTTTGCGTATTCAATCGCGGGAACAATCATGTCTATTACCTCATCCTCTGTTTTTTTTAATTTATGCTTTAAATGGATTTCGGATGTTGCAATTGAAATTGCTACGGCATCACACTCCGTTTCAAGAACAAGATCAATTTTATCTTTCATTGCGGGAGACCAGCACATAATACTCGGACCTAAATTTTCCCTGACAATTTTTTTAATAATATCTCTTTCATTTTGTGAAATTATGGGAATTCCCGCTTCAATCTGCTCGACACCGATTTCTGCTAACCTGCGGGCAATCTCCAGTTTTTCATACTCATCAAAGATAACACCTGCTGTCTGTTCTCCGTCGCGGAGTGTCGTGTCATCTAACTTAATATCTCTAAAATTAAATTTACTTTTTACTTCATCATCAAAATTATACGGGGATACATAAGTCATTGTTCGTTTGTTTATTATTAATTAAATTTCAATTTGATTCAACCTCCGGGAAGGTTGATAATCACGGCGAATCACGGCGAACCGGGGGTTTTTATCAATAAAATTAGAAACCCCTATAATGTGTTTTGAGATATTCATCCCAAAGCACGCATCGCATGACATGACTCTGCAATTCACAGGTGGTGCCTGCAAATCAATTATTATTAATTAAATTTCAATTTAATTATATCACAAACCCCTGCAAAATTTTTATCGTTAATTATCCCGTTAATTATAAAATAAAAAATAAATTCCTGTTCTTTTCTATCAAACCAGCATGCAGGGAACTTTAAATATAATTTTAAATTTTAAACACAGGCAGGATTCTTTTGGGAATAAAGAGTATTTCCGTAAATTTGCATGTTGATTGGCAGGGATACTTTGAACTTTAAATGTGCATTTTTAGGTATAAGGAAATTGTTATACCTGAAGTTTTTGCGACAGCGAAAATCCGGGCGAACGAAGTGAGCCGGGCGCACCCCTGTATGCGGTGGTTGGAGCCATATTTTTATTTTTTATCTCTTGAATTTCTCGCCTAATTTGAAGCCCTCTTTCTCAACATCAAACCTGAAGATGTCTTTTTTGTGTTCACTCCCTCTCAGTTTCAGAATGTTCAGGAGTTTCATCACGCTTTGTTCTCTTTCAACATACCGCAGGATAATAATCCCGTCTATGACAGAACTCAGCCGCATCTCATTGGTATCAAGCCCGGCAAGTAATTGTTCCTTCCCGGCTCCAAAACTTCCAGGGGTTAAATAATTCACAACACAGGTAACTCCAAGCGTTTTGAAGAATGTTGAGAGTTGTATCCAGAATCCTCTTACCTTGTCTTTATCCATGGTTGCCGATTCAAGAGTTGAGATAGAATCAATCACAACTCTCTTTGCCTTAATCTCGTTCACAGTGTTTAATATCCGGTATAATAATTTATCGGGACTAATGTCCATTAACGGTGCTGTAACAAACTTTAATTTTCCCTGTTTTTCATATTCCTCAAAATCCCATTTACCGTGATCATGCTCTAATGCGGTTTTCTTTACCTGCGTAATAGGTTCTTCCAGTGCAACCCAGACGCCGTTTTCACCCTGCTCAAAACCTTCTATTAAAAAGTGCATGCCCAGTGTTGTCTTGCCGGTTCCGGTGTTTCCTCCAATCAATACCATGTGTCCCTGCGGAATCCCTCCGCCAAGTGCATCATCAAGCCCTGCAACACCGAATTTTCCCCTTACTTTAAGGTCTATTTTTGCCACGCTCCTGTCAACCGGGATTTTCGGGTAAATAATCATTCCGTCATTTGTAATTTCAAACTCATACTCTCCGCTCCTGTAATCCGCCCCCCTCATTTTTTCTACAGTAAGGGTTCTAATGATTTGATTTTGTCCTGCTTTTGTGCCTAAACTGATAATTCCGTCAAGCACAAAAGTTTCAAAATCCTTTCCACACCCCATGCCCGGCTCTTTTGAACGCTCTGCCGTAAATATGGATGTGCATCCCATCTTTTTCACGGCATCCCTTATCCTGTGCAGACCGTTCCTTACCGCCATATCCAGTTTCAGGTGTTTAAACTGTGAAAGTAAAATCGCCCCGGGATCTATCACGACACGCTTTGCACCAATCTCCTCCACCGCCTTTTTTATATCTTTTATAACCGTCTCCAATCCGAATTCCGTTGTTTTATCAGCAATGTCCGTAATCCATCTTCTGCTCACATCAACGATCCTTAACTTATCTTTTTTGATTAAATCTTCCATATCACAGAAAGATTTTGCATTTTTAATCAAATCCCCGGGGTTTTCTTCGCATGCAACAAAAACACCCGGCTCCCCATTTTCTATGCCTCTGCGCAGAAATTCTATTCCAAATACGGTTTTCCCCGTACCGGCTGCTCCCTCTAAGAGAATCATTTTTCCTTCCGGAATCCCGCCCAAAAGAACTTCATCCAGACCTTTAATGTAAGTCGGTATTTTTTTCATTTTGATTTGAATTAAATTAATTATAATTGAAAGTTATATGAATATTATATTAATATTAAATTTTTATTTAAACCCAAATTTCCCATCCAAAAATTAAAAGAGGTATACTATGAAAATGTCCATCTCAATTTTTGTTCATTTTCTGTTCTTAATCTCTTTTGTATTAATTGTGAATGTTAATGGATTCTAAATGTTTCTT
>MCBE01000004.1 GCA_001723845.1 Candidatus Altarchaeales archaeon WOR_SM1_SCG
GTAGAGGTAAAAAAATGATAGATGATGCGTTAGAGATTCCTGCCAGCGACTGGAAAGAAGTGAAACTTGATATACCAAAGAGAAAATATCCCACACCTTCAGTTTACGAACATAGATTCCAACCAAAAGGGCACGATATGGACTTGCGGGAGGTCATCATAACGGATAACGGCAGGCAGAAGCCAACATTTGTGATAACCAATAACGAGGATATTGAGCTCAAAGAACTTGTCACCCATTATGCCCGGCGATGGAGAATTGAAAACAAAATTGCAGAGTTAGTAAAGTTTTTCAATCTCAACGCATTAAGTTCTCCGCTTATGATTCGCATACAGTTTGATGTAGTGATGACGATGGTGGCAGACACGCTATACAAGATGTTGGCAAGTGATCTGAAAAGATTTGAGAACAACACAGCTAAAACACTATTTTCAAAATTTATAAACAGCCCAGGAGTTGTGGAAGTGGAAGGCAACAAAGCAGTCGTAAAAATGAGAAAAAAGGCACATACGCCAGTATTGAAATCGAACGAAGTCTTTAAGAAATCCTGGGAGATACCATGGTTTGGGAATAAAAAGTTGGGTTACAAGTGGGTGTCTTGAGGTAGGTGAAATTAAGGGATTTAAACGGGCTGTGAAACTCCCTGTTAAAGCAGAAAATTTCAATGAAATTGATAAATTTACCGGAAAAGGCATAATTGAAAGCGGGTGGTGCGACGAGAAATCATGTGCCGAGGAGATTGAAAAAACATACGGATATAATTGCAGTTGAGAAAGGGAAGGGTGCTGCGTGTCCTGTATGCGGCGGCTCCCGTTACAGGATAAGGGTTGCGAAGACATATTGAATGAATATCAGGGTAAATTACAGCCATACCAGCAGTTTGGATCTTCAGCGTAAAAATCTCCGGTTTGCAAGAATGCTGCTGCCCTACAACCGCCCTGGCAATAATAAGGCATATATCCGCATGTCCCACATTTACCTTTTAATTTAGTTCTGTCAATATTTCTAAAAACATCAAAAACATCGGAATTTTCCCATATATCTTTTAATTTATCGCTGCAAAGATTTCCTGCAGGATAGTTTCGCAAAAAAGGACAGGGATATACATCTCCATTTGGCGATATAGTCAAACTGGACATGCCTGCAGAGCAGCCAATCCTCTCGTATCTCTCTTTAAACCCTTCCAGAAGTTTTTTAGGTTTATTTTCAATGAGCCACGGAAAAGTTCCATTGATATCCATGTTTATTTTTTCAATATATTCCTTTTTTTGTTTTAACATCCGCACAGCGATGCTTTTAAGATCAGACGGCGTTAACAGAAAATCATTTATATTTTTATTTCCTCTCCCAGCAGGCATAAATGTGGATAACTTAAACGAGGAAATACCCATCGACAAACATAGTTTTATCAGGAATTCCAATTCACCAATATTCTTTTTCAGCATCATTGTGCTCATGATAGTGTAATATCCTTTGTCCGAAAATTTTTTTAGCGCCCATACTGCTCTCTTAAAAGAACCTTTAACCCCCCTGAATTCATCATGGGTTTTTTCCAATCCGTCAACGCTTATTTGTACTGCAAATGTTTTGATGTTTTCTAATTTGTCCAATACCTCATCATTAACGAGAAAACCATTGGTGGAGAATACAATTCCAATATTTGACTTTGAAGCGTATTCTAAAATATCAAAGAAGTCATCTCTAAGGAACGGCTCCCCACCACCGAAATTAACATTAAAAACTTTCATTTCTACTAATTGGTCAATTATTTTCTTTATTTCTTTTAAAGACAATTCATTTTCAAGTGGTTTTCCAGCATCAACCAAACAATGTTTACATCCCAGGTTGCATCTGTGAGTTATTTCAAAAATTACCGAAAGCGGAGCAGAGTAATGATATATTCCATGAGTTCGATCTTGACCTTTACATTTACCTTTTGATACATTTTTTTTAATTTTAAATTCTCCCGCTCTTTTTTCTTGTTTACAATTTATTGCAAAGTGTTTGCTAAAATTATTTAAAGCGTTAATAGTTAGTGTTTCAGCATCCTTTCCAGATAAAAAAAATTCGTCCGATATGGTATTAATTATGTCCTTGACTAAAAGAAACCCATTGCATAGTTCAAGTATTCTTATCTCTGTTTCATTTAGCGGCACTTCATTAAAAAGATAAGGATTAAATAAAAATCCCCCTGATTTTTCTCTTCTTACGGTTATAAACGAATACTTATCCGGCACGATATTTAAAAAATTATTTGTCTCCACTTTTTTGTTTATTATCCAGGGGTCTGATCTTTCCTGTTTCAACTATATCTGTTTTTACTCCATCCAATTCCTTTGGTAAAATGTCAATTTCTTTCAATTGATTTTCGGGTTTCTTTTTTGTGATATAAATTTTTATACATAATTCCCCTGGTGATGTTGGAGTTATTTTCTTCTTACCAATACCCACACCAACAACATTCTCCTTATTAAGCAGAGATTCGGAGTATTTCTCTTTTATTTCCTTAACTTTCTCTATTGTTAGCATTTTAAATTAAAAATTTTCATACAATTTATAAGATTGATTCTCATTATAAATTATATTACAATTAAGATAATACATTGTAGTTACATTGTAGTGCAAACTATTGGCATTAAAATAAAAAAATAAATAGGTCGTTCAGTTACCAACACGAATGAACGACCTCAATAGGAAATTTATCTTTCCTTTGCCATCTCCTCAAGCATCTTTTTTAAAGCCTTCTGCATACCATTAGGTATCCGGTTCATATCTATGATTACAAGTTTTCCCGGATCCTCTATTGGGCTGACGAAATCTATATCCATCCTTGGGCCGGTCTTACATCCGCGAACATTAATCAACATATCCGGACCTCCCGAACCACACTGCAGTGGGCTGTCAGGACCGCATGCAAGGCATATTGGTATGTTGGGTCCGCCCCAGAAACAGAGCCAGCCGGTATCCGGTCCTATGAAGCAATGTATTTCTCTGTTAGGACCTCCTATGAAGCATTGTGGCGTATCTGGTCCTCCAGTGATGCAATGTATTGTACTATCAGGTCCCCCCACGCGGCAATGCAACTCTGGCGGAGACGGAAACTCAACATTCAATTCATCAAGAACTGTCTGGATTGGATTAGCAACAGTAACCGTATCGCTTCCTGCAAACAATAAACCAACTGCTTTTCTTTCCATATCCAAGATCAATGAACCAGAATCCCCGGGGTCTGACATATCTGTTAGAAATATCTGGTGAACAAAGCGATATGTTGCCCCGGTTCCATATTCAACATCAACCGTAACATCTATATCCATAACGGTGCCTGTAGTGTGACAGGTTGTCCTGCCGCATTTCTGCACCTGGAGCGCATCAATATCATCAGCTGTTAACTCCCTTATTCCCTGCACCCTACCCATATCACAACCGATTTCATCACTTACATCACTGTCATTGATTATCTCTCCGATTGCAGCATCAACAAGATTATCTCCTGTAGTCTTAAAGGGCATCCACCTCTTTAGTGTGGCAATCCTGTCTGCACTAGTTGCGCATGTTCCTCCATCTAATGTTCCTGGTTGGACTATGGGGTCGCCTGAATTTGCACGGCTGTCTGTATCGCTGTCGCAATCTGCCAGTACATGGTTATTGGACAATATACATCTTTTACCGTCAGTGTTATCAATTACCGCACATCCAAGGGTGCCTGCCATGATGTATCCGTGGGTGGTTGAATGACAGCTGCCGCAGCTATCTCCTCCGTATGCCGGTCTTTTTCTTGTTTTTTGATTACATTGCTGGAATCTTATTCTGCCAACTGCAATAATATCGGTTTTCACACCACCCAGTTCTTTTTCTACAAGATTTTCAGCATTTAATTGACTTTTTGCCTTCTTTTCCTTGACATAAACTCTGACGCATAACTCACCGGTCATCTCACCCTCTTTTATCTTTCTGCCGATACCTACGCCAACAACATTCTCTTTTTTAAGCAAAGATTCAACATGTTGCTCTTTTACAGCCCTGATTTTTTCAATATTTGCTTTCATTTTATTTGCCTCTTTTTGTTTTTTATTTAAATTTTTAGAAATTTTTATAATAAACTCTTCGGTCTCTCCAGCCTCGTATCTCACCTTATCTTCGGTTGAATGAATTACCTCTCCTTCCGGATTTTTAACCTTGAGATAAATATCCGGCTTTTTATCAAAGAAAAGTTCCTGGAAATCTTCTTTATCGTATTTGATTTCAAAATTACCGTTCTCGTCAGTGCTTACCGCGCCTAAAAGATCATCAAAAAATAAATCCCTGTCAATTGCTTTAACCGTTAAGTTTGGTATTCCTTTTCCTGTTTCCTCTTCTATAACTTTCCCATGAATTTTGAATGCCATTTTGAAAAAATTCCCAAAATAATTATAGATTATATTATTTGAATTAATCCTTTATATACTCGTAATGAAATGGTGCCATTTCAGCGACAATTTTCTGTCGCTCAACGCTTCAGCGACAATTTTCCCTTCTCAAACACCATTTCAGCGACAATTTTTTGTCGCCACTACAAAAAATAATTCTTAAATTTTTATCAATTTTCACGCTTTTTGCAAAATTTTCACCTTTATTTTTCCATTTTTATTTTAACTTTAATTTTCAATTATTAATCATGAACAAAAGGGGCTGTATAATCACATACACAACAGATGGATACATGGAAAATACACTTAAATCCGTAATCCGGCTGGGGATAAATAAAGTGATATTGGTGGATGAGAATGATTCATGTATTGATTTATTTAAAAAATTCGGGTTAACAACTGATGTCGCACCGATTATCTCCTCTGATGTTGGTGCGGTTGTAAAGTCCTTTGCGGATATAATCTCAAAGGCAAAAGACGAACACGAGGAAGTGAGTGTTCTTTTGCCCCGGGAAGACCCCGTAATTATAACAGGGATGTATATTGCGGCATGCACAAAGAATGTTAAAGTGCTTACTCCTTTATCCGAATCTGAAATACAGTGCCTCAATCTCCCTCTTTTCCCTTTTTTAAACCTTAATGAAAATGAAAGATTCATTTTGGAAAAATTGGCGGAAAACAAAGGAATTAATACGAGAAATTTAATTAAGATAATAAAAAAGGATAAGGAGCATAAACCACTCTTTAAAGAAAAATCCGAATCAAGGCAGGTTCAAAGAATATTGAATAAATTGGAAAAAACAGGGCTTGCGAATAAAAGAAAGAGCGGAAGGTATTTTGTATGGAGTTCCACGCAATTCGGGAAATTAATGGTTATTTAAGTATTAAACGGATTCAATATTTTTAAAATAAATCTTAATAAAATTTTATGACCCCCGCGGCAAAAATTTATTTATAATTTTGCACCATAAAACATGAACATAATAAAACACGACACCGACCGTGAAAGAAGATGCGGCATCCCGGAAGTCGTTTTAGGCGAGAGAAAAAGCATTGAAAACCTGCTTGATGTAATAAAAAATTTTCTTGATAATTCCGGGAGAGTAATTATCACAAGAATCGGTCAGAAGACCACAAAGGCAATCCTGGATTTACTGGAAAACGATGAGAATTTCAAGGAAAAATACAGGACAGAGTACAACTCAAGAGGTGCGGCTCTTGTTATAAAAAGCAAAGATTTTGTAAGGCAAAAAACCGGCTATAAAATCGGGATATTAACAGCAGGCACATCCGACATAAGGATTGCTGAGGAGGCAAAAACAATTTTAAAGGAATTGGGATGCGAAGCGGTTGTTGATTATGATGTCGGTGTTGCAGGCATCCACCGCCTTTTCCCCGCGCTTGAACCAATGAAAGATGTTTCTTCAGTTATCGTGATTGCAGGTATGGAAGGAACGCTCCCCGGAGTTGTTGCAGGACTTGTTGATGTTCCCGTAATAGGCGTTCCGAGTTCTGTCGGCTACGGCATCGGCTCAGGCGGGAGAGCAGCACTTTTTACAATGCTTGCCTCATGCACCCCTGTTGCTGTAGTAAATATTGATAACGGCTACGGGGCTGCTGTTCTTGCTTACCAGATTGCAAGGGTGAAGAAATGAAATTACAATCAGGGGTCAGTAAAGAGGGGTCAGGGATCAGGGACCTGGGATTAGTATAAAAACCAACCCCTAACCCCTAACAACCAACCCCTAACAACCAACCCCTAAAAACCAACCCCCAACAACCAACCCCTAAAAACCAACCCCTAACCCCTAACAACCAACCCCTAACCCCTATTAATATTAAAAAAATAAAATGACACTCTACTTTGACTGCTCTTACGGGGCTTCGGGAGACATGCTCGTGGGCGCATTAATTGACATTGGTGCTGACTTTGAAATAATTAAGGAAAAATTAAAAAATATCCCGGAGGTCTCGGAGATTTCAGTTGAGAAAGTTGAAAAATCAGGCGTTTTTGCAACAAAATTTAATGTGAAATTCAATTCCTGCCGTGAAGAATATTTAACTTTAATTGGAAAAATTGAAAAATTGAACCTGGAATCCGGTGTTGAGATTTTATCTAAAAAAATTCTTGAAAAATTAGCGATTGCAGAGTCCCACGCGCACGGGGTTGAAATTAAAGATGTTCACCTGCACGAAGCAGCGGATTGTATTGTTGATGCAATTTCCTTTTCAATTGCGGTTCATGAATTAAAAAATAAATTCAATTTTAAAAATATTCACTGTTCAACTCTCGGCGTCGGGATGACTGCTCCTGCAACGGATTATATTATAAACCGGTATAAAATTCCGATCAGGAAAATTTCAGATGCGGAGATAACAACACCGACAGGTGCTGCAATTCTTTGTGCGGCGGTTGATAAATTTGTTAAAGATACGAAAAAATACGAAAGAAGAGGTTTTGGTGCAGGGTATATGGATTTTTGCTATCCGAATGTTTCAGGGGTTTTTGTTTAATTCTCAATTAAATCTTTAATTAAATTCTAATCTTCAAACATTACAGTATTCTTCTTCATCCCTTCCCGTTCATAATTTCTTATTTGCAAGATACCTGGCGGACTTTAAGAGAGCCATGCAGCCCTGCCCCGCCGATATAACATACTGGTACTCATGACCTGATGCGCAGTCACCTGCTGCAAACACGCCTTCCACGGATGTTTTCCCCCGGCAGTCAACCACTACATGGTTGTGTTCGTCCAGTTCAAGAAACCCTTTTAAAAAATCGGTATTGGGTATTCTTCCTATCTCAATAATAACCCCCCCGACTTCAAGAGTGTGCATTTTGCCGTTTCTTTTATATTTCAATCCGGTAACAAATTTATCGCCTAAAATTTCGGTTGTATCGGCTTGATCTATTATTTCCACATTTTCGTATGATTTGACTTTCTCAATAAGGTATTCATGAGCATTAAACTCCTTTCCCCTGTTGATAAGATATATTTTGCCTGCAATATCCTTTGTGAAATCCACCGCTTCAAGTGCAGAGTTTCCTCCCCCGATAACCGCAATATCCATCCCAAAAAACAAAGGACCGTCGCAGATAGAACAGTATGTAACGCCTTTTTTTGCAAATTCATACTCTCCCGAAACATCCAGTTTTCGCGGTCTTGCACCGGTTGCAATTATTAAAGTTCTTGCATCATACCTGTTTTTATCAGTGGTAACTGTAAATCCGTCATTTATTTTTTCAATTTTTTTCACTTCCTCCCCGGTTTTTGGTTCAACCTCGTTAAACTTCAGCTGCTTCTCCATTACAGATTCAAATTCCACACCCGTCGTCTTTATTATCCCGGGGTAATTCAGAACCTCTCCCGACTCAAGAAATTGTCCTCCCAATTCCTTTGCCAGCAAAAGGAAGTTCATTCTTTTCCGGGAAGCATATATCGCCGCGGTCTCGCCTTCACATAATTTAACATTTTTGAATCACCATCCTGCGCTAAAAGTGCCAAGGCACTTTTCATCGATTTACCTCGATTGCTCACCCAGTTATTATCTAATGGAGGGTCTTCCCCATAGTGTGGAA
>MCBE01000005.1 GCA_001723845.1 Candidatus Altarchaeales archaeon WOR_SM1_SCG
ACCCCCCTCCTTTTCCTGTATGCCCTTCATATACAAAAGAACATAATCTTTTTGAATTTTCATAAAAATAATTGAAAATTCAGAGATAAAAAGTTACATGCATGAGAATTTTACCGGTACAACTCATTCATGTTGATAAACAAAATCTCTAACTTTACTCAATGAGAGTCCCTCAATATAAAGATGTAAAACTTTAACTATCAACTCTTTAGGATATGTCATTCCTTCAAAGCCATCTCTTTCTACAAATCTTTGACCATTGCGAGCATTGCTCGCATCATAAAATTCATTAGAATTTTAAGATAACGAGAATCTTTGATTCTCATTAAGCCCGAAATTTGTAAAAATTTTACGGACACGATTTGCATTTGCACATTTGTTTCGTAACAAGTTTGTTTTTCTTTTTACCTGCTTTTGTAGTGTAATCTAATCCGCAAAATGGGCATTTTTGTTCCATATAATATTATAGGAATCACATCATTATGTATATCACTTATTTTGAGGAACATCATAAAAAACAATCTTCGGAAAAGGTTGATCATTCCTTCGGAATATGGGATTTCCAATCCCATACTACAAATATGATAAGCCATGTGCGAGCTATATAGTTTGTAGTACGACAAAAAGGCAGCAAAGGAAGGCGGCGGGGTTGCAGGGAAAGCACGACTTGATGCCGAGGAGAAAATAGGGAGAACGATTATTTCAGGGGGAAATTATTTAACGGAGCCGGAAAAAGTGAAAAAGATGGGGGAAATTAAAAAATTGCCTGGATAGGTGTGAAAATCAATCAAATTTAAAATTTATTACAACCACCTTTTGTAGATGTTTTTCCGGTGACCTACAATCCGAACCGCTATTGTTTTTTCTTCTTCAACAATATCTATTATCGCCCTATAATCACCAATCCTCAGTTTATAGCCCTCATCATCAGTAAGTTTTTCAAGAAAATACCAGAGATTGTCTTTACATAAATCAACTTTCTTTACGATCCTTACCGCAATCTCTTTTGGCAACTTTCTCAACTCTTTCAACGCTCTGGGTCTCCACTTGATTTGATAGTTCATTTTAGATCATTCCAGGAATTCTTTAAGAACTTTTTCATGAGCCACATAACTTGACAGGGGTTCTTTTCTTGCTTCTTCAAGTTCTTTTTTTGTGCTTTCGCTGAGTTCAAAGTCCTCCTCAATCACAGAACTTAATCTTCTCAATTCGGACTTAACCTCTACAATGTCTTTATGTATGTGTTCCAAAGTTATGGTTTCCATGTTTTTGAGTATATTATTATTTTATTTTTCAAACAAAATAAATTAAAATTAAATTCCAATAAAATGTCGGGTATCACCCCCGACGAGTGCGAAGCGAAGAATTATGGAGTATAACAAGAAAATCAAATGCTCCATTATACTGCACTGACGAATTTTAATTAATATTTTTTAAAATTAAATTCCAATCAAATTTAAAATTTATTACGATGTGTAAATATAAAAATTGCCCGAAAGCAGAAGAAGAATACAAAAAGACAGGTTATTGTATTTTCCACTGTGATAAAGAAAAATTTACAGAAAAAGAAATAAAGAAATTTAAAGATGAATTCTGGAAATATTTTGAAGAACAAGAGAAGGATAAAATTGTAAAGAAATTAGATTTTGTTGGCTTTGAATTTCCAAAAACTTTTTCGTTTGATGACGGACTAAAATTTAAAAAATTATTAGATTTTAGGGATGTGGTGTTTAATGATGACTTAAGCTTTGTGGATGCAGTATTTAACGGTGGGGTGGATTTTACAACTGCGGGATTTAATGGTAAAGTAGATTTTCAGGGCGCGATATTTAGAGTTGGCGCGATATTTAGATGGGTAACATTTTCCTGTGAAGCACGCTTTTTAGATGCAACATTTGAATGTGATGCACACTTTGAAATGGCAAAATTCAAAGATAAGAGCAACTTTAGAATGGCGAAATTCAATGGTGGGGCAATATTCGCAGAGACATCTTTTAGAGGGACTGACTTTGAAATGACAAATTTCGCCAAAGATGCGGAATTTAAAAAGGTGGTGTTTGAAGATGATGCAAAATTTAGATATACAACATTTAATGGCGATACAAATTTTAACGAGACAAAATTTTATCGATCAGTAGAATTTGTTGGACATAGTATGAAGATAACTGTAAGTATGTATGGGAGTCGTATTGATAATTGGGATGAGAATCAGGTCTTTCTAAAAAATTCACATGTAAATTTCTCCGATTCAAACTTTGAACACCCAGAAAAAGTTCAATTCGTAAATGTCGATCTAAGCAAAGCATCATTCTTGCACTGCAAAGACATTGATAAAATCGGCAGATTTGAAAAAATAAAATGGGCACAAAAAGGCAAATTCTCTAAAAGAAAGGCAATCTACGACGAAATTAAAACAGACAAGCCTTATGTGTATATTGCAGACAAGCCTTATGAATATGATGTTATTGCAAACAAACCTTATGAATTCATTGCAGAAATCTACAGAAAACTCCGCCTTAATTACGAACACAACCTAAGATTCTCCGAAGCAGGCGACTTCTACATCGGCGAGATGGAGATGAGAAGGAAGAATGTTAAACTCTTTGGAAGGGAAATAAAAAACAGAATTTTGAATTTAATTTCCAGGAATATTTCTTTAATCGCGTGGTACAGGAATTTCAGTTACTACGGCGAAAATTATTTCCTGCCTGTTGTGTGGATGTTTGCAATAACTCTCGGATTTGCGTTTTATTATTATTCGCCGGCTGACTTTTTCACAGGTTTTGATATTCATGGAATTAACGCATCTAACTTTCTGGAAAGTTGGAAAACAAGCATAATGATACTCTTCCAGATGCCTCCCGAGCAGATGACATTCTCAATATTCATCGAACGAATTTTAGGTGTTTTATTCGTTGCCCTATTCGTTCTTGCACTCCGCAGGAAATTCAAGAAAGGCGGGGAATAATTTTGACACAATCAAATAAATTAACAATAAATTTAAATAAAATTTACAACCAATTAAAAAACCAAAAATGCTTTCCGACTACATCCGCCTCGCATTAATCGGCATAACACAAAAGGGAGTAAGAAGCTTGCTCACAATGATTGGAATATTCATAGGCATAGCTCTTGTTGTCTCCCTGATTTCCCTTGGCTCAGGGCTTCAGCAAGCAATGAACGAGCAGTTTGAGATGATGGGAACAAATATAATAATGATTATGCCCGGGGAAGGCATTGAGTCAATGTTCGGTTCATCTGTTCCGTTAACAGAGCATGATGTTCATGTAATAGAAAAAGCAAGGGGTGTGGATGTTGTCGGCGGGATGGTAACAAAAATTTCAAAAGTAGAATATAAGAATGAAATTAAATATACCTGGGTTTCGGGGTTTCCGCAGGATGAATCAAAGAAGATTATAACTGACATGCAGCAGATGAAACTTGAATCCGGGAGGGAGTTAAAGGAAAGCGATAAATACAAGGCACTTGTCGGATATATGGTTGCTCACGGGGATTTTTTTAAAAAAGAAGTTAAAATAAGAGATAAAATTTTAATTAATAACCGGGAATTTGAGGTTGTCGGCACTTTAGAGCCAATAGGAAACTCGCAGGATGATTCTTCAATGCTCATCCCTCTTGAAACTGCAAAGGAACTTTTTGATACGGATGAATATATAGTGATTATGGCAAAGGCAAAAGGCGGTTTTGACACAGGTGATGTTGCAGAAAATATAAAGGAAGAATTACGGGGAGATCGCGAGCTCAAGGAAGGTGATGAAAATTTCGCAGTCCAGACAATGGAGGAATTAAAAGAGGTTTATGCAGTTGTTCTTGACCTCATCCAGGTGTTTTTAATAGGTCTTGCGGCAATATCGCTTCTTGTCGGCGGTGTCGGGATTACAAATACAATGTACACATCGGTTATGGAAAGAACAAGGGAAATCGGGATTATGAAGGCGATCGGCGCACGAAATAAAGACATAATGTCAATTTTTTTAATTGAATCCGGAATTTTAGGGGCTGTCGGCGGGGCAATCGGTGTTGCAATAGGTCTTGGAATAAGTAAGTCAGTGGAACTTGCCGTAAGGTCCCAGGGGCTGGAGTATTTAAAAGCAGGGGCTTCTCTTGAGTTAATTTTCGGTGCAATCGCATTTTCATTCATTGTCGGCGCATTATCGGGTGCGATGCCCGCGCGGCAGGCGGCAAAATTAAAGCCCGTTGATGCCTTGAGATACGAGTAATATAAATAAAATTTAAATTATATTCAATACTATTTTTTAATACTATCCTTTAAAATACAATTCTTTAATAATCTTTTTATATTTAATAATATTATATATTATCGTCAAAATGTCGGACTACGAACCAATAATTAAAAAACCGGGTGATTTAATTAAATCAGAGGACTGGAACACGACGCAGGAGGAAATAAAGAAACTCTACGAGTACATAAACCGGATGGCGTCTGCAATAACTCTTGTAAATCTTGAAAGTTCCGGCGGGATTCCCTACGACCTTACTGAAAAAATCCCCGGCGACGACCTTGACTACGGCTCAAGGGTTGTCGGGCATATAACAAAGCAGTGGTATAAGCCGTGGGATGAAACAAGACAGGAGACAAAAATATGCAAATTCGGGATTGTTGATTACGCAGACATTATTTATTACTGGGCAGGAGCGGGAAACGGTGATAAAAAAACCCTGAAAATATCGCTTGAAGACGAGGAAGGAAATATTACTTCAATTGAAGACCTTTTCATTCATGAGCGCTCGCGGCTCCGTCCAAAGGGCGAGGACAATCCTTACATTGAATTTTTATCTTCGCCGAATGACTATAAGTGGTATAAATACAAAGTCGCAAACCCAAATCCGGATAACATGCTCAGATACATAACCTTTTACAACACAGACCGCGAATGCACGCCGAGAATAGGGAATGTAATCCAGTATGTCACAAAAATCAAATCCATCGGGAAATTTTAATTTTATTGAAATTTTAAATTAAATTTAAATTTTATTTTATAATCAGTTGCAATGCCTGGCGAAATTAAAAAGAAGGAATTGTTTGAGCGAATCGAATCCGCGATTATTGAAATCCTGGGGGTGAATTTAGAGGTTGCAAAAGGAAGCATAACATCAGGCATAGAGGTTGATTTCTCAAAGAAAAAATTAAAACTCCCGCAGATTTTTCTGAATAACGAGAATTTCGCTGTTGAGGAAATCGGGGTGGGGTCAGACGCTGGCATAAAGAAGGAGGAGAACACAGACACTTTCACGGGAGACGGGAAAATTTCGGAGTTTAAATTAACAAAAGAGCCTGCCTCAATCATAAATGTGAAATTAAAAAAAGACAACGAAAATAAATGGGAAAATTTAAGGGAGATTGACGACAGGGCACATTTTGACAACTTCAAGATTGACTATAAAAAATCAATTGTTATATTCAGGACAACCCCCGAAAAAGGAACGGAAATTTCGGTGAATTATTACACACAGGCAGATTTCTCCGAGACAAAAGGTCTTAAATTTAATTTAAATTACAAAATTGATGTTTTTGAAAAAAGCAGTTCGGAATTAAACAATCTCTGCACGAATATAATAAAAATCCTGCTTCTTGAACGACCCTCGCTTGAAGGCAGTGGAATATTAATAACGCTTTCCGGCGGTGAATCAATTGGCAATCTTCCTGACACAGTATATGGTAAGTCCCTTAAATATTTAATTGAAACGGAATTAATTGTTGAACTGCCGCCGCTTAAAAAGATGGAAGAGATTGAAATCAGGAAGAGGGGAGAGGCAAAATAATAATTTCAATTTTTTAAATATTATATCTTCTTATTTCTTCAGACAGTAGCCGGCATATTTTACTGCTTAACTGCATGAGTTCCGCATCATCGCTCAATGAGCCCGCATTTATTGTGATGTTAAAGATATTTTGCATTGTTCTACCTGCTGCCTGACCTGGCGCAGCACCTGCTTCTGCCGCAGCCGCAGGTGAAGTTAAAGGTGTAGCGGCGGCTCCTGACCCGGTGATTGCACCTGCAAGCCCCCCTAACGCAGGAGATGCCGCAGGCATCGAGGCAGCAAGCCCTCCAGCCGCGCCCCCAATTTCTCCGGCGGCTCCTGCCATTCCCGAGACAGCACCCGTTGCTTCGCCGAGAGTACTGCTTATCCCGGAAGTTAAGTTTCCGAGCATCCCGCCTGCATCAAGCCCGCCGAGAGCGTCACCGATTCCGGAAGTTAGGTTGCCGAGCAAACCGCCAGCATCTAATCCGCCGAGAGCATCACCGATTCCTGAGGTTAGGTTGCCGAGCATACCGCCTGCATCTAATCCGCCGAGAGCGTCACCGATGCCGGAAGTCAGGTTGCCGAGCATACCGCCTGCATCAAGCCCGCCGAGAGCGTCACCAATGCCGGAGGTTAGGTTACCGAGCATACCACTTGCATCAAGCCCGCCGAGAGCGTCACCAATGCCGGAGGTTAGGTTACCGAGCATACCACCTGTATCTAATCCACCGAGAGCATCGCTGATTCCGGAAGTTAAATTGCCGAGCATACCGCCTGCATCAAGCCCGCCGAGAGCATCACCGATTCCTGAAGTTAGGTTGCCGAGCATCCCGCCTGCATCTAATCCACCGAGAGCATCGCTGATTCCTGAGGTTAGGTTCCCGAGCAAACCGCCTGCGTCAAGTCCGCCGAGAGCATCACCGATTCCTGAAGTTAGGTTGCCGAGCATACCGCCTGCGTCAAGCCCGCCGAGAGCATCGCTGATTCCGGATGTTAAATTGCCGAGCATACCGCCAGTATCCAGCCCACCAAGTGCATCGCTAATCCCAGAAGTTAAATTGCCGAGCAAACCACCTGCGTCAAGCCCGCCGAGAGCATCGCTGATTCCGGAAGTTAAGTTTCCGAGCATACCGCCTGCGTCAAGCCCGCCGAGAGCGTCACTCACTCCCGAAGTCAGGTTGCCGAGCATACCGCCTGCATCCAACCCTCCAAGTGCGTCACCGATTCCTGAGGTTAAGTTTCCGAGCAAACCGCCTGCATCTAATCCGCCGAGAGCGTCACCGATGCCGGATGTTAAGTTTCCGAGTATACCGCCTGCATCTAATCCGCCGAGAGCGTCACCGATGCCGGATGTTAAGTTTCCGAGTATACCGCCTGCATCAAGCCCGCCGAGAGCGTCACTTATCCCGGAAGTTAAATTACCAAGTAATCCTCCAGCATCAAGCCCACCAAGAGCGTCACTTATCCCGGAAGTTAAATTCCCGATCATCCCTCCGGCATCAAGCCCACCAAGAGCGTCACCGATTCCAGAAGTTAAATTACCAAGCATACTGCCAGCATCCAGCCCGCCAAGTGCATCGCTTACCCCCGAGGTTAAGTTTCCGAGCAAACCGCCTGCGTCCAACCCCCCAAGCGCATCACTTATCCCGGAAGTTAGATTTCCGAGCAAACCGCCTGCGTCCAACCCACCAAGAGCATCACTTATCCCGGAAGTTAAATTGCCAAGCATCCCGCCTGCATCAAGCCCGCCGAGAGCATCGCTGATGCCCGAAGTTAGATTACCAAGCATCCCGCCTGCGTCCAACCCACCAAGCGCATCGCTGATGCCTGAAGTTAAATTACCAAGCATCCCGCCAGCATCCAACCCACCAAGCGCATCACTTATCCCGGAAGTTAAACTACCAAGCATCCCGCCTGCGTCAAGCCCACCAAGCGCATCGCTAATCCCTGAAGTTAAATTTCCGAGCATCCCTCCGGCGTCAAGCCCGCCGAGAGCATCACTTATCCCGGATGTTAGATTACCGAG
>MCBE01000006.1 GCA_001723845.1 Candidatus Altarchaeales archaeon WOR_SM1_SCG
AAACTGGCATTAGGACTGAACGCTTTAAATAGTTTGAGTATTAATTGTATTAATGGGAAAAAATTCTCATTTCAATTGAGTGATGAAGTTTAATTTGCTCAAAATTTAATTTAGCCGATAGTCATGTTATAGTTATATTTATGTGCATTTCTTCCAGTTTGCGGCAAGCAGTGCAAGGTCATCAAAATCTATCGTGCCGTCATTATTGAAATCGGCATCAGGGTTAAATCTTGCATTCCCTGTCGCTGAGTCCCCTGCCACTGCAAGTTTTGCAAGGTCATAGATGTTCACGCACCCGTCGTGGTTGACATCACCTGCAAGATAGACCGTTACTGTAAGCGTATCGGAATCTGCTGCTCCGTCATCATCTGTGACTGTTAAATTTACGGTGTATGTGCCGGGTGATGTGTAAGTATGTGTTGAAGCAGCACCCGTAGCATTATTAGTGTCGCCGAAATCCCAGAAATATGAAATAATATTCCCGTCGGCATCTGTTGAATTTGAGCCGTTGAATTGCAATACCTGATTTGTGTATACTGTTTTATCAGGACCTGCTTCCGCATGCGGCGGCAGGTTTGAAACAACTTCAACGGAACCGTTCTCAACCACAACACCTGAAACAGGATTTGCATGTGTACCATTTGAATTAAAAATTTCCGCATTCTGGAGTAATAAATCACTAACTCCTTCTGAAAGGGCTTTAAAAGTTATTACCGCGGCAGCTCCTGTTCCAGAAATTGTTTCACCGCCCCAGCACATATCATGGAATGAGACATTCCCTTCTGTGTTGTTTATTTCCGGCGGAAGTGCATTATATGTTGTAGTTGTGCATTGTCCTATAAACGAACCTTCATAAATGTTTAATGCCTCAAGAATAGTGTTGTTGAATATTAAATCAAAGCCAGCACCAACAATGTCCGTTCCGGAAATGTTTACTGTTATGCTGAATGTTTGATTAACAGGAACGGTTATATTTGGAGGGATAACTGAAATGAAATAGGAAGCACAATACGGTTCACCATTCAAACCATTAATATAATGCTGTTGTATTTCATCAGGTGTTAAAGCTCTGTTGTAAATGGCGACTTCGTCGATGGTGCCGTTGAAATAACCACCATCAGGATGGCCTAAAGTTCGGCCACCAATTTGTAATTCGTAGCTATCTGTTCCGATATCACCAGTATTTTCAGTTTCTTCCACCAATACTCTATTAATGTAGATTTTATTATGTGTTCCTTCATTAGCGACCACGACATGTGTCCACACCCCGATTGGAATGGGGGTGTTGTAGTATATCCAACGATTATTCAAACCGATAGATGCATAAATTGTATTATCGGAATGGACAAACAAATGATATCCATTCGAACTTCCAGGTGTACCTTTTGAAACAACGGGTATAAATCCGCCTCCTTGAGTATTATCCGGTTTCACCCATGCTTCTATAGTAATATCACCGGTGATCTGTAGAGATGGACTGTCGCTAACCGCGATGATATCATTCACGCCATCAAAACTAAATGCCTGCCCAACTTTTCCAGAAGCAGTTGCAGTTACACCATTCATTAATGTTCCATCATTTCCATCATAAGCATCACTTGCATCACCATCAGCTTTCCAATAACTTACTAAACCTTGCGTATGATTCTCCCCGCATGTTGGTACATATGGTAGAGTACATGTAGAAGTGCATCCTGTTGTTCCAGTATCATTCCAGTTATCTGTCGTATCGCAGGTGTTGTTGTCCCCGTGTGTGCTTAAAGGATTATTGGGGTTATGGTACACATCAAAATAAGTACCTTCACTTTGATTGTTTGAGCAAAAAATATTTGAGGTTATGTTGTTGTTGTTTGCGTTGTTGGACAGGTAAAGTCCGTGTTGTTCGTTGTTTGTGACTGTGTTATTTGTGACTGTGTTATTGTCAGCTGGATGTGAAGGAGCAGTGTTACCCTCTAAAAAAATTCCACTTCCATTATTATTATGTATGGCGTTATTGGTTATATTGTTGTTTGAGGAAGACCCTATAAGAATTCCATTTCCTGCGTGGTCAACCGAGGAACTATAGCCGCTATTATAATTTGCAGTGTTGTTGATTATGTTATTATTTGAGGAATAATAATATAAACGAATTCCATTTCCACCCGCATTGGTACCTGTGTTATTGCCTCCGTCGTTGTAATTTGCGGTGTTGTTGATTATGTTATTATTTGAGGAATAATATAAATAGATTCCAGTCCCGTGAGGGTTATTATGACCACTATTACCTGTATTGTTATTTGCGGTGTTGTTTATGATAGTGTTATTGTTTGAGTTAGAGATATAAATTCCATCACCAAAACCAGTAATTACACAGTTTTTGATTGTATTTCCAGATTTTTCACTAAAATAAATTCCGTAATCTATTCCAGCACCATCGCCGTCAATTATATTTCCCTGGCAGTCAAAAGTTTTATTAGTGAAATTCACCGGATTATCAACGCAGGTTCCGGTCCAGTTAATTATGCTGCTGTTTAACCTTACCTCATTATAGCAATTAATACTGTCATTTAATGCCTTATTTATACAGGTACAGTTTTCACCTGTTTTTACTGTGCAAATGCCTGCATCGTATTCATAGCACAATGCGGTTAATCCGCAATCATCGTTGGCACTTCCGGGTGTTCCCTTATCACCGTCCCCGAATGCGCTTGTTGATTCACACCAGTTTGCAGGGTCGTCATTTAATACAGCGTCAAATTTGCCTGGATCCAGATTCATTGAAGACCCGCTTGCAAATGGCCAACTTGAATTGTACCAGACCTCGTCTATTACTGTGCTGTTTTGCATCTCAAGTATGACCTCATCATCAGGAGTATTTGACAGCATGAAACCCGAGTACTGGTAATCGCATGTGAAACCTCCATTTTCAGATGAATTATCATTTTTGCATAAGACAATGTAACTTTCGGGTGCAATGAGAAGTGAGGATGATATTGTGTGAGAGTTGCTTCCGTTATCTTTAAGAATCAATCCCTGGAGATTGTATGTTTTGTTTCCTGAATTGTATAACTCAACATATTCGCCGTTGGTGTCGGTTACTACCGCAGGGTCCATCATTATCTCGGTTATTATGATGCTGCCTGATGATGGCGCAGCAACGCAAGAGTGAAAACATCCGCTTGAAACACCGGTATCATTCCATCCATCCGATGTATCGCAGGTATTATTATCCCCGGAAGATGTTAGCCAGTCAGAAGAACTAAAGTCCAGATTTGTATTTCCACAGACAACATTTGAATCTATAATTGAACTTGATGCTTGTGAGTAAATTCCAATCCCATTATTCGAAATTTCGTTTTCTTCCAAAGTGGTATTTGTATTTCCTCCGGGACACCAAGTTCCCCCAATCTCACAGTCTGATATTGTAATTCCTGTCTGAGTATTATTCAAAATTTCATTATTCAAAATTTCATTAAAATCAGAATCATATAAATAAATCCCATAATTATTTAAAGTTGCTGTGTTGTTTGTTATGGTGTTGTTGTTTGAGGAAGATAAAAATATTCCCTTATAGTAATTATCATTCGCTGTGTTTGAGGTTAGGGCGTTGTTTGAGGAAGAAGATAAACCAATTCCTGCACCATTTGAGTTTGCAGTATTGTTTGCTAAGTTATTATTTGAAGAAGAAGATAAAAGAATTCCATAATTATTATTATTGTTTGCAGTATTGTTTGCTATGCTGTTGTTTGAAGAGGACCATAAAGAGATCCCATAAATATCATTTAAATTTACCTTGTTGTTGGTTATTGTGTTGCTTACGGAATTATCATCTAAACGAATACCATATACAAAGTTAGTTATTACGCAGTTTTTAATCGTATTTCCAGATTTTCCAGATAAAGAAATTCCAGTACCATTACCAGTTCCGTCAATTGTATATCCCTGACAATCAAAAATTTTATTTGTGAAATTTGCAGGATTGTTGATACATGTTCCACCATAATTAGATATCGCCACTGTTCCAACATAGTTAACCTGATTTGTACAGTTCGTGTTATCGTTTAATGCTTCCGTACAGTCCACGCAGGCATCTGTGGTATTACCGCCAAGTGTTGTTGCCCCGTCTCCGCAGTCGCATGTACCTCCTCCGCCGGAGTAGGCATTCACCCCTCCGATTAAATAAATTATTAATATTGCTCCAAACATTAAATTCATCATGCTTTTCATTTTTCCGCCGTAAAATATAATTTTTGTATTCATTTTTTAGATATTGGTTTTAAATTAAATTTTAATATATAGTTTTTCTTTTTAATTTCTTTTTCCTTTTCAGTGGATCCACTCATTACAGAAAACAGTAAAACAAATATTGTAATGAGTCCAACGAGTTTAAGTCCCGAATTCATTGTATTTACAAATAAGGATTTAAATTAAATAAAGTGTTTTGAAATTTTTATTTAATTAATTTTTCTCAATCCGAAACCCTGTCAAACCCCTCCCCTCCAATCGGCTTTGTAGCATCCACCCCCACTTTAGCAGTAAGCCCACCGTAAGACGAAGGGTCAAGCGACGACCCCTTTGCACCCTTAATCACAACCATATCCTTATCCGCCTGGAATCGTGTCGCAATCGCCCACTCAACTTCTTTGGGATTGTGAATATTAATATCATTATCAACAACCACGACATGCTTTAAACTTTTATGCCCTGAAAATGCGGCGTTTATTGCCTTTTTTGCATCGTCATTAAATTTTTTATTTATTGAAATTACGCAGTGAAGCCAGCCGCTTCCTCCTTTTGTAAGGCATAAATCAGTTACATCACAGACCTTTCCTGCTTCCCGGAGTATTGTTGATTCCCTTGGCATTCCCATTAAAATCAAATGCTCATGAGATGCGGGAAGAAGTGAATGATAAACCGGATCGTTTCTATGCATAATTGAATTTAATTTTATTATTGGCTGATGCCTTACAAAATCATAAGTTCCGGTAATATCCACAAACGGTCCTTCAGGTGCCGTTTCTTTTGTTATTTTACCTTCAAGAACAAATTCCGCATCAGGAACTTCAAGGTCAACGGTCTCGCATTTAATTAAATTTAAATTTCCATTCATGA
Organism: Candidatus Altarchaeales archaeon WOR_SM1_SCG; assembly: GCA_001723845.1. Lineage (GTDB taxonomy): Archaea > Altiarchaeota > Altiarchaeia > IMC4 > WOR-SM1-SCG > WOR-SM1-SCG. Next base: position 5,092 of record MCBE01000006.1, read on the forward strand.
GCGCGGATGCAATCTCCAGTTCATCCCTTTCAATTGAAACGGAAGTTGCAGCAGCAAAAAGAACCGCCGGGTGAAGCCCGATGCAGATTGCAATTTCAAGTTCCTCGCCCCGTTCAATCGCTCTGTTGTAATAAGTGTGCGTGTCGCGGTTCTCAACTAATCGGGCTGTGAGTTTATCTTTACCGAGAACAAGCATCCTGTGAAATGAAATATTCCTGCCGTACTCGGGGTCTTTTGTCACAACAACGCCTGTCGTTATGTATTTTCCCGCATCACAGGTGTAATACTTTGAAATCGGAATATTATTTAAATTTATGGAGTCCTGCTTGATAATGTTTTCCTTAACTTTCCCACCCGATTTAATCCTGGCTTCACGCGGGTTTTCAATCGCGTGGAGAAGTGTTTCCGGGGAAATAGAAAATAAATTTTTAATTTTATTTCTCTCGGAGCAGAGATTTGCAATCACCCTTCCTTTTTCTGTATCTATAAGAAGTGTCTCCCTTTTGAATTTTTTTAATATTTCCGGAATTTCGCCTGCTCTCGCATCAATTTTTCTGTCTATAACTTCTTTATTACTTAAAATTTCATGAATCATTTTTTTAATAATTTCACAAACTTACAAAGAATCAAAGGGATTCATAAGGAGAGTCGGAAAGCGCGGGGTCAAATTTCACCGCCCGCTTGTAATCTTCCGCAGCTTTTGCGGCATTGCCTTTATTATAATGTGATAAGCCCCGGTAATAATATGCCTGCGGGTCGGCAGGGTTGAGTTCAATTGTCCTGTTATATTCCTTTATCGCGGAATCAATGTCCGCGTTATTTAAATATGCAAGCCCCAGGTAGGAATGTGCTTCCCAGTCATCTTTATCAAGTCCTATTGCTTTCTTTAAATCACTTATTGCTTTTTCCGTTTCGTCATTATCAAGATACGCGAGTCCCCTGTAAATATAGGGCTTTGGAAATGTGGGATTTATTTTTATTGCAGTATCAAAATTGTTTATCGCCTTTATCGAGTCCTCTTTATCAAGATACGCGAGTCCCTTGTAGTGGTACGCTCTTGATGCCTTTGCACCTTCCGGTTCTATTTCAAGCACCTTATCAAAATCACTTATTGCGCGGTCAATGTCTCCCTTATCAAGGCATGCAAGTCCCCGGTTAAGGTAGGTATTTGCATTCTCATTTAAAGCAAGGGCATTTGTGTAATCCCTGATTGCTTCATCAAGTTTCCCGTCATCAAGGTACAAATTCCCCCGGTTGTAATAAACCTCCTTGTTTTCAGGATCAATTTCAATTAATTTATTGAAAATTTCTTCTGCCGAGGAAAAATCTTTCTCTCCTGTCGTGCAGCCAACCTGGTTCAAAAAATCAGCAACCTCGTCAAAATTTTCATGGGATGCCTCATAAGCGACATCCATTGCTTCTCCGAGTTTTCCTTTGTTAATCAAAAACCTGATCCTTCCTTTCCAGTTTTCTGTTTCCATTTTTTATTTTTGGTTCTAATTGATTATAGTTACTGTGATTTTAGATTTTAGGATTTATTTATAATAAATTTAAATTAAACAAATAAAAAATAAATAAAAAAATTTTACCGGTTTAATTTCCCGGCAGCATCTGCGGCTCTCCTGAAAACACCCGTTAGCGTGAATGATTCCCTGCCCGATATAAAGCCCCTTCCGACAACCGAGCGAAAGGTCTTTTTTGCAATATCTGCCTTAAAGTCCCGCAAGCCGGAAGCATCAACCAGGGCATCAAATTTCTCCAGGAGTACCTGCTTTTCAATTTTATTTGCAGCCCGGGTTTTTTTAAGCGGGGTTTCCCTGTTTTTAAGCTTGTGGATTTCATATAAAATTACAGCGGCTGACTGGGCAAGATTCAATGTCGGGTATTCGTGATGCGCAGGAATTGTGATAAGAAAGTCGCATTTTTTCAGTTCCTCGTTTGACAATCCTTTATCTTCTCTTCCGAATACGATGCCTATTTTACCGTCAAGTTCTATTGCGCCGGTTAACTGCTCAGGATAGATTGGCGTTCTCAGGGGATTTTTGTCCGTTCCGATTACTGCACTTGTTGCTACAAGAAAGTCAAATTTATCCTGTAAGATTGAAAATTCTTTAACAATTTTTGCATTCTCAAGGACATCCCGTGCGTGCATTGCCATTGCTTTTGCCTCTCCTGTGATTTCCGGCGGGTTGACCAGCACCAGTTCCCTGAAGCCAAAGTTTTTCATTACTCTTGCAACGCTTCCGATATTTCCCGGGTATATCGGTTCAACAAGGACTACAAAAAATTCAGGCATTTTATATAACATGACTATCGGCTAAATTAAATTTTGAGCAAATTAAACTTCATCACTCAATTGAAATGAGAATTTTTTCCCATTAATACAATTAATACTCAAACTATTTAAAGCGTTCAGTCCTAATGCCAGTTT
>MCBE01000007.1 GCA_001723845.1 Candidatus Altarchaeales archaeon WOR_SM1_SCG
ATAACTGCCGGGTAGGAAAGCGAGATAAATGAATATTTTAACAGGATTGAAAATAACCTGCAGAAACTGCAGGATGCAGGATAAATACAATGGCAGATAAATCAGACAGAGTAAAATATTTAATTGCAAAAGAAAATGAGTGTTTAAAGGAGAAATTAGACGCTGCAAGCAAAATAATGAAAAATTGTCATTTTTGCGAGAGGCGATGCGGGGCAAACAGGAAAGAAGGCGAGAGGGGATGGTGCGGGGTTCTTGAGCCAAAAATTTCATCCGAATTCCTGCATTTCGGAGAGGAATCCGAATTAATCCCCTCGCACACAATTTTCTTTACGGGATGCACTTTTGCCTGCCGTTACTGCCAGAACCTGGATATAAGCCAGTACCCCAAACGGGGAATTTACATTGAGCCGGAAATTTTGGTAAAATTAATCGTTAAAAGAAAACAGGAAGGTGCAAGAAATGTGAACTGGGTCGGCGGAGACCCGGCTCCTGATATTCCTTATATTTTAGGTGTCCTGAACCGGTGCAATGTAAATACGCCGCAGGTCTGGAACTCAAACATGTATCTAACAGAGGAATCGTTAAATATTCTTGAGGGCGTGATGGATATTTATCTGACGGACTTCAAATACGGGAATGACTCGTGCGCAGAGCGGCTTTCCGGGGTCGGGAACTATCGGGAAATCATAACAAGAAATCATAAAATTATTTCTGACAGGAATAATAAAATCATAATTCGCCATCTCGTGCTGCCCGAACATCTTGAGTGCTGCACATTTCCGGTATTAAGGTGGATTTCAAAGAATTTGAATCCTGAGAATGTTAAGGTTAATGTGATGGGTCAGTATCATCCTGAGTGGAAGGCACGGGATTACGGGGAGATTAACAGGCGGCTTACAAGGGATGAGTTGGAAAGAGCAATGCGGTTTGCGGATGGGCTGGGGCTGGAGTTGTGTTAAAAGTACTACAAACTATATGACTCGCATCCTGTTTACCATTGATGAGTTATACGAATCAATGCTTGAACGGTAGTGGATGTATATTTGCAGTATGGGATTCTAAAATCCCATATTCCGAAGGAATGATCAACCACTGCGAGATTCCGCAGGAGAATGTGCGGATTTCCACTTCGTTCCAATCCACATAGATTGTATCGTTTGTGCATTAGGGGGTTGAAAACCCCCTAAATTCGCTGTGATGATCAAACTTTCTGAAGTTTGTGATCAACCTTTTCCGAAGGTTGTTTTACTTCAACTTAACTCCCACAACCTGCGACACCCCCTCCTGCGAACCCTTTCTTTTAAAAAGAAAGTGTTTCATCCCAGAGAAAGGAATTTGCCGATGCAAATTTTTAATTTAATTTTTAATCTTTAAAATTTATATAAATTATCATGAGAATAAAAGATATTTCCAGAGAAAACCGCCCGAGGGAACGGCTTGAAAAATTCGGAGCATCTGCATTGAGTGATGCGGAACTTCTTGCAATTATCCTGCAACAAGGAACACAAGATGAAAATGTAGTTGATATGAGCAACCGCTTAATCTCAAAACACGGGATTGATAAATTATCCGATCTTTCATTAAAGGAACTTCAAGAAATCAAGGGAATCGGACCTGCAAAAGCATCGCAGATCAAAGCATTGTTTGAATTCAATAAAAGACATAACCTTGCCAAAACGAATGGAACTCCGATAAAATCCGCAAAAGATGTTTTTGAATACGCATCCCATATTCTCTCTGACAAAAGTAAGGAGCATTTTATGATCCTGCATCTTGATTCTAAAAACCGCGTAATCAAAGATGAAATTGTTTCGGTAGGTATTCTTAACGCATCTATAGTTCACCCGAGAGAGGTTTTTAAATCTGCAATAAAGGAGAGTGCAAACGCAATTATTCTTGTTCATAATCATCCGTCAGGAGATCCGACACCTTCTTGCGAGGATATAAAAATTACGGATATGATTTTTAAAGCAGGAGAGATAATCGGGATCAATGTTCTTGATCATGTTATTGTCGGGGACACGCATTACAGTTTTAAGGAGGAGAAAAGAATTTAATGAAAATTTAAATTTCACAGTTATTTCCCGGTTAAATCCTGAATCAAAAACCAGTATGTTAAAAGTTCTTTTTCATTTTCCCGGTAATTTTTAAATTTCCTTGATATAATCTTTTGGAATTCATCGTTGTGGTTTTTTTCTTTTAAATGAACTATCTCGTGAAAAACAATATATTTTATCAAATTTTCTGGTAAATATTTCAATAAAGTATTGAATGTCAATCTCTTTGAACCGCAGCTCCCCCATTTTGATTTCAGTTCCCTGAAATGTACTTGTTCCGGCAGTGTCCCGGTTTCTTTTGAATATTTTTCAATTAAATAATATACGAAATTTTTAAGTTCTTTATCTTCTTTAGGGTTCACTATCTTCTTTTCGGCATCCTTTTTCGCGAGTTCTATAATCAAACTTTTTTCGTATATCCAGTTCTTGTGCCTGTTTATCAGTTCATTTTCTTTTTTATAATTTTTCGGCAGCACCAGCAATAATTTTCCTGTTTTAAACTCCAGCCGGGGATGTTTTATGTTCCTGCAGCTTGTTTCGTAATATATTTTTAAATTGTATATATTAATTTGCTTTTCCATATTTTTTTAGATTCTCTATTAAATCCCCGTGTATCCCGTCAATTTTATCCTTGCCGAGATTGTGTTTTATAACATATCTTATCGCGAACCTCCGTATTTCTTTTTCCATCTTTTTAGCCGCTACTTTTTGACTTTGCCACCCGGGAAACTTATGCTTTTCCAGTGAATCGGACAATTCCTTTACCTCGGATTTTATATATTCCTCTTCACCTGATCTTTTTTCCAGTGCAAGCAGCGTTGAGTACTCCAGATCCGTGAAGCCGAGTGTCTTTTGTCTTGCGACTAATTTTTCTCTTTCCTTTAATACCATAACACACTCGCGGTATATTCTTTCAAAGTCCCTGGTCTTTTCCTTCCAGAGTTTTAATATATTCTCCACCTTATCTGCCAGTGTTTCGGAAACCGGGTCTTTATGTCTCTCCACGAGGATATACCGGTTCAGGGTAAACACATAATTTGCAGTTCTTTCTTCCTTGCTTTTGACTTTCTCCTCCATTCTTTTTAAATAACTCTCGTCAAACGCTACTTCAGGGAGTTCTTCTTCAAGCCCGTAACTTTCGGTTGCCTCCCTGACAAACCTCAGGGTTTTGTTGAAATACTGCCGGGCGTATTTCTCGTAACCCGGCTCGCGGCTTAATACGGTTTTTATGTAGTAAGAGTATATCCCTGAAATTTTTATGTAATCTTCAAGACGAATAAGTTTTACATCGTCTGTTCCGAGCAGTTCAAAAATTTTTCTTAAAATTTTGTAATTTTCAAGAAATTTTTTACCTTTTACCTCATCCTGTGTCAAAACCTCAACGGCTTTCAATAAGGTTTTTTTGCCCGGTAAATCTTTAGGTACGCCTTCAAGCATTTCAATGACTTCGTCGGTTAAATCATTAAATTCATCTGTTAAATATTTCATATCATACATTGTACCCTTCCACTCCTCCCTGCTGTATTTTTTAAAGGCGTTTGCAACTTCGTCAAGTATCCCGACATAATCAAGAATAAGTCCCGCTTCTTTTAAATCATTGTAGGGGCGGTTTGTTCTTGCAATCGCCTGCAAGAGGCGGTGTTCTTTCAGCGGCTTGTCAAGATACATCGCCTGCAAGATAGGAGCATCAAAGCCCGCGAGCAGCATATCCGTCACAATAAGTATTTTCGGGTTTTCTTCTTCATTGAAGTTTTCAATTAACTCTTTTTTTATAACGTCCGTGTCCTTCCCCCTGTATCTCTCAATTAATTCATCGCGGTAATTTTTGATTAATTTAACATCATCCCGGTTATAAGTCATCACCACCTCGGAATATTCCTCGGGAAGCATTGTGTCTAATGCTCTTTTGTATTGCACGCATGCCTTTCTGCTCGCGGCAACAACCATTGCCTTGTATTTTCCTTTAATATTTTCGTTGAAGTGTTTTTCAATGTCTCCTGCAATTATTTTTATTCTTCCGGGGTCTTCAAGAAACACATTTATCGGGTTTAATCTTTTCTTTACTCTCTCCTCAACATTTGTTCTCGCTTTCTCGGGAATCTCATCCGGTTCCTCTTCCAGGAATACCTCAAGCATTTCTTTTTTGAGATGCACTTCCTTTTCCAGCCGCGGCAGATAGACAATTTTTACAGTGAACCCGTCTTCCAGGGAGTCGGTTACAAAGTACCGGTCCATGTATTTTTCCCCGGGAGGGTAACTGAATTCCCTGTAAGTGTCCCTGAATTTTTTTGAAATCGGGGTTCCCGTAAATGCAAAAAAGAAAGCGTTTTTAAATATACTCTTCATCTGCCCTGCCATAATACCGTACTGGCTCCTGTGAACTTCATCAAGGAATAAAATAACATTTTTCCTGTTAATTACAGTTTCCCCGGTTTTTGAATATTCCTGAAGTTCTTTTTGCAGTTCCCTTAATTCCCCGGGTCTGAATTTGTGAATCAAGGTTATCATCAAGCCCCTTTTGCCTTTTCCCTGGTCATGTTTTAAGACACTTTTCAAATCATTTATTGAGCCGATTATTTCCGAATCCACCAGGTCAAGTGCATGGAACTCGCGGTAAAGCTGGTCTTTTAGGTCAAGGCGGTCAACAATAAAGAATATCGTGGGGTTCCCGAGTTCTTTTCTGTGATATAATTTGTTTGCCGCAAAAATCATTGTCAGTGTCTTACCCGAACCCTGCCAGTGCCATATCAAACCCCTGCTTTTATCTTCCTTTCCTGCAAGGTTTTCCAGCACCCGTCGTACGATTTTTTCAGAGGCACGGTACTGCATATGCCTTGCAATCACCTTTGTTTCCTCGCCTCTTTCTATTCTATGGAAAATATAATTTTTTATTAAGTCAAGCAGCGTTTCTTTTGAGAGCATTTCAAGTGCCGCGCAAACCGGGTCAGTGATTCCTTTTTCTCTTTCCCTCCACCCATTTATTTTGACTTCGTCTTCCTTCTGCCAGGGAACAACGGGAAAATATTTTGCGGTCTGCTCCGCTGCAATTCCTATCTGGACATATTTGTATAATTCAGGCACATAACCCTCGTAATCCTTTATCTGGCGGTAAGCATCATACCAGCTCTCAGAAAAACTCGCGGGGTTCTTTAACTCAATATTAACCAGCGGAATACCATTAACATACAGCATCACATCTGTTCTTATGTCTTCCCTTCCGCGATAAACCGCCTGTCTTGTTGCAATGAACTCGTTTTTTTCTATTTCACCGTAATCAAAGAGTTGAATATACCTAACTATTTTTTCTTTTTTCAGTTTCACCGGCACCCCGTACTTAATATAATTTAATATTTTTTTGTTTCCCTCGCTTCCCGTGCCTCTTAGTTTCAGTTCATTCAGGACGGTTTTAATGTCCTCATCCGCTAATTCAATTCCAGAATTTATTTCCTTTATTTTCCTGATTAAGTTTTTAATCAAAAGCGGCTCATCATAGCCCTCCCGTTCAAGTTCGTCTGCGGGGATGAAACTCCACCCTTTATCCTTTAGTTTCTCAATTATTTCATCTTCCGGATTTTTCTCCGTGAATTTATTCATGGTTCATTTTCTTCCATCTCTTCTTTTTCCATCGCATCCTTCACATTTTTAAACAGGGTAGTAACCTCGCCTGTTCCAACATTCTGACCTAATACAAGAGCGGTGGCAAGAATTGCCGCAGCAACCTCCTTATTGGTTTTATCCGGAGCAGAGACCTCAATCAAACTGTCCGCCGTCAACGTGACATCCCTGCTTTTATCAACGATGTCCTTGCTTTTATCAACCCTCTTGATGTCTTTTATCACCTGCAATCTCGGCATCTCCCCGGAAACCTCCCGGTACTCTTTTAAAAGTTCATTTAAATCATCCGGCAGAGCAACCTCCACCTCTTCATTCAATTCCTCCGGTTTCTTCAAACCCTTTTTTTGTTTTGTTTTTTTGTCCATTTTTTTTAATTTATTTTTTTTAATTTTTTTTGTTTTAAATTGAGATTAAACATTCACTCTCCTGTTCCCGGTTAATAAATCATTCATCAAGCCCTGCCTGATTCTCTCAAACTTCTGTTTTCTTGATTTCTCAAGTTCTAATTTTTTATCAATTATGGAGAGGATTGAGGCGATTTTATGCTGCTCGGGGAGAGGGGAGAGAGGGATTTTTAGATTTTCTAATTCACCCTTTGTAATGGCTTTAAATGTAGAACCTTTTCCAATGTTTTCAATAAAACTTTTCATTTTCTGGAAACAATAAAAATAAAACAAATCATAATCTTTCTTAAATCTTATGGCAGCCAATCCTCTTCCTATACATAATTTGAAGGGGGATAAATTAACATCGCCCACAGGGGCTCTAACCGAAATTAAGATATCTTCCTTCTCAGCAATCTTCAGGGGTTTTGTCGTATGTTTTAAAGGTGTTGGATAAATTTCACCGAATTCAGCATTTCCCTGGAGAAAAGGCAAACCCTCATTCTCATAATTATATGTTGAAGATGGTGGTGATTGCCCCATAATTAAATCTGTTATTTTTTCGTCTCCCAACCTAACAACCCCCCACTTCTCCGGTATCCTCCCGATTTCAGAGTCCTTAAACTCCTCATGCCCGATTCCCTTCGTTAAAAGCTCCTGCATCAAACCCTTCTTCAACCTCTCTGTTTGCGCTATGATTTCATCGGATTTCTGGATTGTCTCATCTGCTGTTGAGAGGATTTCGGCGATGGCTTTTTGTTCGGGGAGGGGCGGGAGAGGAACATCTAAGTTTTGTAACAAATTTTTTGAAAGTTCTTTGAATGTACTCCCGCCGCTGATGTTCTGTAGATGTTCTCGTTTACTTAAGAGATAATATGCATAAAAAAGTGTGTTCAGTTTTTCCGAATCCTTTGGAATTAAACCTTTACATCCTTGGTTAAAGGTACTTCCTTCTCTCACTACCCCCACATATCCAACAGGCGCACGAGTTGAGATTATAATAGAATCTTTAGACATTAGTGTCAAATTAGTATCTTTCAACGCTTTTTTAGTTATTCTTCTTTGGCTATGTAATAATGTGATATTATCTTTTAATTTGCTCATATCTGCGGGAGTAATCCAATTAATCTCGCCCTTAGCCCAATACTCTCTTTTCTTTGTTGATGGGGTTGTCCCGGTTTCAACATTGAATAGATCAACTACTTTTTTTGCTTCCCATTCTTCCGGGATTTTTCCGGTTTGGATTTGTTTAAGGTTAGGTTTAATTGTCATTTTGTTATTCTAATAAACTCTTTGGTATCTTTCTATATTTTTTTGATTCTTGAAACATTGCTTTGATAATGCTATTTGATGGCAATAAGGTAAT
>MCBE01000008.1 GCA_001723845.1 Candidatus Altarchaeales archaeon WOR_SM1_SCG
GATCGTTTCAAATTATGCTCAACTGCTGGCAAGAGAGAAGGATTTAAAACTAAGTGAAAAACAGGAAAAGTTTATTAAGACGATAGTTTCACAGTCATCGGGGCTTGGCAGGCTGACCCGGGATATAAGGGAACTGCACAACATAGCGACAGGAGGGATAGAAATTGAAGTTGGTGAAAATAATGTTATTGACATAATCAGGGATTCCGTAAAAAGTATGAAGCCGGCAGCGGAGCAAAATAAAATAAATCTTACCAAAACATGCCCCGGGAAACTGCCGCCTGTTGAATGCGATAAAAATTTAATCGGGAGGGTTATGGAAAACTTAATCGGAAACGCAATTAAATTCACCCCTGCGGGAGGGAAAATCACCGTTCTTGCAGGGGAGGAAAAAATAAATGATATAAATTATGTTGTTGTCTCCGTTGAGGACACAGGAATAGGGATTTCAGAGGAGAACCAAAAAAAAATATTTAATGAATTTTTCAGGGTGGATAAAAAGAAGTATGCTGGAACCGGACTCGGGCTTGCGATATGCAGGGAAATAGTTGAGAGGCATAACGGGAAGATATGGGTTGAAAGCGTTCCTGGTGAGGGAAGCAGGTTCGGTTTTGCCTTACCAATGATTAAATAAGATTTAATAATAATAATAATAATAATAATTTAATAATAATTAATATAACCCATAATAACATCCAAAATGCCCAGAATAATGATTGTTGACGATGACCCGGAAATTATTGATTTGACCAGGGAGATACTGGGTGACGAGGGTTACACCGTTATCGGCGCAGAAAGCGGGGAGGAATGCCTTAAAAAGCTTAAGGAAGAGCCGGTTGATCTGGTTTTAATGGACTTTTTCATGCCCGGAATGGACGGGAGAACCGTGATTGAGAAAATAAGAGAAACCCCTGATTTGAAGGATGCAAAGATTGCTTTTTTTACTTCAGCAACATTCAGGAAGAGGGGCATGGAAATTATGAAAGAATTAAACATCGTGGACTACATCACAAAATCATTTGACATGGATGATTTCATATCAAGAATTAAAAAAATAATAGGGAAATGATTCAGGAAATTAAAGAAAAGGCGGATGCCAACGACATAATCGGCTTGGTTATCCCGGACATAGAATACGATGAAACACTTGTGGAAGCGGCAGGATTCCTGAGTGAAAATTACAATAAAATTCTTTACATAAGCATCAATAAGCCGTACGGTAAATTGACAGGTAAATTTAAGAAAAATAAAATAAATTTAAATAAATTTTATTTCATTGACTGCATCACAAGAACGGAAAAGGATGTTTCTTCAACAGAAAACTGCTTCTTTGCATCCTCACCGAGAGCACTGGATGAAATACAAACATCGGTACTTGATGCTTTAAGAAAACAGGAAATTGACATGGCATTGATTGACTCACCTTCTTCGCTTTTGACATATTACGAACACGCGGATGTTCTTCAATTCATGCACCGCCTGATGACAGAACTTATTGTTTCGGGGTGCAAAGGCATTTTCCCGTTCCAGAAAGAAAGTGCAGGTTCGTTGAAAAGGGGCGTTGAAATGTTTGTGGATGAGGTTGTGTTTTTGGAATGAAATGTGGGGGGATGTAAAAATCTTAGATAACAATCTGTGCTTCTTTTTTGTCTTATCTTCGCCCTGCTTGATCATAAAATCCAATAGATTTTAAGATAACGAGAATTTTCAATTCTCATTATGGCATTATGAATTTTATAGGAATTTCCAACAAATCATTTTTCGCATTCGTCAGCAGGAATTTGTATAGGAACTATTCATTTGTCTCAAAAATTCATCCGGGCTGACTGCAACTTTTTCATCAATATTCGCATTTTTCATAAAATCACCGTCCCTTGTTATTATGAAATCAATATTCCGGTTAGAGCATGCTCCGAAATAAACCGAGTCAAACGGATCAAACAATCTTGCTACCTGGTTGTAATATCCCCGGATTATATCCTCGCTGTCCGGAATAATGATAGAAAAATTAGGCACGCTTCCGATTTTTGATAACGCATCCAAAATTTCCTCATCTTTCCATCTCTTTTTTCGTCTCAAAACAAATATTATTTCCATAAAATTTAAAAGTGAACTTGCGCCTTGTATTTCCTCATTCTCAACCATTTTTATAATCTTGTACGGTGCTTCCCATAATTTCTCCCCGGTGTTGATATCCTCTTCTTTGCACAGCCAGTTGATTATGACATCGGTGTCAAAGAACACCACCACAGATTTTCTATCAATATTTTCCATATCCGCTTTCCCTGAGTTTTTTTACATCGGCACTTATATTTCCCCCTTTTTTTGTTTCAAATTTACCCAGTAATTCATCTGCTACGCTTACTTTCGGCTTCTCAAGAGGAATTACTTTATATCCGAATGTTTCTACAACCTTTGCCATGCCCTGTATTGTTTTTGTTGTCATTTTTGAGTTATGCTAATATTAATTAAATTTTGAATTAAAATTAAAATTCACATCCCATTCTGAATATGCTTCACTGCCGTTCGCGATATTTCCTCGTATGACCCGGAAAAGATTGATCATCAGATGCCATCTATGAGTTATACGAATAGGTGTCACAAGTGACAGCGAAGCCCATCTTCACTCCTTTCAGTCGCTTGATCATAAAAATCAAAGATTTTTAAGATAACGAGAATTTTCAATTCTCATTATGACATTATGAATTTTATATTAATTTCCAACAAATTATTTTTCGCACAGGTCGTCAGGAATTTGTATAGGAATTGTCCCCTCTGTTGTTTTAAGATGAATGTAAAGAACCGGATCAAGATAAATTAATTTATCTCGCTTTAACTCGATGTACAAAAACAAATTTCCTTTCTCATCCAATATAATGGGCGGTTCAAAATCTTTTTTTAAAATAGAATCGTTGGGTTTTATATCTGTTATTACTATGTCTTTATCTATGGAATTTGAAAGAAATAATGTTGAGTTTATTGTTGAATTGAGACAACTATATGTTATTACATCAAAATGTATGGGGGAGGAAGTTTGGAGATTATAAATTGTGGACTCAGGAATAAACACCAAAATAAAAAGTGATACCAAAAGCACCACCATAAATAATGCATAATCACTATAGTTTAAATTTTTATTTATTAAACGTCTATTTGTCCAAATTGTATAAACAAGAAGGAATAAAAACAAAAAAAGCACAATAGCAAGTGAAAGGACTCCTACAAACACAGAACCGTAAATAGTATTAAACAATAAATTTTTAAGTTTATAAATAAGTGAAAAAATGATTATTATTAGTAACACAGGACAAACTATAAATGTAAACCCAAAAATTTTATCTGCGTGTTTATAATTTTTACGGAAGAGTATTTCACCAATAGTTAAGAGAAGTAAGGAAAAAATTACAAAAATTACAACATACCATTTACTAATAGGAGGTAATAATTCAACAAGTTCTGATAGTTTAATAAGTATTAGTGCTATGACATTGAGCATTATGCCCGTAAATGATACCAATACCACTTTATCAAAAAGTTTATTGCTAAAGAAAATTTCAAATTTTTCATAAAAGTCCATAAGTTTCAATGACAATGATGACTCTACTTGTTTGTATTGAATTTCTTTCAAAATGTACATTAAAGTCCAGAACAGCAAACCCGGGCCAAATGTAAACACAAAAAACCCGATTGGATTAGTGACAAGAAGGTAAGTGTCCATTTTATTAATTAAATTTGATAAATTTAATTGTTTTCAATTTTTTCCTTCTTCTTCCACTTCTCATACCCACTCTTAACAACCTGCCGTATCTCCCTCGCCTTAACCTCCCCAATCCCCTCAACCTGCTTTAACTCAAACTCCCCCGCGTTAACGACATTCTGCACGCTTCCAAAATGCTCCAGCAATCTTTTAGCCAGAATCCCTGAGACATTGGGAAGGGACTCAACAATAAACTGCTGTTTTTCTGCAAGCGACATTGCCTTCTTCTCGCCTCGCAGTGCAACCGTTCGCAGTTCGTCTTCCTGCTCTCGTTTTGCAATAATATACAATAAATTCGCGGTGTCCTCTTCGTTTTGTGTCGGAATTATTGAAATTTTAAAATTAACCGCAAGTGATGCAATTGCTCCCCTGATTGCGTTCGGGTGAATCTGCCTTATGCCGTACATGTTCTCTGCTCCTTCAACCATAATAATCGGGATTGCGAAATTTTTACTTAATTCACTTGCCTGCTGCATGAGCCGCTTATCTATTATTGACTGCACAAAATCATAAACTGTCTTTCTTTCAACACAGACCCTGTCGCTTAAAATATAATCCCCGACTGCAAGCTGGCTGACTTTGACATCCGCACTTCTTCTTAATATTTTGGAAATTTCAGAGTTTCTTTCGCGGGCGTCAACAAAAATTTTAATTTTATTATTTTCATTATTATTTTTATCCGCTTCATCCTCGCTGCCGTAGGTTATCAAACTCTGCTGCCCGGATGAGAAGTCAATTTCATTTAATTTTTTCATCCCGTCAATCTCGCTTTTCATTCTTCTCTCCTTGTGAAAACCCGCCCAGTAAAAGCCCTCGTCTCTTGTATTTTTTGTTATCAGGATAATCACTCTTCCTGCTTCGCTTCTTCCTGTTCTTCCCCGTCTCTGGATGCTTCTTATTTCCGATGGGATCGGCTCATAGAAAATCACGAGGTCAACTTTCGGGATGTCCAGCCCTTCCTCTGCCACAGATGTGCAGACAAGGGCGGTGTATTCCCCTTCCTTGAATTTATTTAAAATTTCAATCTGCTTTTTCTGGCTCATTCCCGCCTTATCAGCCCTTGCCGCCTGCCCGATGAACTCATGCGCTAAAATATCTGACTCATTTAATTTTTCAATTATTTTGTCAACGGAATCCCTGTACTGCGTGAAAATTAAAATTTTAATTTCATTGTTCTTTTCCTTTTGCTTCTTTACGATTTCAACGACCCTTGCAACCTTGGGATGCTCAATTCCCTCTTTTTTTAATTCCCCTGCGGCTCTTATTAACAATTTCATTCGCGGGTCAATCATCAAGTTCCTGACGGCTTTTGATTTCTGCGTCCGGAGCCGCTCAAGATAATTTACAAGTGCGGAAATCCCCTGTGTTTCAAGAAGTTCAAGTGCATGGATAACCTTTATTGCAGAAGCGACAATTGATGCCTCGGTATATGAAGATAAGCCATCAGCAATCTCCTTTTGAATTATCCCCTGTGCTTTAAGAAGTTCCCCCTTGTTTGCCGCATCAACACCTGCACTCCTGATATAATTCTTATGCTTCAGTGCGGAGAGTTCATCTTTTAAAATTTCCTTTATAATTTTTCGCATTTCATCAAACCTGCCGGGAAGTTCAACTTTTATCCAGTCAATTTTCATTTCCATGATGTACGGCTTGACATCCTTATCCTCTTCCGTTTTTGCCATGACCTGCCTGATAAATAAATTTTTTGCAACTTCCCTGATTTTTTCCTTATTGCTTCCGGGAGATGCCGTAAGACCGATAATTAACCTGTCTTTTGCACTGTTTACATATTCCTCCGCGATGTATGAATAAGCATAATTCCCGGCGGCTCTGTGTGCCTCGTCAAAAATAATTAATGAAAAATTTTTCAGCGAGAGTCCCCGCATAATGTCGTTTTCCACGGTCTGGGGGGTGGCAAAAATTACATTATTATTTTCATAAGCTTCCGCTCTTTTTGCGGGTGCGTCTTTTCCGGTAAGAACTTCCATGTTTTCAACGGCAAGAATGTCCTTGAATGTCTCTTTATGCTGCACGACAAGAGGGCGTGTCGGTGCAAGAAAGAGAACCTTTTTTTCCGGGAATATATTCAGGCGGTGGGCTGCAAGCATTGCCGCAATAATCGTTTTCCCAAGTCCTGTCGGAAGCACAACAAGCGTGTTATCTTCAATTGCCCCCGCAACCACAGACTCCTGGTATTTTCTTAACTTTATTGTATCCGGCTTTATAATAGGGTGTTTTATGTATGACATAATTAATGTTTATGTTTGCTCTTTTTATAATTTTAAATTTAATTTGTAATATTCAATTGTAAATAAATCTGAAAGATACCATAAAATATATATAAAATAACATAAATCCGGAGCGGACTAATAAATTGATTATAGAGATGGACTCCAGACGAGATTATGAGTTCTGGGGTCTGTGGAAAAGAAAAAATGAATGTGAAATTTTGGGGTGTGTGATTTAAGTGAATTCATAGGTTGGATAGATGCAATGCGGATAACCCCCTGAAATCAAGAGGATAGACGCAATGCAGATATACCGTAGTTATATGAAATTGACTACGGACGCATTTAGAATTTAAACATTTATTAACTTTTAGAATTTATATATTATAAAATAAAAAAAACAAAAAAATTTAAAATGAACGTTCAAACAGTCTTAGTTGTGGCAGGCATTTTTTTCATTTTCTTTGCGATTATTGGGACTATAATAATACCTGAAATTGGGATCGGACCTAACATTACACAATTGACACGATTTGCACTTGGGATAGTCGGCATTATTCTGTTTATCATCGGATATTTAGAGAATAAATATTACACTACTACGACTAAAAATATGATTGGTGGGATTGGTGTTATAGCAGGTATTATCCTACTACTCATTTTTATTGATCGTACCCCACCAGTTTGTGGTAATGGTGTATGTGGTACTGATGAGAATTGGATTACTTGTCCAGATGATTGTGGTGGTCCTAATATTACCATTACCGAGCCTAAAGATGGAGTTACAGTTTATGTTAGTCCGGTTAGGGTTACTGGTATGGTTAAAAACTTTAAAAGTGATGACGGATCGCTTTGGGTATGTGTAAAATCTTATGATGGTATATGGTATCCGCAGGAGACTCTTACCCTGTTCGGAGAAGATACTTGGGAGGCAGATACAAATCCTGGTTTTTTAATTAATAACTCATCCGATATAGGTAAAGAATTTCGTATTGTGGTTTTGGTGGCAACTAACGAAGCAGATGAAGAGCTTCGAAAACCACTTAACGGCGAAGGAGACGCTGCACGAGGAGGGGGATTGAACTCTCTACCTAGAGGAGTTAAAATCCATGATAAAATAACAGTAATACGTGGAAAAAAATAAACTTTTAATTTGGCGTCCTTCGTCAACATTCACATAACAAGCAGATATGCGATTCCGCTGTCGCTCCATCCAAATTTGTCCTGACGGACAAACTTCGCATATCGTGCAGCCAGTAACATAATGAGACTTGCTGGTGAAAGTCCAGCCACAGGAATTGGCTATTTACCTGTGTAGTTATATCGGACATCCATTCAGGTGACTGGATGGGTGAAAGCTCCGAAGTAA
>MCBE01000009.1 GCA_001723845.1 Candidatus Altarchaeales archaeon WOR_SM1_SCG
AAGAAACATTTAGAATCCATTAACATTCACAATTAATACAAAAGAGATTAAGAACAGAAAATGAACAAAAATTGAGATGGACATTTTCATAGTATACCTCTTTTAATTTTTGGATGGGAAATTTGGGCTTCAACAAGAATCAATAATTACAAAAAAATGGAGAAGAGAAGAATCCATTTCACTTTTGGGGTAGTTTACGGGACATCAACTAAAAAATTGAAAAAAATTCTTGGAATAGTAAAGGATATTTTCAATGAAATTGAACTTGCTGATATAGACAGGGTTCATTTCAAGGAATTCGGTGATTTTTCATTGAATTTTGAAGTTGCATATTATATTGGTACCGGGGACTATAATAAATACATGGATGTACAGCAGGAAATAAATTTCGCTCTCAAGGAACAATTTGAAAAAGAAGGGATTGAGTTTGCTTACCCGACTCAGACAATATTCGTTAATAAGTAATGATGTGATAATTTTAAATTTGAATTTAATAATTAAAAAATGATAAATAATATTGGGCACACTTTAAAAGATTACAGGGAAATCGTGGGAAGTAGTGTTATATCTGCAATACATGCAAATGCAAGAGAACTTTACGGCAAGAATATATTACACATCAACTCTACTTACCAGGGCGGAGGTGTTGCTGAACTTCTGAACTCTCTTGTGCCTCTGATGAATGATATAGGGATAAATGCCGATTGGAAAACTTTTCACGGAACTCCTGATTTTTTTATAATAACCAAGAAATTCCACAATGCTCTTCAGGGAGAAAAAATAAATTTCACTGAAATTAAAAAACGCTTATATATGCAGGCTAATAAGGATTTCTCTGTTTATACACATATAAATCACGATTGTGTAATTGTACACGACCCGCAGCCCCTGCCCCTCATAGAGTTCTATAAGAAGAAACAGCCGTGGATCTGGAGGTGCCATATTGACTGTGAGACCCCTGATAAAAAACTCATGGATTTTCTTACGGAATTTATTGTCCGGTATGACATGGTTCTTGTTTCTAATGAGAAATATAAAAAAAGCGATTTACCAGTAGAACAAAGAATTATTTATCCTGCCATTGACCCGCTGTCCCCAAAGAATAAGAAGATTTCGAGAGGGGTTATTTCAAAGTACCTGGAAAAGTTTGAAATACCAACGGACAAACCGCTGATAACGCAGGTATCAAGATTTGATAAATGGAAAGACCCTGAGGGGGTAATAGATGTTTTTAAACGCGTAAAAGACGAGAATGATTGCAGGTTAATCTTGTGCGGGAGCATGGCAGCGGATGACCCGGAAGGTTATCAAATCTATGAAAATATAAAACGAAAGGCAAACAATTTAATAGAAAATAAAGACATCATACTTGTAACAAGCGAAAACAACATTCTTGTAAATGTCTTGCAGCGAAGTTCTGATGTTATAATACAAAAGTCAATAAAAGAGGGTTTCGGACTTACTGTAACCGAAGCTCTCTGGAAGAAAAAACCGGTCGTAGCATCAAATGTTGGGGGAATATCGCTTCAAATAGAAGATAAAAAAAGCGGCTTTTTAGTTGAACCTTACGATACAAAAGGATTTGCAGATAATATCATAAAAATTTTGCAGGACCCTTGCCTTGCGAAAAAGATGGGCAGAGAAGGCAAAGAGAAAGTAAGGAAAAATTTTCTTATAACCCGGCTGCTTTCAGATTACCTGGACCTCTTGAATGATGCGGTGATTTTGAAATGAAATTTTAATTAAAATTCAAAGCATCATCTGCTCTCCTATCAATGATTCAAAACCGAGATATGCGTCCTTAACGGAAATTGTATATTTATTTTTCAAAACAAATGCCTCAACCTTATAAAAACGGGGTTTCTCCCGCAAAAATTTTATCGCGATATAGGTTCTTGCACCAGTTATTCCTGAAAATTCCAGGAGCTGCGTTATGTCCTTTTTCAAACTTAACCTGTCATTTGTTGTTGTTTTACATTCCACTGCAATTACATCATTATTTTTTATTGCGATAATATCCGGGACAAGAACCGCTATTGTTCCGCTTCCAGCAGCACGCATAGCAGCCCAGCCGTTATTCCAGAATTTATGTACGATTTCCCGTTCAAAATTTACTCCCTTGTGGTATTGTGTAGCCATTTATTTTCTTATTCTTGAAACTGCAATTGCAGTTATTATCCCGATTACTGCAAGCGGGACTAAGGGCGAAACCGGGACCGGCTTTGGCGGAGTCGGTATAATGCATTTAATAACATTAAATGTAGCGTTTCCGCAGTTGTCTGCTTCGTTGGTTTCAATAATTACGGCATCGCAGTCAACGCATGTTGTTACATCACACTGCCCTATATTTTCGGGTTTTATGGTAAATACAACAACTGCTGAGAGTGTTCCCGAAAGATCAACATATTGTTTCTCGTTTAAAACATAACCTCCGGAACAGGTTACATTTATGCACACGGAAACATTTTCAAGCAGTGGGTCATAAGGATCTGTAGCGTTAATTGTTATATTTGCCTTTATATTTGTTGATAGATTTGCACAGACCTTCCCGCCGCGGATAGGGTCAATTACGTTAATCCTAAAATTAACGGTGTGTTTAAACAAAACCACTGTTTCATTATCCTGTGCAGAAACATTATCCCCGTTTGGCGCTTTTGCAGTCACAAAAGCAATATTCGTTATGTTATCAGTTATTACCTGTACTGTCCAGCAGGTCATATTTGCCCCGGGAGCAAGCGTATCCGACGGGCAGTTTATGTCTCCGTACTGGTCATCAGTTAAGTTAATATCGGATAAATTAACATCTCCTGTGTTGGTTATGGCATAAGAATAATTTACCGATTCTCCGTACTGCGCAGTTGTCTGGTTTGCCTTCTTCGTAATATTGATTTTGGGGCTGATAACAGTTACTGTCTCAGTGTCCCACGCAGAAACATCATCCATGTTCGGCGCGTCTGAAGTTATCGTACAGTTATTTGTTACGGTGGTATTTATTTGTTGTACTGTCCAGCAGGTCATATTTGCCCCGGGCGCAAGCGTATCCGACGGGCATGCTATCATTCCATACCTGTCATCAGTTAGGGTGATGTTAACCAATGAAACATCTCCGGTATTGATTATAAAATAAGTGTAATTTACCGATTTTCCGGATTGCACCATCGTTGTGTTTGCAGTCTTTGTAATATTGAGCCGGGGGCCGATCACGGTTACGGTTACGGTGTCCCAGGCAGAAACATCATCCCCGTTTGGTGCATCTGCGGTTACTGTAGCATTATTTGTTATGGTAGCATTTATTTGTTGTACTGTCCAACATAAAATATTTGCTCCCGGTGCAAGCGTATCCGACGGGCAGTTTATTACACCATACTTATCATCATTTAAGGTGATATTGGATAAAACAACATTTCCGATATTTGTTATAACATAAGTGTAATTTACCGATTCTCTGGACTGTATAATTGATTCGTTTACGGTTTTAACGACGCTTATTGTGGCAACATTTGTAGTCGTGGTTGCACTTTCTATTCCATTTAAAAAGCAGGGATGGTAACTGTATGTAGCATTCAGGGTATTTGTTAAATTCCCCGCAGCACTTTCATTGAGTATGACTGTTATGTTGCAGGTGATACTTTCGTTGCTTTCAAGGAAAGTTATGTTATCTATTATCAACAGACGCGTTTGATTGGAATACGTCCAGTTGAAACCAGTATAATTGCAGTAGAGGGAAACAAATGAAATGTTCGCAGGAAATATGTCACTCAAAGTTATATTATTTACGAGGAGGTTGCCAATGTTTTTTATATTTAATGTATAATTAAATTCTTTTCCAATAGTTATATATCCTGGTGATGTCTTTTTGATGTCCAATGGCTTTGTCACGTTTACATACGGAAAAGTTACGTTTATTGGTTTTGTTATCTTCGTTCCGTTTACAAGCAGGTATATAATGGATAGGTTGAGGTTAGTTGAAAAGTATCCTGACTGGTTTACAGTTATATTGAATTCAATTACCCATGTTTCGTTTACAGAAAGATATTTCGTTTCAAAAATAATTTTTTGAGTTCCGTCAGGTAGATAAGTAATATTGTGTTTTCCCAGGACATCTAAAATAGTAATATTTGAAGGAACATAATCCACGACAATAGGACTGCTCATTGCAATGTTACTCATCTCTTGAGAAATAACAATATAAATACCCTCAAGTTCTGCGGGAGTGATCGCCTTATAAAACATACCCTCATCAGTTGCAATATATTTTAAAAGATCCTCAGCAAGTTGCTTGTCAGGAGAACTAAGCCGCTCAAGAAATCCTACTGTAAATATCATTGTACCTTTACCCTTTGCTTTATCTGCCTGGTTTCTTGCATAGTTTATGGCAGGTTGAACATCACCACCCGGTTCATTGGGTACCCCGTCAGTAAGTAAAATAATAATGGGGGTAGAGTCGTTTTGACAGTTATTCTCAATCTCTTGCTGAGCCATCATTATACCGGCACCTATATTTGTACGCCCTCCGTAAGTGTAATCTATGCCTGCAATGGAATTATTTGCTTTGGTAGCATTATCAGTTAAGTTCTGTACCAATCTGGCACCGTTATCAAAAGTAACAACTCCAACAGTATCTCTGGAAAAATTCATTGTCCCAACAAATGTTTTTGCAGCATCTTTTGCATACTCAACTATTCGTCTGTGATCATAAATCATGCCCATGCTGCCCGAAGTATCAATAACAAGCATGGTACATGCGGGGTGGGACACATTATAAGTGGTGCCTTTTACAGTGACATTAATCCGTATTGTGGCAGGTTCACAGAGAACCAGATCTGTGGGGATTACCTCCTTTGTGAAATTTACAGTGAAAGGTTGATTATCTTCATCTGCAATCGCGAATTCAGGGATCATCAATATAATAAAAATTATAAAGCCAGAGGCAAAAATACGATTAAAGAAAAAAATATTTTTAAAATTTTCATTTTTCTTCAACCTTTTTTTCATTTTTCCTTCCATTTTAAATGTTTAAGTTTAATGCTTGTTATATATATTTGTTTTTAATCTTTATATATCTTTTATATCTTTTCAATTTTTTTAATATTTTTATTTTATATCGTTTCCTTCTGCACCACCTTTTCTATCCACAAGAGCCATATAAGGACAACAAATATCACAAGTGTTATATGCCAGAGATAACCGTGCATATACTCAAATACCTCTGCCGAATAATAAATTCCAATAAACGCTAAAAAAACAAGCCGTGCTATGTTTATAATAAAAAGCCCGGGAACTCCTAAAAGGATTCCTGCTGCCCTTTTCTTCCAGGTTGCAGGATATGCAAGAACACATGCGGAGTATGCAATCATTGAAAGAACTCCTGTGCATTCAAAAATTATCTCAAGCGAAAGACCGCTTAAAAATATTGTTGAACCTTCGCCCAATACGGCATTAATTCCCACGAGGTTGAGAACAAAAGATGTTGTCTTTGCAGTGAGTCCAATAAAAAATTCCTGGTTTTTATCTATTCCGATGAAAAATATGATCATGGTGATTGAATATAGCAGTAAAAGACCGACAAATTTTAAAACATTTTTATTCACCCGGATATTCGGAAATTTATTCTTTTTTTTCTTTTTCATCTATGAAAAACACCTCCGTTTTGACATAAATTTTAAATTAAATTTGATTATTTTTATCATTCTTTATTGTTCCCTCTAAATTTAAGTTAAAACGATGAGGTATCTGCACTTCACACATCTTTTAAAATGATAGGGGAAATGCAAGGAAGAGGACAAACACCTTCATCATCTCAACCTGTGGGGTATATATAATAATTGTGATTGTAAATATATATTTTTCTCGTCATATTTTTCTGCTGTTGCAGGATATTCATCTATTCGTTCCCTACCCGGGATACATTATACATGCGACTGTTGTTGCAGTATCTACCTATATTACTCATAGACGGCGCGTTTTTAACTCATAATCATGGGGGCGAATAAATTACAAACAAAGTAATCCCCGAATAAAATTTTTAAATAAAATCACAATACATAACAATCAAAAAAGTTTATGCACATTTAAAGTTATATGGATTTGCTGTTTTACCACAGGCGGCTGGGGTGCTTTATGGTAATTGATTTAAAACTTGCTAAATTCAGGGCAGGATATAATGGCAGGTAGAACTTTATCCCGGGTACATTGAAAAGTATGAAATACTTGAAGATGAGAATCCTCCCGCAGGAATTATACTTTGCGTCGGGAAAGGCAGGGAGCAGATTGAATTACTTTTTCTTGCCGGAAGACAGGATAAAGGTTGCCATAAAGCCGTGCAGGCGGCACAATTAAAATTAGAGATGAAGGATGAAAAATAATCAATCAATGAAAATAATCAATAAAATTCAAATTTAATTAAAATTTAATTAAAATTTAATTACAATGAACCTGAAAACAAAAATACAGCACATTGATGCCGTAAAGCCCATCATTGTCCTGAATCTTGAGGATGCTAAAGAATTAGGCGTTCACCCGTCAGACAGGGTGAAAATTTCAAGTAACGGGAAAACTGCGATTGCAATCGTTAACACAACAACAAAATCGGTTAATGAAGGCGAAATAGGTGTCTTTGATGAGGTTGAGCGGGAACTTTCGCTGAAAGACGGCGATGTTGTTTCGCTGCAAATAGCAAACCGCCCTAAATCACTCATGTTCATCAGGAAAAAGATGGACGGGCTTAAATTAAATGATACCGAAATCAGGACAATCGTGCAGGATATTGTTGATGATAACCTGAGCGACATTGAAACCGCGGCTTTTGTTGTAAGCAGTTACATGCGCCCTTATGAGATGGATGAGACCGTTTCTCTTGCAAATGCAATGGTTGATACGGGAGAAACACTTGATTTCGGGGATAATGTTGTTGATAAGCACTGCATCGGGGGCGTTGCGGGAAACAGGACAACAATGCTTCTCGTTCCAATCCTTGCAGCGGCAGGACTTACAATGCCCAAGACATCTTCAAGAGCGATTACTTCCGCATCGGGAACAGCCGATACTATGGAAGTTCTTTCCGATGTTTCCTTTAAGCCGGATGAAATCAAGGAAATTGTAAATAAAACAGGAGGATGTATTGTATGGAGCGGCGCGCTTAATCTTGCACCGGCAGACGATAAAATAATCAAGGTCAGGTCCCGCTGTTGCCATATCAAGTGCTTTATTTATTAAATCCCTCGGTCCTTTATTCCCGAGAGCAAGAAGAACATCTACTGCTTCAAGGGAAGGTCCTATGCCCCTTCCTATCGGGAAATTACCATCAGTGATAAGA
>MCBE01000010.1 GCA_001723845.1 Candidatus Altarchaeales archaeon WOR_SM1_SCG
TACACAAACTTATACTATAATTTTTAACTTTTTAAATGAATTTTAATATATTATATACAATCAAACCTATAATTTTTACATAATTTATTTTTAAAGAATACTAATAATTTATATGCGATCCAACCCACCAAGCACATCACTTATCCCGGAAGTTAAATTCCCAAGCATCCCTCCCGCATCTAACCCGCCAAGAGCATCACTTATTCCCGACACAACAGAATTCACTCCCCCTGTAACATCCGGCAGTGCATCCGTAAGAGACGATACGGCACCTGCCGCTTCACCAAGACCTGAGGATACCGAAGATGCTGCTTGTGTTACTCCTGCACTTTCCGCGGATAAATTTGAAAAAGTAGCACTTACACCTGCCACCTGTTCCATAACCTCGTCAAATCCTTCAGGCATTGTTGTTAATCTTCATCGGGGGTAATTATAATTTTTGTTTTGCCTCTCTCCTCAGGGATGCTTTGCTCTATCCTGTATGCAAGAGCAGCAACTAAAAAATCAATCTGGTCTCTTGTCAAATCCTTTTGGTGAGAAGCAAGTTTATATTTATAGTCAAGGCAGAGTACCGTAAGTTCCTGTCCCTCGGCACTTCTTACAAACCTTTCAAGTTCTATTTTTTTTTTACTCTTTCCTTCCCGGTCATGGGTATCCCGCTTAGTTCAAGTATTTTTGTGCCGATAAATTCCGGGGCGCCGAACTTCATGTCCCCGACTTCCTCAAGGGTCAGTTTAGGGTTTGTCATTCCTTTTGAGACCGCGATTCTCAGGGCTTCAAAATTTTTTATTATATCAATTTTTGAAATATCGGGAACGCCCTTTTCATTTAAGGGTATGTTTCCTATTGCAGCAAAAACTTCGGTTAACTCGCCGTCTGTTAACGGTCTTATCTCCACTTCCGCGCCATAAGTTTCAACAAAAAGGTTTTCGGTTTTGCTTTTCCCTTTCAGGATGTCTTCTTTAGTTAATTTTTTCATCTTTAATTTTAATTAAATTTATTCTTCTTTTACGCTTGTTGCAGAAAATGCGTATGTACTTGTGCCAACACCGTTTGCATCCATTATAAAACTCTTGTCGTCAAGATAGCAGTGGTCAAATGTTATCGTGTATGTCGTATCTCCCTTCTTTAACACGGCAACTATCTGGAATTCCGCTTCATCCGATGATTTCCCAAGCAGGTTGTCAAGTTTCTTGCTTGTTGATGTCACCTTTAGCGTTCCTGTTATATCCTTTAAGCCGTAGTCAACGCCCATTCTCTCATCGCTTCCTACCTGCTCAATGTTTGTCCGGTTCCTGTTAACTTTATAATCTATTGACTGCAAGCCCTCTATTGTGCTTCCGTCAACCTTCACCTCGCTTGCTTTTGCAGATAATATTGTTGATGCCATTTTATTTTATTAATTTATTTTATTTATTTTTTGTGTATTGAAATTTTAATTTAAATTATTATTAAATTTTATTTTTATTTTTTATTATTTTTTATCATTTTTTATTTTAATTTTCACTTATTTTATTGCTCATGCCTCCACAAGTATTGTCGCGTAAATGTAATCAATTGCTCTTACGGGGCGAACTGCCATATCAACTCTCACAATTCCTTGAGCAAAGTCGGCTTCGGATGAATATACATCAATAATGAATGCCGGCTCCGAAAGGTCGGTACTCGGAACAATTGCACCCTCGTTTTCCATGAGTTCAAGAAACTCGCGAAGTTTCTCTTTAAGCGCTAATCTTCCCGAAGGGCTGTTTAATGTTCCTATGAAATTATCCGAAACATTTTTTACCCCGCGCACCGCATGATCCGCTATTCTTGTGACGCTTATCTGCTCCTTGCTTGTTGAAATGCCTTTAACGACAATTATGCCCCTGCCCCTCTGTGCTTCAAGCGGTAAAATCCCGGAGGTCAGTAATTTCCTTAACTGCGAGGGCGAATAACTTTTTTCAAGTTCGGAGACACCCGCGATCGGCTTAAATGTCGGGGAATCATAGTAATTCAAATTCCCGATTAAACCTGCAACCGCCCCGGAATTACCGTAAGGTGCGGCAACGACAAACCTTTCACTTGCCAAAACATCCGTTCTTTTTACAATGTCGCCAATGCCTTCGTCTTTTCCTACAGTTCCAATCCCGATCCTGTTTTTCGCTTCCTTGCTCATGTTTTTGCAGTGGGCGTCAATTACAGCATGCACGGCAGGGTCAGAAACATCGCAGGCAACAACAATATCAACATCCTGCTCTGATTCAAGTTTCTCAAGTGCGTCTTCGTAACTTTTCAGCGAGGGTGTTTTCCCGCTTGCTCCCCCGAAAAGAGTTCCTTCGCCTTCAGGATTTCCTTTCCCTGCTGCTTCCGCTGAAACAATTGCCGACTCCCGGTTTATTTTATCTGCAAGTTCCTCGTTTTTGCCGGAAATTTCATAGACCTCAATTACCGAGCCGTCGGTTGCGGAAAGCATACTTTTGCCTTCTCCTTCGCCTTTTTCAACTTTAACATCTATGCTGTTTCCCGCCTCACCTTCTGACTTTGCCTGAATTTTAATTGAATTTTTACCTTTAGAGTCCTTAAGTGTTAATTCCGCTGTTTTTCCGCCGCTTCCGGTAACTCTTACAACCACAACTTCATACACGCCGTTTTGAAACGCTAATTTCACATCCTTTGTCAGCGTATAGTCATAATTTGAACCGAATTTTTCAGTAAATTCCTTGTAACTTCCGGCGCGCTCAGGCGTTGCGACAGGACCTTTTTCAGCGGTTCCTATCATTCCTGCAATCCCCGAAGGGTTAATCTGCTGGGGTACAATTTCCTTTATAACTTCAATTTCCACACCAGGTAATATACGAGTCATTTTCTTTTTATTTTATTAGTTTTTATTAGTTTTTAATTTTTTAAAAATTTTGTTATTATATTAATTATTACATATTATTCCTTTATAAACTGATTAAACTGAGATAAAAAATAGTTCAATTATATGAAGTTATATGAATTTATATGAATTTCACGGTTCCTTCAACTCCCGCGGCTTTAATCCTGTCAACAATTCCCCTGATATGTTCTTTTGAAACCCCCTGCTTTTCTAAGATGCTTTCAGGCAGAAGCACCTCAAATGTTGACTGCATATCAGCCGTCCACAGGAATTCAATGTCTGCTGTCGGAACGCCGACTTCAAAAACGCTTTCGTCAAACTTTGCGAAATCAAATCTACCGATGCTGCTTTTGAGGGTTTCGGTGTACTCCCAGGCGGAATCCCTCCTTGGAAGCATTAATTCATCTGAATTTTTATTTTTATTAATAATTGATAATTTATTCGTGACATCAATCCCGTCCAGCGTTCCTGCGCCGCCTTTTATTATTAGTTTCTCGCCCTCTGAAATTGAGCCGCTGAATGATATTGACTCTCCCGTCTCAAGGTTTTTAAGTTCAGGGTTCTTAATTTTTGTTTTATTTTCATCAGGAGAACTTTCAACTGCGATTGTTATTGTAAGTTTTGAATCGGAAACGCTTTCGCTTTTCACTTTCCATGTCCCGGACTCATCACCTGCTTTTGCCTTTTGCCTGTAATTAATTTTCTTTTCCGGGTTTTCAACAATCTCAATTTTGTAGTCATCAGGAAGTGAAAGAGCGGCTCTTAAAGCGGTTTCAATCGCGTTTATTGTCCCGCCCCCCTTAAATTCCTGGATTGACGATTTAATCCTGATCCGGTAGTCAAAATCGGTCTCACCGGGGTTTCTCTTTAAATTAAATATCTTACCAACCCTGTCCAGGTCATCCTGTTTTGCAGTGTCGACCCAGTGGGATTCAAGAATTTTAAATAAGTCCTTTTCTGCTTCAGAAAGCTGCGTTCCGGCGGCGGCAATGAATTTAAAAACCAGGGAATCACAATCCCATGATTTGTAGAAATGCGGGAGTTTGCCTGCAATTTTTTCGGATTTTGAAGGGGGCATTTTAAATTTATTTTATATTTTTAAATTTTATTAAATTGTTACGCCTAAGATAGATTGACCCTTTTTCGCATAAGCTATAATGTCACTATTAATATATAAGATTTAAGATATAATTAATTTATCATGTGCATATAACCTTTTAAAAAGGTTAAGATGATTACTCAGGGGGGATACTTGCAGGAATATTTGCCTTAAAAGATGATGCTCTCTAATAATATGCTTGCGATAAGGATAAGTATTGAAAAATACGGGGTGCCGCACAGCATAAAGGCGGATAATGATTCCGGATTCAAACCACTCAAAAAGAAGGATAAAGAGCAGGAATCAAGGATTTCGCAGGATAGCAAGGTGACATTCTTGATTGGACGCAACATATAATTTTAAATAATATTAATATTAATATTAATAATTAATAATTAACATGGACTCCACATCCTGGCTGGTAGCAGCGCTAATACTCATAGCAGGGGAAATGCTTTTTGGCGGAGCAACGCAGCTTATACTTCTGCTCCTGGGACTGGGGTGCATTGCAGCAGGAATTGCCGCATACTTTACACCAAGCACATCAATACAGGTTTTAGTATTTGCATTAACGAGTTTTATTGCAATTATGGGCGTAAAGCCGGTTCTCAAAAAACATACCGAGCAGAAAACAATACCAACGAATGTTGACCGCTACATCGGGCAGGAAGGAATCGCTCTTTCAAAAATAACGCGAACGGGAGGAAAAATCCTTGTCCTGGATAATAAATGGCGGGCGATAACAGAAGCAGGAGAAGTAGAGGAAGGCGAGGATGTCAGGGTCTTGAGGGTTGACGGGACAAAAATGATTGTTGAGGGTATTTGAGATAAATTAATAAAAAATTAAAAATTTATAAAAAATTAAAAACAAACAAAAAACAAACAAAAAATGGCAGACACGATATTAATAGCACTTGCAATAGTGGTGGTTATATTTGGAAGCATGGCGGTAAAAATTGTCAATCAGCATGAAAGAGGTTTAATTGAAAGGTGGGGGAAATACCAGCGATTAGTTGAGCCGGGGATACAATTTATTATGCCGTTTATGGAGCACCTCAGGAAGGTTGATATGCGAGAGCAGGTCATGGATGTCCCGCCGCAGGAAGTAATTACAAAGGATAATGTTGTTGTTACAGTTGATGCGGTCATATACTATGAGATAACGGATCCTGTGAAAGTGACTTATAATGTTGCTCAGTTCAGATTAGCATCTATTAAACTTGCCCAGACGAATTTAAGAAATATTATCGGTGACATGGAACTTGACCAGACGCTGACTTCAAGAGAAACAATAAATGCAAATTTAAAGGATGTTTTAGACCAGGCAACCGATTCGTGGGGCGTTCGCGTGACAAGAGTTGAGATACAGAAAATTGACCCCCCGGTAGATATTACGGAAGCCATGCACAGGCAGATGAAAGCAGAGCGGCTTAAACGAGCAACGATACTTGACGCTGAAGGAGCAAGACAGGCGGAAATCAACAAAGCTGAAGGAGACAGGCAGGCAAAGATACTCAGGGCTGAAGGAGAAGCAATAGCGATAAAAACCGTTGCTGACGCAAAAAAGTACGAGGAAGTTGTGATTGCTGAAGGAGAGCAGCAGGCGATAGTAAATGTCTTTCGGGGAATACATGAAGGTAAGGTTGACGATAAAGTTCTCTCAATTAAATACCTTGAGGCATTCAAGGAAGGCATACAGAATAATTCAAAAATTGTTGTGCTGCCGCTGGAATTCACGGAACTTATTAAAGGGATTAAGAATCTTGGAGGGACAGGGAAGGTTTTGGAGGAGGGGTTGAAGAAGGTTGGGGGGAAGTAGAAGTAAATGAATTAATAAAAAAATTCAATTTAACAACACTTATTGATAATTATGACAATTGCACCACACCAAAAAGGTACTTGCCCACATTGCAAAACTCCTAATAGATTTGAGTCTGTTATGAATAATAAGGAAAGTGCTGTATCAATGCAATATTTAGTTAATGGTTCTAATGACGCATTAAGTGTGCTTCAAATGAGTAGATGTACAAATTGTGACGAAATAGTAATATTCTTTAAGGATAAAATGATTTACCCAATTGGAGTTATAAGAGACCCGTGTCCAAAAGAAGTTCCACCAGAAATTGCTCTGGACTATAAAGAGGCTTGTTTAGTTGAACATTTAAGCAAAAAGGCGGCGGCGGCTCTTGCGAGGAGATGTTTGCAAAATATGCTACATCAACAAAACATTTCAAAAAAAAATTTAAGTGAAGAAATTGATGAAGCTATGAAATCCTTACCAACACATTTAAGCAAAGAAATTGATGGAATCAGAGTTATTGGGAATTTTGCAGCCCATCCAATTAAATCAGAGTCTACAGGGGAAATTGTTGATGTTGAAGAAGGCGAAACAGAATGGATACTCAATGTTCTTGAAGGATTATTTGATTTTTATTATGTGGCTCCAGAAAGAACAAAAGCAAAAAGAAATGCTTTGAATGCAAAACTTCAATCTGCAGGAAAACCTAACTTAAAATAATGGGCAACTCAGAAACTCCCATAAACGCTGTGCTTTCATGAAAATGGAAAAACTATACAAAAACGGATTAGAAGAATACCCCAAATCAAGTGCGTTAATAGGCAACCTTGCAATGCTCCTCTGGATTACTCTCGGAACTGTCGCCTGCTGGTTTTTCAGCCCACTCATTGCCGGAATTTACCTTGCCTTCGCAGTTTTAATGGTTTTTATCGTACTCAGGAAACTGGTCTGCACGAACTGCTGTTACTATGGCAAATGGTGTTCTATCGGCTGGGGGAAGCTTTCAGCATTGTTTTTCAAAAAAGGCGATATTGAAAAGTTCGGTAAAAGTGCCGGTGTGAAACTCGCTCCCCTGACTTACGGGCTTTTGACTTTAATCCCGCTTGTCTTAATTATTATTTCAATTTACCTGGAATTTACGGCGGTTAAATTGGCAGTTCTTGTTCTTCTAATTTTAATTTCAATTTACAGCGGGACAGCGGGCAGGAAAAAGGCATGCTTGAGGTGTAAGATGAGGTTGATTTGTCCCGGGTGCGCGGTGAAAGAATAAAGGATAACATGATGTAATTAATTAAATACAATTATAATGTCACATTACATAAACCTGGAATTTTGTTCCAAGTTTCATTAAATTCTTATTAAAATTCATTCTAAAAATATTAAAAATCTCGAAAGTCCAAGAAAAGTTCTCTTTATTTTTCTGGTGA
>MCBE01000011.1 GCA_001723845.1 Candidatus Altarchaeales archaeon WOR_SM1_SCG
ATACATATTACAGCATTGCTGAACCATACTGGGATAAAAAAACAAAGAAAAATGAAAAGAGAATAGTATTATACCTGGGTAGTTTACCAGATGAAACAGCCGAACAACTAAGGAGTTATTTGACAAATTGGGAATTGATGTTAAAGTGATAACATCGGGTGAGAAAAAAGACATCGGAAGCCCTTACAGGAACATGACGGAAGAAGAAGAAGAGCGGCTGCAGGAAATAATTAATAAAATTTACTACCACTTTATAAGCGATGTAGCAGAGAACAGGAACATGGAAATTTCAGATATTGAAGAAATCGCAAACGGGGATATTTATCTCGGATCCGAAGCCGTTGAAAACGGGCTTGTGGATAAACTCGGGAACCTTAATGATGCAACCCTCGCAGCGGCAGAACTCGCGGGAATTGAGGGTGAGCCGAGAGTTAAATACCTGTACCATGAGCCGACTTTTTATGACCTGTTCGCAGAAGGTGCAACACACATCGGTTACGGTATCGGGAAGGCATTTATAGAAGTAAGTAACGGGCAGGATAAAGAAATTAAAATATAAATTTTTTGGGAGTGTTCCAACTTTTAAATTAAAAATTTTCAATCAATTTATAAAGAGTTCCAATCTAATATATAATAAGTATATATTTTTAATAAAATTTAATAAATTTATCAATATTTAATAAAAATTTAAAATTTGAGTGTCCACTCTATCCCCCTGAGGGTGCCAATTCATTGGCACCCTCTTTATGCTCATTCTGTTCATGCTGACGCTATTTAAATTAATCTTTAAATTCCGCCATCACCACTTTCTTCATCAAATCAACCGGCGGCTCAATACCGGGGAACCAGATTTTCAATGCTTCAGCCCCCTGGTGAACAAACATCCCGATTCCCGGAACAATTTTGCATCCGTTCCCTGCCGCAAGTTTCAAGAACTTTGTTTCAACCGGGTTATACACAATGTCCATTACAGTTAAATGCGGGGGGATGATTTCTCCGGGAATTATGCAGTTATCAACATTCGGAAACATCCCGACAGGTGTTGTGTGAATCAAAATATCCGAATTATTTAGTGCATCAGCAATTGCTTCATTATCAAAATCAATAACCGGGACACCTTTATCTAATTTTTCCCTGATGTCACTGCTCAGGTCGTATGCCATAAACATCTCCTCTGTCCTGTTTGTAATCGTCACATTCGCACCTTCTAAAACGCACTGGAATACAATTGCACGGGCAGCGCCTCCCGCACCGATTATGAAAATATTTTTTCCCGCGATCTCCTCACCAGATTCCTGCAATGCACGGATGCAGCCCAGACCGTCCGTATTGTAGCCCTTAATTTTATCGCCGAATCTGACTGTATTCACGGCACCGATTAATTCCGCTTCCCTGCTTATCTCGTCAAGGTATTTCATAATTCCAACCTTATGGGGAATTGTCACATTTATTCCGACAATGCCCATTGCTTTTGCCCCTTCAACAAACCTGCCGATGTCTTCCGGCTTGATGTCAAATGCAAGATAAATTGAATTAATATTTAATTCATTAAAGACGGTGTTGTGCATCAGGGGGGATAAACTGTGCCCTATCGGGTGTCCGATCACGCCGAGTAGTTTTGTTTTTGAGTTAATCATTTTTTATTTATCGTGAATGTTAATAATTATAAGTGGGATTAATTTTAAAATTTATTTTCGGGTGAATTGCCTATTTTCCCATAACATTTGGGAAGCTTCAAAGGCATCATCAAGCCGATTTTGCTCCAAAAACAATTCGTATGCAATTTTTAATTCGTCCTCTGCTTCCTTATATCTTTTTAAATGTTTTAATAAACTTCCTAAATTTGCATGTGCTTCTGCATATTCAGGATTTATCTCTATTGATTTTCTGAATGCTTCTTCTGCTTCCTTATATCTTTTTAGTTCTGCTAACAAAACCCCGAAACTTCCTTGTGCTCCTGCATATTCAGGCTTTATTTCTATTGCTTTTCTAAATTCTTCTTCTGCTTCTTCATATCTTTTTAATTTTATTAATAAAAGTCCTAAATTGCTGTGTGCTTCTGCATATTCAGGGTTAATCCTCATAGCTCCCCTGTATTCTCCCTCTGCTTCCTTATATCTTTTCAAATCGTATAATAAAGTCCCTAAATTAATGTGTGCGTTTACATCTTCAGGATTTATCTCTATTACTTTTCTGTATTCTTCCTCTGCCTCTTCATATTTCTTTAAATTGTGTAATAAAAATCCTAACTTTTTGTGTATGTGCGCATCTTTATCCGGCAGTTCATCTTTTAATTTTATTGCGGCTTTATACTCTGCTTCTGCTTCTTCATATCTCTTTAACTCTACTAATAACTCACCTAAATTTCGATGTGCTTCTGCATATTCAGAATCAATCCCTATTGCTTTTCTGAATTCTTTCTCTGCCCCCTCATATTTCTTTAAATTTTGCAGTAAAACACCTAAATCGCTGTGTATTCGTGATCCTTTATCTGGTAATCCGTCCGTTAATTTAATCGCTTTTCTATATTCTCCCTCTGCTTCACCATATCTTTTTAACTTTTGCAGTAAAACACCTAAATTTGCGTGTGCATCTGCGTCTTCAGGATTTATCTCTATCGATTTTCTGAATGCTTCTTCTGCCTTTTTGTACCTCTTTAGTTCAGCTAATAAAACACCTAAATTGTTAAGTACTTTTGTAAGTTCAGGATTTATCTCTATTGCTTTTCTATATTCTTTCTCCGCTTCCCTATACCTTTTCAGAATTTGTAATAAAGTTCCTAAATTAGAGCGCGCATCTGCAAGGTCGGGATTTATCTCTATTGCTTTTCTATATTCTTTCTCCGCTTCCCCGTACCTTTTCAGAATTTGTAATAGAATTCCTAAATTTGCGTGTGCATCTGCAAGGTCGTGGTTTATTTTTGTTGCTTTTCTATATTCCTCTTCTGCATATTCATATCTTTTTAACTTCATTGATAAAACTCCTAAATTGTTGTGTAATTCTGCAAGTTCAGGATTTATCTCTATCGCCTTTCTATATTCCTCTTCTGCCTCTTCATATCTCTTTAAGTTTTGCAGTAAATTTCCTAAAAGAGCATGTGCTTCTGAAAATTCAGGATTTATCCCTATCGCTTTTTTGAGTTCCACCTCAGATTCTTCATATCTTTTTAACTTTTGCAACAATTTCCCTAAATTATAATGGGCTTCTGCAAGTTCAGGATTTATCTCTATCGCCTTTCCATATTCATTCTCTGCTTCTTCATATCTTTCTAAATCCGCCAATAAAATCCCTAAATTGGCGTGGGCTTCTGCATCTTCAGGATTTATCTCTATTACTTTCTGATATTCTTTTTCTGAATATTCAAAATTTTTTGTATAATAATAAATTAATCCTAATTTCAAGGAGAGCAGTGAAATCCAGTTTTCATCTTTCTTTTTTTCAGCAATTGCAATT
The DNA here is from genome assembly GCA_001723845.1 of Candidatus Altarchaeales archaeon WOR_SM1_SCG. Classification (GTDB taxonomy): domain Archaea; phylum Altiarchaeota; class Altiarchaeia; order IMC4; family WOR-SM1-SCG; genus WOR-SM1-SCG. The sequence continues at coordinate 3,454 of MCBE01000011.1, forward strand.
GCTTTTTTGCAAGATTCTTCTGCTTTTTCAAACTCTTTTAGTTTCATGTAAGAATCAGCAAGCGCCGAATATAGCGAAATTTTCGTGTAATCATCCGCATCTTTCAATAGGAATTCATCTACTTTTATTGTTTTCTTTATATCCTCAGTTTCTTCATTACTTCCTGCAAATTTAAAAATTTCTGTTTTTGGTTCTTTTATAGAGGGTTCGGGAAGCATTCTTCTACTTTCTTCATCTTTTTCAACAAACCAATAGACACTTGATCTGAACCTGAAAAAATCAGGGCTTTTGAGCGGAATTTCCTTGAAAATATATTCCGGAACCCACAAAAGTATCGGTCTTCCAATTCCCGCAATTGTCTCCCTATGAACCTGGATAAATCCGTAAATTTCAGGAACTCCCTTTTCAAATCCAAAAACATTGAAAATAACATTTTCATCGATTCCTTTAACCTTCTTTTCATGTAAAATGCCCGGCAAGTATTTTGTTTCAAACGATTCCGGGGAAAGAGTAATATCTTCAAATTTTATTTCATTTAAATCGTTGATTAATTTATTTTTAATTTCATCAATCTGCCATTTCTCGCAAACTATAAAAATTATTGCTCCATTTCCTTTTGCGATTCTTATCTCATTTTCTAATTTTAGTAAAGAACTCATTTCTCAATGATTTCAATGATTGGATTGACATTATGTTCAATTATCGGGTGAACATCATACCAGGGTTCTGCATTATAGTATTTTAGGATGCATAAACTTGCGATCAAATCCCTGATTGTATTGCTTCCTTCTTCAACAATTGCAGCTTTATTTTTATAAACTTCCTTCAACTTTTCTATATGTTCTTTTGTCAGAAACGCGTAATCATCTCTCATTGAAATAACAACTTCAAGAACATCATCCTCTTCTATCATTTCCTTTCTCTTAACCATTGCAACATTTGCGGAATTACTCACTATTCGTATAAAATCAAACACCACGCCGCCAGAATATTCTATACATTTATCAAGAGCCTCTTTTGCTATTAAATTATCATTTGCCCTTTTATAAAAGATTTCACTCATTATTTCATAACCCCTCTCTCTGACTTTCCCTGATTTTGTATGAATCGTTATGTTTGGAATAATTGTGGGTTTTTTGAATGTTCTTGAAATAATACTCCACTTATGTGAAAGCATCAAAGCAAAAGGGAATGTAAATATAATTTTACAATTCAGTTGCATGAAGGGAGATATATTTGAATAAAACAATTCTATTGCAGAATCCGAGGGTAATTTGTCAAGGTCTTCAATAACAAGCAAAATTGGTTTGCTGTTCTGGATATCGGCAAGCATCCTGTTTATATTATAAACTAAATCACTTACTTTTTGTTTTATTTCCTTTCTTATTTCCTTTCTTGTAGAATCTTCAACTTTGAGCCATGAACCAATTTTTGCGTATATAAAATCAAGTTTCACTCCCCCTTCTACCTCTCCGCTCTTGGTCTTTGTTTTTATTATTTCTATCTTATCCGTCCATCTTTCAATATCATTTAAAACATCTTTAGTTATCTTAATTTTCTCATTTTTGGCAGAATTATAAATTTGTGCCGAGATTACCAGTAGTAGATCCTTGTAATCAAAATCAAAAACATCAAGAACCTCTTTTATTGAAAATTTAACAACAAGGAAATTTTTCTTAATGTCTTCATCAGTACACAGTCGGTTCAGCTCGGTTGATTTACCGCAACCCTTGTAACCAGACAAAAGAAATTTGTCGGGATTTTCAGAAGTCAATAAAGGGCTTTTAAGTTCCTCAAACAACCTTGGTCTTATTTCACTGTAAGGGGGAACATAAAATGATTTTAGATAATCACCTTTCAGGGGCGTCATCGGATCAAACAGATTATACACTTCTTTCAAATTTTTTGCCTTTTCCATTTTTTTCAATATTTGAGTAATATTTAAGTATTAAGTTCAATATTAAAAATTAAAATCCAGAAGATATATCAAAACACACAAATTTTAAAACACTTGGAACCAATGTTCATTGAACCGAAGCATATTTTTTCATACGCTCTTTAACTTCCTCATGGGAAATGCCTTTACCCTCATCAAGTTCTTTAAGCCCCAAATTAACTTTCTGGTGAAAATATAATTTTGCCATTATATCTGTTGTGCTGACTTCTTCTGGCATACCTTTTATCAGGTTAATAACTTCTTTTTTTGTTCCATATATTTTTGCTTGCCCGGATTTCATTGTTTTTAGGTTATTTAATCATTATGATTTTAAAATAAATTAATCATTTTTTAAATTCGTTTATGTGCCCGACCAGGTGTCCGATTACGGCTAAAAGTTTTGTTTTTGAGTTAATCATTTCTTATTAGATAATTTTTTTAACATTAAATTTTAGAATGTAAATTTATAATAATAAATATGGAAAAAACATCAACTATTCCATCCGCATAAGTCCAATATCCAGTGTTCCCGTATCAATAATCCCGCACCTCATACTGCCGAGCATCCCGATGTTTGCAATTTTTGTTTCACCGATTTTATCCGTTTCCCCGCCGCATTCATGAATGTGAGAGCATACAACCAGACCCGGCTGAAATTCCTCAACAATTTTTCTCAATGAACCCGAGCCGACATGCCCGCTTCCCGTGTAATCGCATTTCGTGTCTTTCGGCGGGCAGTGTGTTATCAAAATTTTATTTTTATTGTCCGCGCATTTTTCCATAATCTCTTTTAATTTATTGTAAATTTCCTGCTCGTTGAATTCAAACGGGGTGTTAAAAGGCGTCGGGTTTGAGCCGCCGAGTCCTATAAAAGCGATGCCGCAAATTTCTTTAACTTTTTCGTGCAAATTAGAATTAAATTCATTGAATAATTTTAAAATTTCCTTTGAATCGCAATTCCCGGGAATTGCAAGTATGTTAAAATCAAATGAGTCAAGCGTGATAAAAACATATTCCGCGTCCCCTAAATTCCGGTTTACATCGCGAAACTTCCCGGACTTTGTAAAATCCCCGAGTATTATAATATCCCGGATTCCCCTCTCCTTTGCAAACATCCCGACCTTTAAGATACTTTCCAGTTCACCATGAATATCTGCTATACATAAAATTTTCATTTTATTAGCTGCCAAAACCTTTCTTGCTCAATTCACTTACAACTGCTTCCGTATTTGCATTTTTTTCTATTTCCAGGACAGAAGGAAGCGGCTCTAAATGCGCCGTATTAACCTTTCTTCTTTTAACACCTGCACCGTCAATCGTTACGAAATTTTTATCTCTTCTTCCAAGCCGGTTAACAACAACGCAGTACTTTCCTGCTTCTTTTCCTTTTACTATTTTGCAAACTCTGCCTATACTCATTATCATCTTGTCTTATATTATTTTTTAGATTGTAATTTTAATTAATAAATGCCATTAAATTAATTTATTTTCAAAGTTTATATAGTTAGTTTAAAAATTTAAATTAAATTTATGCCTTGGTAGCTCAGTTGGTGGAGCGCTCGGCTGTTAACCGAGTGGTCGCAGGTTCAAGTCCTGCCCAAGGCGTATTTGGGCCCGTAGCTTAGGTTGGTTTAGAGCGCGCGACTCATAATCGCGAGGTCAAGGGTTCAAATCCCTTCGGGCCCATCATAATCTAATAATTTAATTAATGAAAAATTACATAATCACTTAAAAACTACCTCCATGCGGGGGTACCCGAGTCGGCCTAAGGGGCAGGACTTAAGATCCTGTGACGTAAGTCTTCGTGGGTTCGAATCCCTCCCCCCGCATTTATTATGAGTGATGCGAATAAATGCCTTTACCGATAGGTAAAACGAAAATTTTAGAAAAAATTTGAACAAAAAAGTGGTTTTAGCCCGCCGCAATAATTTTAAAATTTATAAATAAAAAAGCACCCGATTACGATGATTCCGGTTCTCCGCTTCTCTTTACACTTATCGGAAGCACGCCTTTTTCAAGTTCTAATTTTGCTATTTCCATAGCAGCAGTCATATCTCTCGGAACTTTAATTAAAATCGGCGCACCCATCCTTATCTGCAATGCTCTTGCGCCAATCAACCTTGCCTTTTCAAATCGGGTATAATCCATATTGTCCTTTCAATTATTTTTAAAATTATTTTTAAATTTTATTAAAATTAAAAAATTTTATAGTGCATCACTTCGTCAATAATTTCCGTGTGGCTTAAAAACATACGCCTGCAGCAATATCTTTCGTAACCTAACGAGTCCAGGATTTCTTTTTTTGAGTCACCGGCAGAAACCCTCCCGGCATATTCTTCCCAGTCCTGTGCTATCGGTTTTCCGCAGGTAAAGCATCTTATAGGTATAATCATTTTCAATTATGAATTATATGATTAGATTTCATTGATTTTATTTAGATTTATAAAATTGCCAAAAATCAGGATTAATTAAAATAATTACTATGTAAATAAGTTATAATGTAAATAATATAAATAATATTATGATATCTAAAACAATACCCACAAATAATACCCAAAACTAAAAATGACAGAAAAAACCCTTGAACAACACACCACGGATTTAAATGAAGATGTTGCAGCGATAATAAATGCTGTTGCGAATTTAACAGATGAAATTTTCAATGAACTGCCTCACAGGAGAGGTATGGCTGGAACTAAAAATGTTTTCGGGGAAGAGCAAAAAGCACTTGATGTATGGACAAACGATGTTTTAGTTGAAGAACTTATGAAAACAGGCGTTGTTAGAACAATAGTTTCCGAGGAACTTGGAGAGCCGCTGCACAACCCTGAAGAGACAGGTGATTATGTTGTGACGCTTGATCCTCTTGACGGCTCGTCAAACATTGAAAGCAACAACCTTTTCGGAACCATCGTCGGTGTCCATAAGGAAAAGGAAACCCTCACAAAAGGTAAAAACCAGGTGTGTGCTTTCTATAACCTGTACGGTCCGATAACGACTCTTGTGTGCGCTACAAAAGACGGCGTTAATGAATTCGTGAAGCACCGGAAAGGTTCAACTGATTATTTTTTAAGCAGAAAGAACATGAAACTAAAGGAGCCGGGAAGCTTGATGAGCATCGGGGGGCTTCCAAAGGACTGGACTCCGGCGTACAGGGAGTTTGTACAGGAAATGATGGATGCCGGTAAAAAAATCAGGTACGGCGGAGCGTTTGTAGGTGACTTCAACCAGATTCTCTACTACGGCGGTTTCTTCAGCTACCCGTCGCTTGTTGATAAGCCAAACGGTAAACTCCGGCTTGTGATTGAGGCAAACCCGATGTCGTTTATTATTGAAGCGGCAGGGGGGGCATGCTCAAATGAAAAAGGTTCTGTTCTTGAAATACTCCCGGATGACCCGAACCAGAGAACACCGATACATGTCGGGAATAAGGATTTAATTAAACGGCTTGAAGAAATTCATGGAAAATATTGATTAAAATTATAAAAACAATTTAATTATAATTTAATAAGTAAAGAGAGCATGACTGGATGAAGCGTTAATTCAATTCTTCATTACATCGAACTCATTATAAAATATTAGCATTTGCTAAAATTGGATGGTACAAAAGCAAAAGAAACTGTCCGACAAACAGTGCTAACTTTCTCCGGAATTAGACGCGCATCAGGTAAAAAATGTTGAAATACCAGGATGCAAACAAAATAGCACCACCCTGGGATATGTAACTTAAAAAACTAACCGGGATGATAAAATATCTTGATTTAAATAGTTTGAAATCTCATATTTAATTTAATGCATGTTTAAAGTTAATTATAATAATTATTTATTTAATTCAATAAAAAGGAAAATGAAAAACATAAACAATAAAAAGGAAAATAGTTTTAAAAATTTAAGGATTATGGTTTTAAGTATAATTATTTTGATTTTTTTAGCCATTTCAAACACAGGTGCATTTACGCCCATTGAGACAATAACCCTTGATAAAACCGCAATTTATAAGGTATGCACCTGCGGAGGGGTGTGCTGTACTTCAACGCAATACTGCGAAAGCAATGTATGCAAGCCAAAAAAAGAAATAGGATACGGGTGTGCAAATGACTATGAGTGTTTAACCGGGAACTGCCTGGGAGGGACATGTAAGGCGGGTGATGCCTGCGACACAAACGCAGACTGTGCATCTGAAAAGTACTGCGGTGCGGATAACACATGTCACGGCAAAAAGCCGAACGGTGAAGCATGTAATGCAAATTATCAATGTTCAAGCAATAATTGCTATAAAAATACAATATGCGAGAAGGAGGGTTTCTGCGGGGAGGATGCTGACTGCAAAGCTGGAGAGTACTGCGGCAATGATACTAACTGCCACACAAAAAAAGATAATGATGAAATCTGCACGAATGATAATGAATGCAAAAACCGTTGTATAGAAGGGAAATGCAAGGAGCCGACCTGCGGAGATGATGTCTGCACGGACTTGGAATACTGCGAAAATAATGAATGCAAGCCAAAAAAAGCACCTAGAGAAGCATGTACTGGTAATGAGGCATGTGTCAGCAATTTTTGTGTCCATGAGATATGCAGAACGGAAGCAACATACTGCGGCGACGGATTTTGCGATACCGGTGAAAGTATCTCTTCATGCCCTGACGACTGCGGTGAATGCAGTGAAGGGGACACAAAAACCTGCACAGCCCAAAACGGCTGCGAGGGAACTCAAACCTGCACGGATGCGAAATGGAGCGACTGCACAACAAACTTAAAGAAATGCGAGAACGAAACCTGCATTCCGGAAACAGGAAAATGTGCCGAGGAAGTAAAAGCAGATAAAAAGGCACAGGCGGATTCGTTAATGCAGCAGGCGCAAGAGGCAGTTACTTCAGGGGACTATGAAACGGCAAGAGAAAAGGCAGGCGATGCAAAGGAAATTTATGAAGACATAGGAGATGTGAACAGCTTAAGTGATATTAATTCAATTCTTGGAAACATTGAAAATCTTGATAAAAACATATTTGAAAAAATCCTCGGTGCAATCTTATCGCCCGCGGGAATTTTAATAATAATTTTAATAATTTTAATAATTATTCTCTTTTTTGCATTTAAATTTTTAAGCAACCCCGCGAAAATAAGTATAAAAGTAAATCCTGACCACATCCCGGCAAACGGTAAAACATCAGCGGACATAATTGTCAGGATTCTAAATAAAATCGGGAAGGAAACAGGTGCAAAAGAAGATATTATAGTTGAACTCACATCCGGCTCAGGCGAGATAAAACCAGACAGGGTGACAATACTTAAAGGAAAAAGCGTTGAAAAATCACAGGTCACCTCATCAACAACACCCGAAATCGTTGACATCACCGGAAACTGCGAGGGACTTACTGAAGGAAAAGCAAAGGTGACATTCACATCTGTTTCTGCGAGGTTCTGCATGCACTGCGGGGCAAAACTCCTTGCCGAGGGCGAACCCTGCCCGAGATGCGGGAAACTTCCTCCTTCGGGAACGGACACCAAGGTATGCCAGAACGCCGACTGCGGGGAAATTATACCAAAGCAGGCGAGGTACTGCAGGAAGTGCGGGGCGGCACAGCCGTAGAATAAATGAGATAAAAAAATAAATTGAAAAATTTTAATTGAAATTAAAATTAAATTAAATTAAAAAATGGGTCAGCCGGCAGCTAAAATGGGCGACAGAATTGTTGCAACAGACACGCACATAATAATGATTCCCTCACCGGGGGGACCTGTCCCGACACCGCTTCCCCATCCTTTTAACGGGATAATAAACGGGGATTTAAGCAGTGATGTTTTCATTGAAGGAAAACCGGCTGCAATTGTCGGAAGCACCGCGATGAACACGCCGCCGCATATACCCCAGGGAGGTCCGTTCCAGAAGCCACCTTCAAACCAGGGAAAAATACAGGTAGGAAGCCCGGCGGTTTTTATAAACGGGAAGCCTGCTGCAAGAAACGGCGATACGGCAGTGACATGCAACGACCCCGCGGATTTGCCTGTCGGGAAAGTCATTGCCGTTGGCACGGTGTTTTTCGGGTAAATAATAAAAATAATAATTAAGAAACAATACAAAAAAACAATACAAAAAAAACAGCAAAATAACAACAAAAATGACAGAGGAACTGCTCGGGATTGATTTAAAATTGTCGGGAACGCGGGTTGATAAATTCCTTGAATTCAGGGATTTGCAGGTGAATGCAAAAGGGGATTTTGATGTTGTGAGCGGAAACTACAACCTGGGGCAGGCGATTTTCAACCGCATCAGCACGAGGCAGGGCGAACTTGAGGAATTCGGGCATCCGGCTTACGGCTCACGGCTTTATGAACTAATCGGCGAGCCAAACAATGAGAGAACCAGGGAACTAATAAAAATGTATGTCAGGGAATGCCTCATGCAGGAACCGCGTATAAAGGATATCCCGGGTATTTCGGTTAAAGAAAGAACCAGGGATTCGGTTGATGTGAGCATTACGGTGATTCCGATTGAAAGTGAAGTTGCCCTGAACATTGTATTCCCGTTTTACCTTGAAATTGTGTAATTATACTCAATTATTTAATTATAATAAAATTCAAAAATAATTTTTTAATTATGGCATTTGCAAAAAAACACTACAACGAAATAGTAGAGGATGTGCTTGCGAGAATAACAAAAGGAGTTGTTAACGAACGGCATGAATTTGTTCCGGGAAAATCAAGATACCTGCTTTCATCAACGCCTGCCGGGGAAATCATAAAAATTGAGGGTACATTAAACGCAACGAACACCGCATTCAAAAAAGACAGGGACTACGCTCTTGAGGATAATTCAATCGCCTGGAAAGAAGACGGTGAAAAACCCGATGATTCAACATATTTTCTTGTAAATTATATTTTTGGCGACTCAACAAAAACAGCAGGCATAACGGACATAAACCCGGGGAGCGTTGCAAGAACACTTGTTGAAGCGGTTGGAAGAGAGATTGATTTTGTGTACGAGGAAATGAACCAGATTTACCTTTCGGGTTTTATTGACACGGCAAGGGGTTCTGCACTTGACATGGTTGTTTCAATTCTCGGTATTGAAAGAAAACCGCCCGAGCGCGCAGGCGGCAGTATAACATTCGGGAGAAACACGCCGCCCGGGGAGATTTCAAAAACCGAATCAATAATAAGCGACGGGAGAAAAAGATATGTCCTTAAAAATGCTCCTGTGAAAAATATAATTAAAATTTCAGGTACCGTAAATTCCGAATCAACGGAGTTTGAGGAAGATACAGGTTACAGGTTAATTGAAGGTGAAAAAGGAATTTTAAGTACAATTGAATTTTTAAATGATTCAAAAAAGCCGGATATTAAAACCGTTTTTAATGTTGAATACGCTGCGTATGAAAAAATAATTATTCCCGGCGGAACCGTTATTTCAACCGCAGGTCCGGTTCCTGAAAATGTAAAAACATTTAAAACAGGAAAAGAAGCAATTCTCCTGCCTTCAAAAGAAGATAAAAACAGGTGGCTTGCAGATGTCTTTGCGGTATCGGAAGTTCCCGGAAAACAGGGAAATGTTAATGCAGGTGCGGTAACGGTAATGCCGAAGCCCCCTGTTGGAATTGAATATGTTATAAATAAAAATGATATTTTAACCGGCTCGGACGAGGAATCCGATTATGACCTGAAAAAAAGAGCAAAACACGCGCTTGAAGCAGCAGGAAAAGCAACATACAATTCATTAAAGACCGCTGTCATGGGCGTTGAAGGTGTTAATTCCGCGGTTGTTGAAGACATGCCAGAGGGCGTTTCAGGAGTTGTTAAAATAATTGCAGACGGCGGGTGGGAGGATGAAATAAAAGAGGTTATTGAAAACACACGCTCTGCGGGAATAAAAGTTGAATTTTACCGCCCGAGGATTGTTGACATTGGAATTGAATTGAATTTAAAATTAAGAAAGGAAGTTGATGAAATTTCCGTTAAAGAAATTGAGCCGGAAGCAAAAAACAGGGTGAAAGATTACATTGACTCGCTTGACATCGGCGAGGATGTCATCTATAACCAGGTAATAAACCGCGTGCTTGATATTGAGGAAATTCTTGATGTCATTGTGAAGGTAAACGGAGCGGAAGAAGATGTTGAAATAGCGTCCGATGAAATGGTTAAGTTGAAGAATATTGATGTGTTTTTTTAGATGTTACATTGCAGCAAGAATGTCCCCTTCCCGGGGGAAAAGTGAAATTGCACATTGCTTCGGATAAAAACAAAATCCGTGTCCGGCACGATAAAACACTGATTAAAATCATTAATTTAAAGGATCGGACGAAAAAGTGTCAATCTATCTGCAACATAACAATTTATATTAAATTTATTCGGGAGAGGGGCGTCATTTCCTGTATTCCGCGCAATTTTTCGGAAGAGAGTTTATCACGCTCTTTGCATTGCAGTAGTTCCTGTTCTTGCAACCTCTTTTATCCCGAATGATCGCATGAGATTGATAAATGCATCAATTTTATCCGCATCGCCCGTTATCTCCACTGTTAGTGATTCGGTTGCAACATCAACGATTTTCCCGCGAAAAACATCAACATACTGGATTACCTCTGATTTCTGTTTTTCTTTGGGAGTGTGTACTTTAATAAGGCAAAGTTCCCTGCACACCGCCTTTTCCTTATTGATGTCGCTTACCTTTATAACATTCACAAGTTTGTTCATCTGCTTTATGACCTGCTCTAAAACACGGTCATCGCCGGTTGTAAGAATCGTCATCCTTGCAATCTCCGGGTGATCTGTCGGACCGACGGTAATATTGTCAATATTAAACCCCCTTCTTGAAAACATTGAAGAAACCCTCTGCATAACTCCCGGTTTGTGCTCAACCGTTGCCGTAAAAATATGTGTTTGAATCATTTTTTAGTTTATTTTTTTAAAACTTAATTGAAGTTCTATTGAATTATATTATTAAAATTTTAAATTAATGAATATTTAATGAAATTTATTTGAATTTGAATTTAATCAATTAAAATAATATTCAAGAAAAATGATTTCTGTTGAAAAAATTGATGGCAGAATAGCAGTTAAATTTCCATACAACACAGACCACATCGAGAAGATTAAATCTATTGACGGCTACCGGTGGCATATTCAAAAGAAATACTGGTATTTTCCAAACAATGATGGAATTGTGGAAAAGATTTTATCTGCGTTCCCCGGGGAAGACATAAGTATTGATCTGGAATTAAAGGAATTTTACACTCTTGAAAGAGAACTTGTTTCAAGAAAATATCCTTTCACTGTCGTTCAAGGCTTTATTCGTATAACTCATAAACAGTCCAAAAACAGTTAAAGCATACCTTCACTACAACAAGGAACTTGTTAAATTCGCAGGCAATCGTTCATCCGATATAGATGAATCCGACATAAAAAATTACCTTTTTTATCTTGTTGAGAAGAAAGACGCTTCCGCTTCCACTTTGAATGTTGCAGTGAATGCCCTGAATTTTTACTACGGAAAAATTTTAAAGAGAAAATTCATGTATGAAATAAAGAGACCGAGAAAGGATAAAAAGCTGCCGGTTGTTTTAAGTGGGGGCGAGGTTTCAAAAATTCTTTCTGCGGTTTCAAATATCAAACATAAAGCAATTTTAATGATTATTTACTCCGCGGGTTTGAGAGTCAGTGAAGTTGTAAAGTTAAAGGTTGAAGACATTGATGATGAGAGAAAGTTAATTCGTGTTAAGGGTGCGAAAGGAAGGAAAGACAGATATACAATTCTCTCTGATAAAGCATTAGAAACATCGGAGATTTACTTGAAATCTCATAAACCCAAGAAATGGCTTTTTACAGGGGCAAAAAAGACAGGACACTTGAATATAAGAAGCGTGCAAAAAATATTTGATAATGCTGTAAAGTCCGCAGGGATAAGAAAGGATGTTTCTGTTCATTGTTTGAGGCATAGTTTTGCAACTCACTTACTTGAAAGCGGTGTTGACCTAAGATATATTCAGGAATTACTTGGACATAAAAGTAGTAAGACAACAGAGATTTATACACATGTAAGCAATAAGAATCTGGGGAAAATTAAAAGCCCATTAGATAATTTGAATCTGTAAAAATTAAAGAAATTCAATTTTATTTTTATACTCAAATCTAAATTAACTGTATATTCAAATTTAACAAATAATATTCATGATTCATCCAGAGAGCGTGAAAACCCCTATTTTTGCAAAATTGGGTTTTCAAAACCAATATCTCAAGCAAGCCCAAAATTTGAAATTTGCTTAATTTTGGACTTTTTCGGGCGCTCTCATTCATTAGAGATATAGACGAACTAAAGTTCGCATATATCTCTAAATAGAGTTATATGTGAACATAAGTTCATATATAACTTGTTATATGAAATTTCTTTGGGGGGGAATTTTACACATCAATATTGTCAAAATTTAATTATATCAAAATTTAATCCAAAATGGGGTTTTCAGAGATTAAAAAAAGCGGGGAAAGAAATTGTGAATTACAATTTAATTACCAAAAAATTAAAATGAAGGGAAAAACACTTGAACAAAAACCCCTTCCATCAGGGGGAAGAACGGATAAAAATAAACGGGAAAATTCGGTCAGGAAGATTTTGGTTGTGGTTTTTGTTTTGATTCTGGGGTTTAGTGGGGGAGTGAGTGCACATACGGCAGATCAAATTCACTTGACACTTACAGGTCCTGAACATTGTCATTGTGAAGATGTTGTATGGGGCAAAAAATACTGTATGCCTTATCCTAAATCTGATAACTGGGTTGAAAACGGCGAAAAAATCATGTATAAATTTTCTTATGAGACAACCCCTAATTATCTCACATTAGAAACGCCGGCAACTCACGATGCTATACAGATAATATACGATCCTGAATATTTTGAATATGTAAGTTATTGGGCTGAACTAGATGGTATTGCTGATGAATTTTTTTGTGTATTAGGGAATGCTGCAACTAATGAAGATTTAACTAATTTTCGGACAGGACTCACAGCAGCTTCTCTGACTTTTGGAGTTCATAGTTGCGCAACAGGAGCGGGTTGTGTTCTTCCTGCCACATGGATGCTGCTGGAATATGGTGCATTTGAAACAATGGAAAGTACGCGTTGTTTTGAAGTCCATGAAATTACCAAGGATGTTAATGGAAAAGATGTTGGAATACTAACATTTTTTTATAAAGAACATGCAGATGGAGATACTGGTGCAGTATATATACAACTCAGGGCTAAAAAGTGTGGTGAAACAGGCATTCAAGGATTTTACAAGCATACTTATCATGATCATATATTTGATTTTTCCGTACATAATACTGAGAAGTCATATCCACATATTACAACAAAAATATCTGGAGAAGGATGCAATTGTACGGGTAGCGATAATAAATGTTTTGTTACAATACCTAATTTTACTATATATAACTATCCTGGGACAGTTATATGTACAGATATACCAAGTGAAGCATCTGAATTCGGTTGTTGGAAATATACTCAAGAGGACGATTATACTTGCCATACCACTTGCGCTCCAGACGGAAGCTACTCACCAACATCAGAAGCATGTTGCTCTGGTTTAAACTATGATACAGACGCAAACCAATGTATTTCCAATTGTCCAGAGGTATGCAAATGTAAAAATTCAACTACGATTGGATCTCAAAATTCAGATTGCACTTGGACTGACGAAACAAATTGTCCTAATGGTTGTGATGTTGGCGGAACAGAACAGTGTTTTCCAGATGAAACGACGACGAGCAATTGCTCTGAAACAACCGGCTGGAAATGCAAAGATGAAAACACACGAGGGTATCGGGATTCTGATTGTAATTGGAGCGGTATAGCAACCTGTAATCATGGATGTAATTACACTACTGGCACATGTAATCCAACACCTTCAGGCACCTGCACCCCAGAATGGTATTGCGACGCATTTGACCAAAGAAGATACAAGTTATCTGATTGTTCAGTTTGGACTACTCCTGCTTGCCATTATGGATGTGAAAATGGTTTCTGCAAACCTGAGAACCCTCCAACAAATCCTATTTGCACACCAAACTCCCTTGAATGTGTTGATTCAGATACTATAAAAAAATGTTATTTGGATGGAAGCGGCTGGAAATACTACGAATGCCCCGGCGGTTGCGAAAATCAATTATGTCATGCTTGCCTTGCGGAAGGATTAATGGCTTGCGGTGATCAGTATGGAATAGGAGATAAAAATAAAAATAGATATAAATGTAAAATGAAATTTGGCAGCATTACCGGAGGACCGACACGATCTTGGGTTTATACTGGATTGTGGGAGTGCTACTATGGATGCACAAATGGAGAATGTAATATCTGTGAAGTCGGACGAACAAAATGTAATGGAAATAACCTGGAAACTTGTAATGGTCTCGGCTGGGATGTGACTCACTGTAACATCGCCTGCTCAACATCTGGCACCGACCACTGTATGATATGTACGCCCGGAGCGCAGTACTGTAGTGGAAATATAAGTTATGAATGTGATTACGATGGCAGTGAATGGGAGCCAGATGATTGCAATAACGGCTGTTCTGTTGGAGGATGTATAAAATGCACTCCCGGAGAAAGACACTGTGACGCCGTAAACCTAAAAATCTGCAACGGTCACGGCACAAGTTACGAAACAATAAACTGCCCTAACGGCTGTTCAAATAATTACTGTAATTTATGTGTTCCTTCAAGTAAAACATGCAATGGCTTCATGTCGGAGGACTGCAATGCTAATGGCACATGGCTGAATACAACATTCTGTTCATGGGGATGCTCGTTAGGTGAATGCAAACCTGAACCGCCGAAATGCCCTGACGGGACTTATTCGGGTTACTGCAACTGGACAACACGAGAATACTGCGATAATGGAACACTTGTTAATAACTGCACTATGTGCGGGTGTGCAAATATTTCACAGATTTGCCATCAGGGGCAGTGTGTGATTCCAGTGGCATGTGAGAATGTGATCTGCGGAGAGAATGCTTATTGTGTAATGGGAGAATGTTATTGCAGCGGCGGATATAAAAATTGTAATGGAAACTGGAGTGATGGGTGTGAGGCGGAGTGCTGTGGGAGTGAAACAAGAACCTGTGATACAGGAGGATGTAATGGAACCCAGACATGCAACAGCACTGGTGGATGGGGGGAATGTGTGAAGGAGGATATGTGTTGTGGAGTAACTTGTGGTACAGGATATAATTGTTCACGTGGAAACTGTGGTGTGATTCTTGGCTGCAATACAGAGATAACGACAACTAACCCAGGAGGTAACAATGTAACTTTAGCAGCAGATTTAAATTGTGGTGGCGATGGTTTGGAGATTGAAGCAGGAGGAATTACACTAGACTGCAACGGGCACACAATATCTGGAAGTGGCTCAGGAACAGGCATTTATATTGATGAAGTGAATAATGTAGTAATCAAAAATTGTATTATAAGAAATTTCAGAGAAGGAATTATATTAGATAGTGGAAATTCTAATAAAATTATAAATAATACAGTTTACAATAACCGCGAATCAGGGATTCTTTTCCATAGTAGTTCCACTTGTAATAACATAATATCTGGCAATAATATATATGGTAATGGCAACGAAGCGAGTGATTGGGAGGGGGGTATTGTTTTAAATACCCCCTCAAACACCAACAATAATTTGATAATCAACAATCAAATTCATGATAATTTACCCAGTGGTATTTATATGGACATAGATGATGGAGGCAATAACAAGATAATCAACAATACTATATATCATAATTTTTATAAAGATGAAGATTGTGATTTATATGGAGGTATTACTATAAATGATCATGATATTGTAGCTGAAATAACTGGTAATTATATCTTTGATAATCAGTGTAGTGGAATATGGGCTGAGGATTTAGATCACGGTACTCTAAATGCAAATATTATTTATGGGAATAAATATGGAATATTCCATATTTTTCCTGATGACATTGTTGTAAATTCAAATATAATTTGTGAAAACGATGTCGCAGATGTCGTTGGTAATGATAATAAGAATTACAATTTTTTTCACAATAATTATTGTGATGGGATAGTTGATGAGAACAACTATAATAAATTTAGAAACTGCGCCCATATTTGCAGTTCAAAACCCGCCTGTGATTACCTTTTCTGCGGCGAAAACGCCAACTGCTCAAACAGCACTTGTGTTTGTGATTCCGGGTGGAAAAATTGTGATAATTCTTATGGAACTGGGTGTGAAGCGCACTGCTGCGGGAATGAAACGCAAAACTGCACGGCATCAAACGGGTGCGGCGGGAATCAAACCTGCGCGGATGGGGAATGGAGTGAATGCAACACAACACTCAATTACTGCGATACGAACTGTGACGGGATAAAAGATGTATGTCAGTTGAATTCTTGCTCTCCCTGCGAATGCGTAAACGGGCAGACACGATCCTGCATTGCACAAAACGGCTGCATTGGCTCTCAAAATTGCACATCGGGAGCATGGGAGAATTGCACAACCACACTTAATTACTGCGATACGAACTGTGACGGAGTAAATGATACATGCCAGTCCGGTGAATGCCAGACCTGTGAATGTATCGGTGAAGGACCGAAAACCTGTATGGTTGGCGGGTGTTCCGGGGCTAAAAATTGCACAAATGGGATTTTAGGGAGTTTTTTAAAGAATGATCTCTGCTGCGGAGTGGATTGCAGTGACGGGGATTCCTGCACACATGATGTCTGTTCTGCTGGAGTATGCTCAAATCCGGCGGTAACGGAATGCACGCACAATGACGGGTGCTGTGTTAATGGGTGCAGCCCGGTGGATGATAACGACTGCCCCTGCGCAAATGATTCGTGTTGTGATGACAGTAATTTCTGCACGATTGACTCCTGCTCTACCGGAGTATGCTCGGGGACATTAATATCGCAGTGTTTTGATGGTGATGGCTGCTGTCCTGCAGGATGTACCAAAGAGAATGATAATGACTGCGGATGTATGAATGATCTGGACTGCGCGAGTAGTCAATTTTGCAATGAATCAGATTTATGTCAAAATTTAACTTGCAATGAATTTCATAAACCATTCAACCACCAGTGTTTTCATAACTGCGACTTGAATTATGATAATATTCATTTTCACGACTACAACGACTTAATGACTACCTACAAATGCTTCCTCGGAATCAATAATTGCGATAATTATTATCAAAATTGGAATCTAATTAAACAGGAATATCAGTGTTTCATAAATTCAGATAATTAAATCATAAAAAAAGATATATGAACCCCCCCCAAAGAAACTCTCGCTCCTTCGTCGCTCGGTGCTATCGCACTCATATAACAAGAGGATATACGCGGCGGGCTTCCAGCCCTTGCCTTTCAGGAAATTTTGCTATCGCAAAACTTCGTATATCCTCCATCCGTTATACGACATATTACTCGGCGAATACTCAATATCAAAAAAATCAAAATCTATAAAATATGGGTAACAAAATTTTAATTGAATTTACCGGAATTTGAATTTTGAAGAAGTTGATAGAATGATTTATTAACTTTTAAATCCAAGATATAATATAACATAAAAAAAGATGGTATTAAATCGTAAAAAATTTGAGTCAGTGCTTTTGTATATTCTCAAGCGATGCGGTTCTTATCCGCAGGTGGGTAAAACCGTAATTTACAAACTCCTTTATTTTTCAGATTTTAATTATTACGAGTTGTATGAAAAACACCTGACAGGAGAAATATATAGGAAAATAGATAGAGGACCTGCACCATGTAATCTTGAAAAGATTGCAGATGAGATGATAGAGGAAAATAAATTGCAGAAAATTGAAATTAGCCTTGATGGGAAAAAACAAATTAAACAAATTAAATATCTTCCCCTTATAGACCCTGATTTAAGTGTATTAAATGCCCGGGAGATAAAAGTTATAAATGATGTAATCAGCGAGATTTCTCCAATGAACGCTTCACAAATAAGTGCATACTCGCATGGAGATATGCCGTGGAAAGCAACCGGGGATAAAGAAATTATTGATTACGAACTTGTGTTTTATCGTGATCCGGTGTATTCTGTCCGCGAGTACGAAAATGATGAAGAATGACTTATGACACCGTTCCTGAATTTGAAAAGGACTTAAAGAAACTAAAAAAGAAATACAAACCCCTTGACGGCGATTTAGAGGTATTCAAAAAAGCATTGAAAGTAGATCCGGAAAATCTTACAGGCGTTGTTAGAATTTCCTCATTAGGTTAAAAAATTAAAACCGGGATATACAAAGCAAGAAAATTTTACTGTAAATCATTAAAAGGCAAAGGTGCTAAAAGCGGGATTAGGGTAATTTATGCTTATGTCCCCGAAGAAGATAAAATCATATTCATTGAGATATATCACAAGGGAAATAAATCCAATCACGACATAAAAAGAATTGAAAAATATTTTTAATTATTAAAATGCAGATGGAAAAATTCAGGAAAAATTCAATGAAAATTATTGCCGTTTTACTTGCGGCAGGCATTCTTTTAGCATTCCACCTGTTCCCGGTTCTGGTTTACTGCGTCACGGGAGAAAATGTTTATGAAAAAGTATCCCCCGTGCATCTGTCAGGGAAAACGGTTTTCATATCAGATATGCATCTTACAAGGAACCATCTTAAAGAAAAAAGCAATTTTCCCGTTAATCTCCCGGATGATACAAAAAACCTGGTTATCGCCGGTGATCTTTTTGACTCGCCGGGATTTTTCAATGAATTGGGAGGAGACGAGAACAATGTATCAAAACCGTTTTGCACGGCGCTAAAATTTATAAACAATTCGCCTGGAAACATATATTTCACGGTCGGGACACCGGTGCATGACCCCGGATTTCTTGCAGATTCAAGATTTTCAAATTACGGGATAAACTGCAATCAAACGACGATTCATATTGCTGGCAGGGCGGCTATTTTTGAAATTGATGGATTGAATGTTGCAGCACACCACGGAGATTACATTGCAAGCGGCGTTTTTGACTGCATGACTTCATATTTTTCAAAGAAACTTGGAAAACCATTAATACTTGAGCGTTTATGGAAAAGTTCCATTAACCTGGACAACAATTACTGGCTTATTACCGCACACAGCCACATTCCTGCGATAGATTATAAGCACAAAATTGCAAACCCGGGCGCATGGAATCCTGTTCCTGTTATAGGCGGGGATTTGAAAAATGCGGTTGTTGTTGAAAACGGAAGTGTTTTGCTTGTTAAATTAAATTAAAATTTTGAGAACGGCAGAGACATTCAAAAGTCAAATCTTCTCTGCAGGAGTTTTTATATTCGGAATACTAATAATTTTTATGGGTGTTTCTGTCGTTAATGATTTCATATTAATAATATTATCGGGTCATCAGGTCTAAAATAATAAAATAAACACATAAAATGACAAAGGTGAATAAAGTTGAATTTAAAGATTTAAGAGGGGATGTAATCAAATACGATCCCGAAACCGACAGCACCATAAAGAGAATAGAAATTAATGTTGAAGGAATTATTGAAGTGGAACGGGACAAAGTAGTTGAATATATAAAAGCCGCTGAATGGAAAGCGTACGGCAAGAAAGAAAGGTTAGGATTTGTTTAAAAATGCTTGAAGTTGAAGTAAAAGCAAGGGTTCCGGGTTTTTCGGAAATAGAAGAAAAATTAAAGAACCTTAACGCGAGATTCATTAAAACAGAAACGCAGGAGGACATTTATTTCGCGCATCCTTCAAGGGACTTCGGCGAGACGGATGAAGCCGCAAGGGTGCGTAAAATTAATGATAAATTTTTCCTGACCTACAAGGGACCGAAAATTGATGCGGAAACAAAAACAAGAGAGGAGATTGAAATCCCGGTTGAAGAGAACATTATCATAATCCTTGAGAAACTGGGTTTTACGAAATGGAGAACTGTGAGAAAGGAAAGAAAAACATACAAACTAAATGACCTGACAATCTGCCTTGACGATGTTTCCGGACTCGGAAATTTCATAGAAATTGAAACAAAAGAATACGAAAATAAAAATAAAATTTTTGAACTCTTCCGAAAGCTCGGGGTTGATAAAAAGGACTGCATAACAAAATCTTATGCCGAATTGTTTGACGGGTGAATTAAGAAATTGTTTTTAATAATATAATTTAATAATTTACTGTGATAATCGCCTGAAAACCAAAAAAGAAGTTACACCGCAGGAAATTGCGGGATTACCCGGTTAAAATTCCCGCAGCCCACCTATGTTTTACGGCGTTATACGGAACGGGAAAAAGCAATTAAAAAATAGGCGTCGGTTTTTCAAACCTCGCGATATTTTTTATTGTAAAATCATATAGTTTATAGTACAATAAAAAATGAAAAAGAAATTCAACAAGGTGTATCAATTCAAGATTACACTAAAAGGGACAAAGCCGCCGGTCTGGCGGAGAATACAGGTACCTGAAACTTATTCGTTCTGGGATTTACATGTCGCAATACAGGACGCTATGGGCTGGGAGGACTATCACCTGCATCAATTTGAGATTGCCGACCCCTCCACGGGAATGAAAATTGAGATAGGAATCCCGGAAGAAGGATACGGTGAGTATGGAAACACAATTCCCGGATGGAAACGAAAAATATCCGGGTATTTCTCAATGGAGAATAAATCCGCGGATTATGTGTATGATTTCGGCGACTACTGGGAACACAGGATACTTCTGGAAAAGATACTTCCCGGAGAAAAAGACATTAATTACCCGGTATGCATTAAAGGAAAGAGGGCATGCCCGCCTGAGGACTGCGGCGGAACTTACGGTTATGAGGAATTTTTAGAAGCAATAAAGGACCCGGAGCACGAGGAACACGATGAGATGCTAAACTGGATCGGCGAAAAATTTGATCCCGAGTACTTTGACCCCGGCGATGTTTGTTTTGACGACCCCGGCGAGCGCAGGAGAACGGCACTTAGTTAGTATTTGTTGATAAAGAAAAAAAATGGCAGGAAGAAAAAAAGTATGGTTATATAAACCACCGCGAGAGCCAAAACCCGCGGTTCCGGAGTCAACCAGGGTTGATGTTGAAAGAAGATGTAATGAACTGGTTGAGACAGTATTGAAGCCCGGGCACATTAAACCCCCTCCGAAAGACAAAAAGTTTAACTACCTCGTTGACATATACACGAAATGGTACCGCAATTATTTCTATTTCTGCTCAAAATACCTCTGCCCGCATCCTGATGCAATATCGCCTTCCTTTGAAGATAAATTCGCCCGGTTAGAGTATGTCGGTAAAGACCGTTTCAATCTGTCGTACATGAGGCACACCGGTCAGTGGTGGGAGATTTTCAGCGAGATAACTCTTGACGAATGCATAAAAGAAATAAAGGAAATGCCCCACTTCATGCCGTAATAGGAAGAATTGATTTAATATCTCCTATCACCTGCTCGTAAGGTAACCCTTGATGTAAGCAGTTTCATAGTTCTCCACTATAACTCTTATGCCGTTGTTTTTGTTTTTCCATAAGAACGGTATATGTTTTATAATAAAAATAATATTTCAATATTTAATTGTAATAATAGTTGTAATGCGTTTGAATAGAACCGGTAATTGTTTGATGAAAAAAATATGAAAAAATTTAAACCAAAATTATCTTTTTACGAACTTGAGTATTTAACTGAAACCCGGGTAGGTGAGAAGGAAATAAAAAGCGATTCAGTGTATAATCTGGTTGAAAAACTCACAGGAATTGCAGCACCCACCAAAAAAACAAAATTTGACACTATATGGGAGAGCTTCTATTTGCCTGTGAGAAGAAGCGGGAGAAGGGTAAGCATACCGTTTAGTGTTATGAAATATAAAGATGATTTTTATATCAGTTTCAGGTTCACAGGCAATTTGAAAATAAGCCGGGGGAATGATGAGATAGAAAAAGAGTACAAAGAAATTTTTGAAGACGCCTTAAGGTTTTCCTCGCTTATCAGAGATACGAATGGGGAAATTGCCGTAAAAACCGTACCTTACGATTACAGGACAGGGAAAATAAAGGGAAAGTATGTGATGGATAAGTTGATGCCGGGAAAAGAAAAAACGAGGATGCTTAAATTGTATGAAAAACACAGGGAAAAGAAACTGAAAACATCTGGTGTTTCCCTGGATGACTACCTTGATACTGCTGCCGTCTGCTACCGGGCTGCATACCCGAAAAAAGCAAAGGGGCTTTCTTCCCTGGAAATGTATAAAAAGTGGGCTGACGGCAGGCACGGCGGCATGCTTGATATTAAGGATTTTAACAGCAGGGATGAATTTATGGGCTGGAAGAAAAGCAGCGAATGGATTGGAGCGCACCCGTACGAGATTGTTTTCAGCTGGCACCGGCACGGGATTCATCTATACCCGCCCGATGAGGATTACGGGAAGCCGTACTATGTTTTGGGGGTTACAAATTATGCTTATGCAGGTGATTTTATTAAGATGGCAAAAGCCCTGATAAAAGAGGAAATCCCGTTTCATGCGAACGATTTTGATGATGTGTTAAATTTTCTCGCAGGGGAAAAATATTTTACCGTAAACGACTACGACGAATTAAGGTTTTTATATATCCCGTCAAGAGAATATAAAAACAAGTATTTCAAGTATATAGAATGGGATGAGTTAAAGGTTGTTGAGTTCAAATAAAAAATAAATAAAAAAGTATTAAACTAAAATCCCGTATATAATAATAATTAAATTTAATTAATTACACCGGAAACAAAAACAAGAAAATACAATACAAAATTTTTTTAGTTTTCGGTGTTAAAATAAATTAAACTAAACATGATCGGGGCGATTAAAAACATCGGGGAATACGCAATCAAGAAGGATGGTAAAAGTATTGATGAGCCATTGGAGATGTTAGGTTTTTTAATTGATGATCCAGAAACAAATCCAAAAGAACCATCATACAAAAATATCTTATCCATTAATATAAATAGAGTAAATGGCATTTATGAATATAAAACGATTGGCTATAAACAGTATAATCATTCAGACGATGATTCAGACGATGACCTAAAAAAATATTTATTATATAAAGGGGGTAGCTCCAATGCGCATCCAGATATAACTCCTACATCAAGAATAACAAGAATAAAGGAGGAAAAAGGTAAAAAGCCAACATTTGAAGTTAAAATTTTGCCTTGGTTTAACACCGAAAGGGTGCCAGATAAAGACATTAATTTAGTTGACGTAGGAAATTGTCTCAGAAAAAACAAGGAAAAAATTCAAATGGGTTTAGAGGAAAGACATGCAAAAATCAACAAAAAAGAAAAATCAGTTCTTACTTTAAAAATTGATGATAAATACATAGGAGAGTATGATGTTTTTAAAAAGATATTAATTGAAAAGTTTGAAGAAGAACTTTATTCGAAATATGGTGTGGAATCAAAAGCAGAAGATGAGACTTGTTGTGTTTGTAATGAGAAAAAAGCAGAAGTTTATGGTTTTGTAGGACCTTATAAATTTTCCACTTTTGATAAACCGGGATTTGTAAGTGGGGGGGTTCAGCAAAAAGATGCATGGAAAAATTATCCCGTATGTAAAGAATGTGCATTTACTCTCGAGGCAGGCAAAAAGTATATAAAAGATAAACTAAACTTTAAGTTTTATGGTCGTTTTAACTACTATCTAATCCCAAAATTTATTAATAAAGAAGATTCTGAGATAAAAAAATTTTATGATCCAATAAATAGGTGGAATCGGGATCCAAAATTTAGAGATACGTATATTGAAAAACTGACCACCACCGAGAATGATGTACTGGATTTGATGAGTAAAGAAGGAAATTATTTAAACCTGAATTTCATGTTTTATATGGAATCGAATGCAGAATTTAAGATTTTGCTTTATGTTGAAGATATTTTGCCTTCGCGATTGAAAACACTGTTTGATGTAAAAAAGAAGGTTGACAAAATTAATATTTTTGAGAAATGTTTGGTTGACAAAAACCAAATAAAAAAAGGGGAGAAACCATTAGAGTTTAATTTTGGGGTGGTTAGAACATTTTTCTCAAGAAAATACTTTTTAGACATTACAAATAAAATATTCACAGGAAAACTTATTGATTACGATTTTCTACTACACCTTATCATGCAAAAAATAAGAGAGGAATTCGTCAATAAATATCCAACAGAAATTTCAACTCTTAAAGGATTTATGCTGCTAAATTATCTAAACAATCTAAAGCTTTTAAAAACAAACAAAATCAAATCAAAAATGGAACCAAACGCAATAAATGTGCCGGGGGGCGATACTTCGGAAAAAGGTGAAGTAAAACAAAAAACAGATGCTTTCTTTGAGCAATCTGCTGACTTCTTTGACAGCGATGCAAAAAGGGCAATATTTTTAGAGGGTGCTTTGACGCAGTTTTTGCTGAATATACAATATCGAGAAAGGAAGGCAACACCTTTCAGATCAAAATTAAGAGGATTAAAATTGAATGAAAAAATGATAAGGGGACTCTTACCCAAAATACAAAGCAAGTTAGAGGACTATGATGAAAATTATTATAGAGTTTTGGAAAAGATAATATCCAATTATTTTGTTTCAGCAGGAAATGGATGGAAATTAACGAACGATGAAATAAGTTTCTATTTCGTGCTTGGAATGAATTTATCTAATAAATTTAAATAAACAGAGGAGGAAAATAAAAATGACTGAAATAAAAAACAGATCGGAAATCGTATTTTTATACGATATAAAGGATGCGAACCCCAACGGGGATCCACTGGATGAAAATAAGCCAAGAATAGATGAAGAAACGGGAATAAACATCGTTACAGATGTGAGATTGAAAAGGACGATAAGGGACTATTTGCATGATTTTAAAGGATACAATGGCGAAAATGAAAAAGATATTTTAATAAGAGAGATTAGAGATAAAAACGATATAGTTAAGGATATGAAAACACGTGCCAGAGACTTTGGTAAAAACAAAAAAGAAATAGAGGACAATCTTTTGAAAAATTGTATTGATGTGCGACTTTTTGGTGGGACTGTAGCATTACCAAAAGATTCTGTAACTTTTACAGGGCCTGTGCAATTTAAAATAGGGCGGTCTCTGAATAAAGTAGAACTTAAAGAGGTTGGTCATTCTTTTACAATGGCTGGAAAGGGGAAAAACGAAGAAGGTGAAGGACCAAAAGCGGGTTCATTAGCCTCTGAATATGTTGTTAACTATTCGTTGATATGTTTCTATGGCATTATAAACGAAAATGCGGCAAAACACACGCAACTAACAAAATCTGATGTAGGTCTGCTTTTAGAAGGTATGTGGAACGGGACCAAAAATCTGATTTCCAGAAGCAAGGCAGGGCAGATGCCAAGATTGTTGTTGAAGGTGAATTATAAAGAGAAAGATTACCACATTGGTGATTTAGACGGTGATGAGATGATTAAATTGGTATCTGAAAAGAACGAGGAACAAATCAGGGATATTTCAGAGATAACTCTTGATGCAAGTAAACTTGTTGAAAAGTTAAACAAGAATAAGGACAAAATTGAAAGCATTAACTTAAAAGTTGACGATAGAGTTAATATTGATCTTGATGGTTTAGATAAAGAAATACCAATAAACGAAATACAAATCAAATAGAGAGTATGGTTCAAGAGCAAAATATCAAGAAGGTGTTAGTATTTGATGTGTGGGGTGATTACGCTCATTTTAGGATAGGTTACACGACCACTTCCCCCCTCACTTTTTCTATACCTCCAAGAACTGCTTTATGCGGTTTGATTGGTGCTATATTGGGTTTAGAAAAGGAGAATAACGAATATTTAAAGAATTTTACATTAAAAAAAGCAAAGATTGGTTTGAAGTTATTTAAAGAAAACCCGGTTAAGAAAGTTACGGTTTCGGAGAATTTGATTGATACAACGACATCGCCAAAAAGTTTTTACAACATCAAACGAACCAGAATCAGATTTGAATTTCTAAAAGATCCGCGGTATAGAATTTATTTCTTGCATAGTGATAGCCGGATATACAATCAATTAAAAAAGAATTTGATGGAACACAAATCCGTTTATACGCCCTGTCTTGGTATAAGTGAACACATAGCAAATTTTGATTTTGTCGGAGAGTTCGATATAGATATCAAAAAAACTAATGACAAAATTCCAATACATTCAGCCATACCAACTGAAAAATTGAGGGATAAGAAAAGTATTAACTTCGACTCAATAGGGGAATATTTTTCAGTAAGATTACCTGTTGAAATGGATCAGGAACGGGTCATTAAAGAGTATTCGGATGTTCTTTTTGAAAGAAATGGTAATCCGATAGAATTAAAAATAAAAGAACCTTATTACGAAATAAACTATAATGATGGAGAGCATGAAAATGAAAACATTGTCTTTATCGAATGATCTTAAATCGCATCCTGATAAAACATTATTTGATCATTTAAAAAAGGTCGGGAATTTATCCAAAGAAATTTTAGAATCAAAAAAATTGAATCTTGATGAGTTCATTGATTTTGAAACTCTCAAAGAGGTTTCTTATTTGATTGGCATAACTCATGATTTTGGGAAAGCAACGGGGTTTTTTCAGAAATACATAAATGCAGAAGATGAAAAAAGAGAAAAACTAAAAAACAAACAAACTTACCACGCATTCATCTCCTCAATATTTACTTATTATGTTGTTAAGGATTATTTAAACAAAAAAGGATTGTTAAGAGAGGACTATTATAAATATTTACCGATCATAAGTTTTTTTGTTGTGAAAAAACATCATGGAAATTTAGTTAATGCAGAGGATGAAGTTCTTAGTTTTTATGAAAAACATCAGGATATTTTAGAAAGCCAATTTAAAAATATTGACCTTTCTAAAGTGAAAGAAATCTATAACAAACTTTACACTTTTGATTTTAATTGGGATAACCTCCTGCAAAAATTTGAAAGAGGTTATGATTATAAAGAGTACGAGAGAAACGTAGGAAAAACAGGTTATGAACTCATAATCAAAAAATATCTCGCTTTAGTAAAAGATTTTAAGGAAGAGGAAAAAGAGATAGTTGATATAAAAGGTTATAGCTCTCTTTTCTATTATTTTGTGTCAATTTTGCTTTACTCTGTGCTTTTAGATGCGGATAAAACAGATGCTGCAAGTTTGAAACTTATTGAAAGAAGGGGCATACCACTCGATATTGTTGATAATTACAAAAAATTAAAATTCGGGGAACCGGAAAATAAAATAAACCAGATAAGAGAGAAAATCTATAACGAAGTTATTTCAAGAGTTGATGAACTGGATTTAGATAGGGATAAAATTCTGTCACTGAATGTTCCAACAGGAACAGGGAAGACCCTTACTTCTCTATCCTTTGCCCTTAAATTAAGAGAACGACTTGAAAAAGAAAAATGCTTTAGCCCAAGAGTAATCTACTCTCTTCCTTTTTTGAGCATTATTGACCAAAACAGCGATGTTTTTGCTGATTTGTTATACAATCCGACAACGGACATACTTTTAAAACACCATCATCTTTCAGATATTGTTTATACAAAAAAAGATGAAGAAGAAAACTATGAATTTGAAAGTATAGAAACTGAAAAAGACATCAGTAAAAGCCTTCTGTTAATTGAGGGCTGGAATTCTGAGATAATTGTAACAACCTTCGTGCAGTTTTTTTATTCATTTATCTCAAATAGAAACCGAGCAATACGAAAATTTCACAATATAGCAAACTCTATTGTAATACTTGATGAAGTTCAGGCAATACCCCATAAGTATTGGCTACTGCTAAAAGAAACAATGAGGTTTTTTGCTGAACATTTCAACACCTATTTTGTTTTTGTTACTGCGACACAACCATTGATTTTTAATGAGAATAAAGGGGAGATAAAACCATTGATAAAAAACAAAAAAGATTACTTTAAAAAATTTGACAGAGTTCAGTTAGTCCCGATACTTGAACCTTTAGACATGGAGAATTTCAAAGAAAAACTTAAAGAAGACCTCTTACAAAATCCAAAAAAGGACTTTCTAATTGTTATGAACACAATCAACTCTTCAAAAGAAATCCATAAGTTCATTAAAAAGAAATCTAACGAGTTGGGGGGTTCAAAAATTTATTATCTCTCAACAAATATCGTTCCAAAAGAGAGATTGAAACGAATAAAGGAGATAAAAGAAAAAACAAAGGAAAGAAAAATAATTGTCAGCACCCAACTCATTGAAGCAGGAGTGGATATAGACGTTGATGTTGTTTACAGGGATTTTGCGCCACTTGATTCAATAAATCAGGTTGCAGGAAGATGCAACAGAAATTTTGGGGAGAAAAAAGGCATTGTCAGAATTTTTGTTTTGAAAGAGCAAAGAAATGGAAAAACATATTACCCCCATAGTATTTACGGAAGTTTTATCACTGGCGAAACTCAAAAAGTTTTTGAAGAATTTGAACCAGAGAAATATAAAAAGATAGAAGAACCAAGTTTTTTAAAATTGAATAACTCGTACTTTAATAAAGTAAATGAAGGAAAGAGTGATGAGGAATCAAAAGGTATATTAAATAATGCAAAAAAGTTAGAATTCGCCAAGTTATCAAAGTTTGAATTAATTGAAAAAGCACCTTACAAGGCCGATATTTTCGTAGAGGTGGATAAAAAAGCAAAGGTAATATGGCAGAAATATCAAGAAATCATAACTAACGAGAAACTCAAAAGGTTTGAAAAGAAAAATAAGTTTCTTGAGATAAAAAAGGAGTTCTATAATTATGTAATATCAGTCTCTGTATCTGAAAAAGATATCGGTCTTGTTCCCAGTGAACTGAACTATATTGAAAGGGAAGATTTAAAGGATTGTTATGATAAAGAAACAGGATTCAAAGAATTCAAAAAAAGTACCCTGATGTGTTGATTATAATTATTATTCAATTAAAATGCTCTTAAAAACCCTAACACTGAAACTGGAATCAGACAAAAAAATCATCGGAAAACCTCAGTTACTCAGGGGTTTCTTCGCAACAAAATTCAACGAGTATGTTTTGCTGCACCAGCATCACTTAGGCGAGTTTATTTATAGTTATCCTCTTGTCCAGTATAAAATATTAAATAATATTCCAACCGTCATCGGCATAAACGAGGGCGCAGAGGTTTTAAAGGAAATTTACGATAAATATGATTCAATAAAATTAGGGGATGAGGAATACAGGATATACCAGAGGGAAATCATTATTAAAGAGCAGGAATTCGGCGTCTCCGGTAAATTCCATAAATATAAATTCCTTACTCCGTGGTTTGCTTTAAACCAGAAGAATTTCCAGGAATACAAGGAGTTAAACAATAAAGACAGGAAAGAAAAATTGAGGAAAATCATGATAGGAAATATAATCGCCGTGTCAAAGGGTCTTTCTTATGTCGTTGACAGGGAAATAAAACTGGACGCCGAACTGGTTGAGGTTAGAAGTCCCTTTAAGGGGCAGGAGATAACAACTTTCAACGGCGAATTTATCGTGAACTTTAATATCCCTGATTTACTCGGTATCGGGAAATCAGTGTCAAGAGGTTTTGGAACGATCAAAAAATGTTAAGGTATTTTACCCGGAGACATGGAATGGTTATTCTGTAAAGAGGAATGGTTATCATTCCACAAGAAAGGATTAACCGGAGACATGGAATGGTTATTCTGTAAAGAGGAATGGTTATCGTGTAGAAGGAAATGGTTATCCTGAGACAAGGAATGGTTATAATTCCCGGTGAATAATCATCCGGAGACAAGGAATGGTTATAATTCCATAAGGAAGAATACCCCGGAGACAAGGAATGGTTATAATTCCCGGTGAATAATCATCCTGAGACAAGGA
The DNA here is from genome assembly GCA_001723845.1 of Candidatus Altarchaeales archaeon WOR_SM1_SCG. Lineage (GTDB taxonomy): Archaea > Altiarchaeota > Altiarchaeia > IMC4 > WOR-SM1-SCG > WOR-SM1-SCG. The sequence continues at coordinate 33,217 of MCBE01000011.1, forward strand.
ATGGTTATAATTCCCTAAGGAAGAATACCCCGGAGACAAGGAATGGTTATAATTCCCTAAGGAAGAATATCCATGAGACAAGGAAGAAGAACCATGAGGAATCGAATGGCATTCATTTAAACGGGTTTGCTCTTAAAATAATGCGTTTTTAGTTTTAATAAATTCAAGCCAACAACAACTTTCCATGAATTCCCGGCATAAGACATGAAATAGAAATACCCCCTGTTTCAGGTTTAACATATTTCTTTAACCTGTTTGCTTTACATTCAATTTTTAATTTTATTTAATTTTATTTAAATTCCTAATTCTTAACACGGCATCCTGAATAAAAAATGCAGCTTGTAATAAACACATACGGATCGTATTTACGAAAAAAGAATAATTGTTTTCTCGTTAAAAATGAAGACACTGTTTTTGAGGTATCGGTAAATAAGGTGGACAGCATCCTGATAACCACTTCTGCGTATCTTTCAACCGACGCCGTTAAATTTGCAGTTGACAACAACATTGACATTGTTTTTCTTGACCACTTCGGCGACCCCTACGGCAGGGTGTGGCATTCAAAACTCGGAAGCACAACTTTAATCAGGAGAAGGCAGCTTGAAATCTACGATAAGCCGGAGGGCTTGAAGTTAGCAAAAAACTGGGCGTCCAAAAAAATCGGGAACCAGGTTAAATTGATTAAGAAATTGAAGAGCACGAGAAGTGAAGGATTAGAGAAATTCCAGGAACACATAGATAAAATAGAGAAACTGAAAGAGAAACTCAGTGACTTAAAAGGTACGGTGGATGAAAGGCGGGCGGATATTATGGGTCTGGAGGGTATGGCATCCCGGATATATTTTGAAGCAATAAGTTCGGTAATGCCCGAGAGATTTAAATTCAGCGGGAGGAGCAGGAACCCTGCAATAGACGAGTTTAACTGCCTGTTGAATTACGGTTACGGAGTTTTATATTCAAGAGTTGAGAAAGCGTGCATTATCGCGGGGCTTGACCCTTATATCGGCTTTATACATACTGATAACTACAATAAAAAATCACTGGTTTTTGACCTTATTGAGATGTTTCGAATTTATGCGGATAAAACCGTGATTTACTTATTTTCCAAACGAAAAGTTAAGGAAAAACACTTTGACGAAGTTCCGGGGGGCTTGAGTTTAAACAAAGAAGGTAAAGCGATATTAATTGAGGAACTCAACAAAACATTTGAGAAAAAAATAAAGTACAGGGGAAGGGAAATTAAAGTTAAAAACATAATCCCGATGGAATGCCACAGGATTGCTAACGAATTGATAAAAAAATAAAAATGCTTGTCTGGGTTATTTACGATATAACGGATGATAAAACAAGGAACAATGTTGCGAAAACATGCAAGGGCTACGGTCTTTACCGGGTGCAGAAAAGCGCATTTCTCGGGAACCTGAACATGAATGAATTAGATTCCCTGGCTGTTGAATGCGAGGAAATGGTTAATGAGGATACTGACTCCGTTTATGTTTTCCCTGTCTGCGACGGGTGCTTTAAAAAGGTAAAGCTTATCGGTGATTCATTTGACAGGGAACTCGTGAGCGATCAGGTAATAACAAAAATCTTTTAGAAAAATGAATGAAACATACATAACAGTATCGGATGTCATGGAATATTTATTCTGCCCCCGATTCATTTACTTTATGTACTGTCTTGACATAAAACAGCATGAAGATAAAAGATATAAGGTTTTGAAGGGCAGGAAAGTGCATGAGGTGAGGGAGAAAATAAACAAGGATTACATAAGAAAGAAACTTAACTGCACAAGGAAAGAAAGTTCCGTTTACATGGCATCAAAGAAACATCATGTTAAAGGAATCGTTGATGAGGTTTTATTCATGGATGACGGGACAGCAAGCCCGTTTGATTATAAATACGCTGAAGATAAGGGGAAATTATTTAAAACATACAAATACCAGTCGGTGATTTACGGGCTGCTGATAAAAGAAAACTACAATGTTGATGTCAGGAAAGGATTTATCTGCTATACAAGAAGTAATAATTCAGTCAAGGAAATAACATTCAAGGAAAAAGACTTCACTGAAGCAGTGAAAATAATAAATGAAATTTTAGATATAATCCAAAAGGGGGTTTACCCCAAGAAAACCAAATCTTTAATGAGATGTGTTGACTGCACATACAGGAATATCTGTGTTTAATCACGGATGCTTAATTAAATATAAAATTTAAAAATTAACCATATATTTTTAAAGGATTTCATAAAAAACATATATGTTAAAATTCGAGTGAAAAAACCAGCATGCTGGGCGTGCTGTTGCAGAGGAACTTCCATTAAAATAAGGATTGAAACAAGGAAGAAGATATTTTGATAGATAAGGGGTATGGGTTGCAGAGGAACTTCCATTAAAATAAGGATTGAAACACATAATAACAAAAATACCAAGTCCGTAAACAATCCGGTTGCAGAGGAACTTCCATTAAAATAAGGATTGAAACCTGTTCGGGACTTTTCTGTCTTTTAATGAATTATGTTGCAGAGGAACTTCCATTAAAATAAGGATTGAAACTGCCGCAGTTCGTTATGTTATTGTAATCAGAACCAGTTGCAGAGGAACTTCCATTAAAATAAGGATTGAAACAGTCCAATGTATCAAGATGGGTTTTGTCGTGTTTTTGTTGCAGAGGAACTTCCATTAAAATAAGGATTGAAACCTTCCGGGAAAAACCGGAGAGGGGAAGAAAGAGGAAGTTGCAGAGGAACTTCCATTAAAATAAGGATTGAAACATCGGTGAAGGATCACCGACGCGGCTTTTTACGCCAGTTGCAGAGGAACTTCCATTAAAATAAGGATTGAAACCGGACACAAGGGAAGACTTGGAAAAGTCGGCGGCTCGTTGCAGAGGAACTTCCATTAAAATAAGGATTGAAACATTATTATTTACTTATCCAGAACCCCCCCGCCATCCGTTGCAGAGGAACTTCCATCGCTTG
>MCBE01000012.1 GCA_001723845.1 Candidatus Altarchaeales archaeon WOR_SM1_SCG
GGTTATCGGAAGAAAGAGAGGATGCTTCAGGCAGGTTTGACAGGGAAAAAGATGAGATGATTAAAAGGTTGAACGACAAAATAGATGAACTGGAAAGTGCAGATGAAAAAACGAAGAATGATATGAAATTAATGGAAAAACAATTAAATGAAAGCGACAATGAGATAAGAAAAATTACCGGCGAATACGAGGATATTAAAGGGAAATATGAAGAGTTAGAAAGTAAAGTTGAAGAATTTAAAAAACTTATAGCATATCTTGACACACTACTTGAGAAACTCCCGGATAAAGAAATTGAAGAATTTACAAAATCAAAGGAGTTTGAAATTTATGAAAAAATTTTAACATGAAATCAAGGGTTAGTCCGATTCCCTAACAACCAACCCCTAAGAACTAATCCCTAACACCTAACAACTAAATACCAAAATGGGACTACTTGATAAAGCAAAAAAAATAAAGGAAGAAAAGAAGAAGTTAGAAGAAGAGAAGCAGTTAGAGGAAGATTTAGAAAGGAGGGGGGAGGAAGCGAGGGTGGAAAAAGAGGAAGGGGAAAGGATGCTGGAGAAAGCGAGGGAGGAAGAGAAGATATTGGAGGAAGAGTTAGAAAGGAGGAAGGAGAAAGCAAGGAAGCGAAAAGAGGAGGAGAAAAGGATGCTGGAGGAAGAAAGGGTGGAAAAAGGGGTGGAAGAGAAGCGGTTAGAGGAAGAGTTAGAAAGAAGGAAAGAAGAAGCAAGGAAGCGAAAAGAGGAGGAAAGAGAAAGGATAGCAAAAGAAAGACTTGCTTTTTTAAAGGAAGAGGAAAGAAGAGCAAGAGAGGTGGAAAGAGAAATGATCAAGGAAAAATATGGGGGGGAAGAGAAACTAAAGGAAGAAGAGAAAAGGATGCTGGAGGAAGAGAGTGCGGAAACAAGAGTGGGAGAAGGGGTGGAAGAGAAGCGTTTAGAGGAAGAGTTAGAAAGAAGGAAAGGAGAAGCAAGGGAGAGGAAAGAGGATGAAAGAAAAAGGATAGCAAAAGAAAGACTTGCTTTTTTAAAGGAAGAGGAAAGAAGAGGAAGAGAGGTGGAAAAAGAAATGATCAAGGAAAAATATGAAGGGGAAGAGGAGATAGAAGCAGTTGAGAAAAAGCCGCGAGAAGATAAACTACCGGGGGGCGGCATGGAAAAGAGGAAGGAGGAAGCCGTTAGAAGAAGAGAGGATGAAAGAATAAGAATAGAAGAGGAAAGACTGGCTTTTTTAAAAGAAGAGGAGGAAAGAGCAAGAGAGGAAACGGAAAAAATTATGGAAGAGAAGGAGATAGAGAGAAAGGAAATGCCAAAAAAAGAGATAAAGAAAGAAAGAAAGAAAGTTTCAGCAGGCAGAATTGGAATTATTGCTTCCCCGGTAATTGCGGTCTTTAAAACTGTTGGTAAAACAATTCAGCAAATATTACTTGCAATCAATAAAGGAATATCATCAGGTATTGGTTCAATAACAAATGTAATAAAAAAAATACTGGGTGCGGTTTTTAAAGTCATTATAACAATAATAACTGCATTTATTCCGACAATCAAATGGATTTATGCTGCACTTTACAGATTAGTCAGTGTAGTTTGGGGATTTATTCGCGGACTTCAAGATAAAATTATAAATACGGCAACTTCAAAGGCAAAGCATCTGACACCTGAAAAAATAACCAGGGGTATTGATGGTATGATAGTGTACGGCGGAGTTAGAAAGACAAGTTCCCAGATAATAAGTTCAACATCAATTTATGCTGTCGTTTTCAGCATTTTAGCAGGAGCACTTGCCTATTCATTGGATTTTTCAGGTCTTTTAATTTTTGGTTCATTTACAGCGGGCTTTGTCGTGGTCTTTGTTGTTGTTTACATTATTTTAAATATAATGGCTGACCGCAGGGCGGAGTCGGTTGATGCCATGCTTCCTGATGTACTGCAAATCGTTAGTGTAAATATGACTGCCGGAATGACACCTTACAATTCTCTCCTTGTTGCTGCAAGACCCGAATTCGGACCTCTTGCCGAGGAGATACATAACGCGGTACAGGACACCCTTGGCGGAAAGCCGTTAATTGCTTCACTTGAAGAAATGACAACAAGGGTAAGGTCGGATAAATTAAGAAGGTGTATAAAATTAATGGCGCAGGGAATGGAATCGGGAGGTGAATTATCGTCTGTTCTTCAAGGAATTGCAACAGATATCCGTTACATTCAAAGTCTTCAAAAAGAGATGAAAGCAAATACAACTGCTTATTCAATGTTTATATTATTTTCAGTTTTAATCGGGGCACCCCTCTTACTGGGAGTTTCAATAACTTTTGTTGAGATTTTCAGTGCCATATTTGAAACAATTGATGTCGGCTCAATGGAAGGGGCTGCACAGTCATCAATGATAAGTTTGGAGGGCTTGTCTATTTCACCTGAGTTTTTCTGGCTATATGCGGTACTTGTGCTTTTAATTTCCGGTTTTTTCGGGGGCATAATGATCGGTGTAATTCAAACAGGAAAAGTCAGTTCAGGAATTACTTACGGTCCGGTACTTGCAATAATTGCAGTGACTATTTTCATTGTACTGCATAAGGTACTTGTCGGTGTTTTCGGAGGAGCCATTGTGTCTGCATGAGAAATTTATTTTAAATTAAATTTTATTAATATTTTAAAAAATTAAATAACCGGAAAATGAAACAAAAACAAAAAATCGGCTGCCTGGTCGACGGCGAACACTACATACCTAACATAAAAGACACGCTTGACAAGATTTCAAAAATATACGAAATTGAAGTTGCGATATTTATCGGCGGGACGGAAAAAATAGGCGATAGGGATGAAGTAAAAGAAAAATTGGGCTATCATGTGGAATTTGCAGAACAAGATGCAATGCCGGATCCGAAAAAGGTTGGCGAGATAGCAAAAAACCACAACCTTCATCTGGTCATGGATTACTCCGATGAGCCGATTGTCAATTATGACATAAGGATGCAGATTGCATGCGAACTCCTTGCAGCAGGCGTGATTTACAAGGGCGCTGATTTTGAATTCACCCCGATGGAATTTAAAAAATTATTAACAAAGCCTTCAATTGCAATATGGGGGACGGCAAAGAGGGTTGGAAAGACCGCTATCGGCGGATTTGTCGCGCGAACACTGCAGGAAGAAGGTTTCGCTCCGGGAGTCGTAACACTTTCGCGCGGCGGTCCGAATAAGCCGGAACTGATACGCGGCGATGAAATTGAAATGAAGCCGGAATTTTTCCTGAACATGCAGGATAAGGGCTTTCATGCAGCATCTGACAATTTTGAAGATGCGCTTACGGGGGGCGCAATAACATTCGGCTGCAAGCGGTGCGGCGGCGGCTTTGCAGGAAAGCCCGCCGAAACAATCGTTGATGAAGGAGCGGTTATGGCAAATAAGCATCCCGATGTAAAAACGATTGTTCTTGAAGGGTCGGGTGCGACATTTCCTGAAATAAAGACAGATAAGGTAATCCTTCTAATCGGAGCGGGACAGCCGATAAATCACATAACCGGGTTTTTCGGACCGTTCAGGATAAGGTTTGCAGACCTCGTAATTGTTGCGATGTGTGAAGAACCCATGGCTGATGAAGAAAAAGTTAAAGAGGTCTATGATGGCGTGAAAAAAATAAATCCTGGCGCAAAAATTGCACTTACGATATTTCGCCCAAAGCCGCTTGGAAACATAAACGGCAAAAAGGTTCTTTTCGCAACTACTGCTCCGGAAGGTGTTTTACATAAACTTGTGTCGTTTCTTGAAGAGGAATTTGACTGCAAGGTTATCGGCTCAACGCATCACCTTTCCGACCAGGCAAAACTTAAAAAAGATATTGATAAATACATAGATAAAGCAGATGTCGTGCTGACCGAATTAAAGGCAGCAGCAGTAAAAGTCGTTACAAAAGAAGCGGTTTCGGCAGGAATTGATGTTGTTTATTGTGATAATATTCCTTTAATTATCGGCGGGGATGTTGACGATTTGAAAAAAGAGATTGTTGAACTGCTTGATTAGAGTTTGTCTTGATTATTCATAATTCACAATACAATAAAAAATGTTAACCCCCGAACAACTAACCCGGATTTCGGACATAAACGCCGCATACCTCGGAATAGACACCCTCCAGTTGATGGAAAACGCCGGAAACGCCATTGCCCGAGAAATTGCAAAAAGAAATTTCAATAAAATTGCCTTTTTCTGCGGTGCGGGAAACAACGGCGGCGACGGCTTGGTTGCCGCAAGGCATCTTGCAGGACAGGGGAAAAAGGTTAAGATTTACATTCTCATAGGTGCATTAACCCGTGAGGCGGGACATAATTTTAACATAATTAAGAACTGCGGCTTCAGCATTGAATACGAGTTTATCAGGGATTCCGCTGACTGCGGGAAAATAAAAAATGAATTAATTGATAATAATTTTGACTGCGTGGTTGACTCTCTTGTCGGTGTCGGGATAACAGGTGATCTTCGTGAGCCGATAAAGTCTCTTGTTGAATTAATAAACAATTTTCCCGGCTTTAAGGTTTCGGTTGATATTCCTACGGGCGGGAAGGTTAAATCTGATCTTGTTGTCTCGTTTCATGTCAAAAAATGTGAAGGTGCAGTGGTTGCAGACATTGGTATTCCTCCCGAAGGAGAGTTTTTATGCGGTCCGGGAGATGTTTATCTTGCATTTCCTAAAAGAAAAGGAACCGAGCATAAAGGCGACTTCGGACGCCTGCTTGTCATCGGAGGCAGTAAAGATTACACTGGCGCCCCCGTTCTCGCGGATTTCGCTGCCAGAAGGACAGGAGTTGACTTAATCTTTTTAAATTGCCCCCGGTATGTCGCAGACAGGCAGAGTGATGCGAATCTGATCATAAATTCTCTTGATTCCGAATTTTATATTAATCCTTGCGATATTCCCGGAATTTTAAATAAATTCACTGATTTTGACGCTGCTGTTTTAGGGAACGGCATCGGTACAAAAAATGAGACAGGGGAAGCGGTTTTAAAATTAATTGAAAAAATTAAGGTTCCTCTTGTTGTTGATGCGGATGCTCTTAAATTAATCTCGCCCGATGAATTGAAGTCGGCTGGAAATTCAAACATAATTTTAACGCCTCATTCAAGGGAATTTGAGATTTTATTTAATGAAAAAATTTCGGGTTTGAGTGGCAGTGATAAAATCAAGGTTGTTGAAAAATGCGCCAATGACTCAGGAACAACGATTGTTCTTAAAGGTAAAACAGACATCATCTCAAACGGCACCCAGACAAAACTTAACACAACAGGAAACCCCGGGATGACAGTCGGCGGGACAGGAGATGTTCTCGCGGGAATTATAGGTGGAATTGCGGCACAAAACAAGGAGTTGTTTATTTCAGCGTGTTCAGGAACTTTTTTATGCGGTCTTGCAGGGGATCTGGCTTATGAAAAATTAGATTACGGTTTTACAGCAACCGATGTGATTAATCATATTCCTGCTGCGGTGAAATTCTGTAAAAAGTTCTTTTAAACCAAGCGTATATAATTTGAAATAAAATCTTTGAATACTAAGATATAAGGAGTCAGGGATTGGTAAGGAGGGGTCAGGGATTGGGGATCAGGGATTAGTCAATTCCCCAACCCACTAACCCCTAACCACTAACCACTAACCACTAACCCCTAACCACTAACCCCTAACCACTAACCCCTAACAACTAACCACTAACCCCCAACCCCTAACCACCAAATAAAAATGCTTTCAACAACTCTTGGAAATTTAAAATTAAGTAATCCCACAATCCTTGCTTCGGGAATCCTCGGAAACACCGCCGGCTTATTGAAGCGGATGGCTGAATCGGGAGCAGGAGCCGTCACAACAAAATCCGTTTCCCTAAAAGCCAGAAACGGGCATGAAAACCCCTGTGTTGTTGAACTTAAAACAGGACTCTTGAATGCGATGGGACTCCCGAATCCGGGGGTTGAGGAATTTAAAAAGGAATTAATTGAATATAAAAATTTTAATTTAAATGTTCCGGTTATCGGCAGCTGTTATGGAAGGACATGTGAAGAATACCCGGATATTGCATCCGAACTTGCAAATTATGTTGATGCAGTTGAACTTAACCTTTCATGTCCTAACGATAGGGATGTTTTGCTTTTCGGTCAGAACCCGAAAACTGTAAGGCAGGTTGTGTCTGATGTGAAGTCGGTGATTGATAAAAATAAATTGTTAATTGTAAAACTAACCCCGAATGTTACATCAATTGCAGAAATCGCAAGGGCGGCTGTTTCAGGCGGCTGCGATATAATTTCGGCGATAAACACAATCACCGGGATGGCAATTAACATAGAGACAAAAACGCCTGTGCTTGCAAACAAAATCGGCGGCTACTCGGGAGCAGGAATTAAACCGGTAGCAATACGATGCGTCTATGAAATCGCTCGCGAGTTGGAAGGAACGAATGTTCCGATAATTGGTATCGGCGGAATAAAAAGCGGCTATGATGCAATTGAGATGCTCATGGCAGGAGCATCAGCCGTTGGTGTCGGAACTGCTTTATGGAATAATGATAAAATTTTTATTGAAATTTGCACGGAGATTAAAGAATTTATGGAAAGGCAGAATTACAATAAAATTACTGATCTTGTGGGGTGTGCAGTTAAATAATATTATAAATAATATTATAAATAATATTATTGATTATTTTATACGCTCTAAAAACTCATCAAAAAGATAATAATTATCCCACGGACCGGGATGCGCCTCTGGATGATACTGGACAGCCCAAACGGGAAGTTCATTGTGTTTTACACCTTCAACGCTCCCGTCATTCAAGTTTATATGGGAAATTTCAAGTCCCGAATTTTTTGCCGATTCTGTATCAACCGCGAACCCGTGGTTCTGTGAAGTTATATGCGCCTTTCCTGTTTTTAAATCCTTTACCGGCTGGTTGCTTCCCCGATGACCGAATTTTAATTTATATGTTTTTGCGCCGCACGCAAGAGAGACAATCTGGATACCCATGCAGATGCCAAACACCGGGATTTTTTCATTCATTAATTTTTGAACCGTTGAAACAACATAACCTGCCCGCTCCGGATCCCCGGGACCGTTTGAAATCATAATCCCCGCGGGAGAATAATTTAAAATTTCATCAGCAGT
>MCBE01000013.1 GCA_001723845.1 Candidatus Altarchaeales archaeon WOR_SM1_SCG
CGGTCTTTATCACATGATGAATGGGTGGAAAGGACCTATGAGTCCAATAAATTTTTCAGACATTCGGATAGTTGTACCTGCATGATTAAAAAGTTACATGCGTGATAAAAATATCGGTACAACTTATCATCTGCATACTTCCACGCATTAAACCACACGCATTTACATTTCCTGAAATTCTTATCTTCAGACGGCTTTTCAAGTGTTTCCTTTATCGTCTTCATCAAAGTTGTTTTCCCGCTGCCCCATTCGCCGTGAATGCCGATTGTTATCGGTGTCTCATTCTCTTTGTAGAGGATGATGTCTGTTAATGTCTTTGAGTATGCTTTGAAATCAAACTGCTCTGCTTTATTCAGCGGGTTGTCTGCGTAAATTTTTGAGTAATTTTTCATTTTCCCCTTGTTTTTGAAATTTTATTTTTAATTATGAGGTTTCCGGCATCCAGATCTTGATTCCATCAACTCTTTCAAAATCAGAGTCGGTTGTTGCAATAACCCCAATATTATTTCTTTTCATGACCGCAACAATCAAACTATCGCTTGGAAGCAGAGAATACCTCTTTGACAATTTCCCGGATTCAATCAAGTCATCCGATTTTACATCCAGGATTTTCACTGAATTTTTAATAACATTTAAAGCTTTCCAGGGTTTCTCAAGTTCACTTATAACTTCTGGTTTCTTCTTTAAAAACGATTTTATCTCTCTAAATTCAATATCATATTTTTCAACTAATTCAAACATCATTGTTTTATAAACAACTTCTTCTGCGGCATTAACTGATGTGTATACTTTTATCCCCTCTTTTCTAATAGAGTCCAAGAGTTTTTTGCATCTGCCACCATATCTGGGATTTCTTAATATAACGAACAGGAATATGTTTGCGTCAATAAACATTTTATAATAGTAACTCTATGTCGGTATTTATAATCTCTTCTGCTTCTTTGGTTTTTTCAGGGTTAAGTTTAATCAAACCTTTCATATCGTCTACCGGGGTTTTCTTAATTTTAATCAATATTCTTTCACCTTCACTTAAATTAATTTTTTCAGGAGGTTTAATAAAACCCCTTTCAAAAACAGAGGAGATTGCTTTTGATGCCATTTTAATAAAATTTTTATTTGAATTTTTTATTTGAGTTATAATATATTTTGATTCAAAAAAGATAAATCATTGCATTTAATTATTCAACAAACTCAATCCTATCTCCGACCTTCGTATTTTTAATATTTCCAACACCGATTTCAACAACATACTTTGCCGGCTTATCGGGCTTGAAAATCCTCCAGTTCCCGGTCTTTTTCGCACCGCAAACAACCTCAAGATCGGAATTAAGCCACAGCACATTCAAAGGAAAACGCATAAAGCAGGTGTGAATTGTCGTGTGCTTGATTGTTTCTTTTGTTGCAACGATAACCAGGTTCCTCGGCTTTGAAAGCATCAGCCCCCGGAACCTCTGGAAAAATGTTTTTGCAAATTCTGCGTCTTCTGCTATCGTGAATCTCCTTGTTTTGTTTACGATTTTCATTATGCTCTTTAATTTTTAATATTAATATCAGGATGTTATTAAAAGTTTACATTTTAAAAATTTAATATTTTTAGTGAATCTTAATTTAATTTATCCTATTCAAGATTAAAAAATTAAATAAAAATTAACATGGAAAGTGAAGAATTAAATAAATACAGGGAATCGGGGAAAATCGCATCCGAAGTAAGGGAATGGAGTAAAACTCTCGTAAAGGAGGATGCAAGAATCCTTGATGTTGCAAACGAAATTGAATCAAAAATCAGGGAACTTGGAGGTGAAATCGCATTCCCTGCAAATGTGTGCATAAATGACATAACGGCACACTACACACCGAAATTTAATGATAAAACACTTATTGCGGGTGATGATGTTGTAAAAATTGATATAGGCGCTCATGTTGACGGCTACATCGCGGATACCGCATACACGATTGACCTTTCGGGAAACTACGGCGATATGCTTCTGGCAAATGAAAATTCCTTAAAAGAGGTTATAAAATTAGTAAAGCCAGGTGTTTCGCTTAGAAAAATCGGGGAAATTGTAGATAAAACAATCTCTGGTGCGGGCTTTAAAGTTATTGAAAATCTAACAGGGCATGAAATTAAACAATACAATCTGCATGCGGGGCTTTCCGTTCCGAATGTTTCCATACCCTACAAAAAGGAAATTGTTGAAGGAATGGTTCTTGCAATTGAGCCGTTTGCAACCGACGGCTATGGAAGGGTTATTGAATCAAAGCATACGGAAATTTTCAGTTTGATTGAGAAAAAGCCGGTGAGGCAAAGAGAAGCAAGAATATTGATTGATGCGGTTGAGAAAAGAAAAGGGCTTCCTTTTGCCGAGAGGTGGCTGCAAAAAAAGATAAACCCGATGAAATTACAATTAGTTCTGCATGACCTTGTCAGGAGAAAAATCTTAAAGCAGTACCCTGTGCTTCATGAGAAAGAGAAGGGGATTGTAAGCCAGTTTGAGCATACCCTGATTGTTACGGAGGATGGGTGCGAGGTTACTACGAAGTGATTATTTTCAATTCCTCTTCAAGATACACATCCATCTCATTGCAGTACCCGTGCTTCTCGCATGAAACCAGGATAAACTTTTTCGGATCACCCGCTTTTGAAAATGTTTTCTCCGCGGATTTATAAGACATACCCGGATCATTTTCGGAGTGCATCATCACAACTTTCCCCGGGGAAATTAAATTAATATAATTATCAGGGTCAATTGACTTAAAAAATTTAATTTGTTCATCTTCACTGCTTTCTGAAATATCATAACCCGCGGTGCTTATCCCTATAACATTTTCAATTCCAGGGTCAATTGCCGCCGCGATTATCGCCATCCTCCCGCCGTTGCTTATGCCGAGAATAGTTATTCTTGAGGAATCAACCTCTTCAAATTGTTTCATTAAGTGATATGCGGAAATTGCATCAAATACCATTTTGTATGTAATCGGCTCTTCATTATTTTTGAATTTTTCAAAGTCATTTCCCGGGTTAAAATCTTCATCATTATTCTCTTCTGTCTCGCCGGAATCTCTCTGGTCAAGTGTCAGCGTGGCATAACCCATTTTTGAAAGCGCTTCAGGAGTTTTTGTTTCACCCTCTTTGCTTACTCCAGCACCCGGTAGAACAACAACTCCCGGCAATTTATTTTTGTTTGTTTCCGGGACTCTTAAAAGTGCGTAAATTTCTGCACCCCTGCTTTCAAAAATTATTTTATAAATTTCTGCATCTCCTGTTTCATTAACAAAAATTTTTTCATAATTTACGCTCCCCGGATGCGAATAATGCAAAATCCCGTCATCTGAAACGCTCCAGTCGGGCTTTGTCGCATGCCAGAATATTACATACGCCAGGGCAAGTATTATTACCAGAGCAAAAATTTTTGAATAATTAAAATCTATCTTCACTTCTTCACCTTTTCCTTTATTATTTTTAATTTTTTTGTTTGCCATTTCAAAGATAATTTAACGGATTTACCGGCTTGCACCGAACAACCCGCTCCATCCCCCTGCTCCCGAGTCTTCCGATTGCAAATTCAAGCAGGATTCCCGAGCCGAATACCATATCAGCGATTTTTTTTGTTTTCAATGAATTTGAAAGCGTTTCACCAACCTGCTTTCTCCACAGTTTTTCATAACCTGCAAGGGAAATTTTATTTTTATTTTTTATTTGTTCTGCACAAACCTCTCCTGCAATTCTCCCGCAGAGCATTGCTATCGGGATGCCGCCGCCGTTTGATGCCATGACATGCCCTGCCGCGTCTCCTACGAGCAGCACATTTTCTTTGACCGTCTCGTTTATGGGACCTGAACACGGGTCGTTTCCGCCGGAATAATTTAATATTGATTTTTTTAAATTCAATTTTTCAACAAAATTATCAAGCAATGTTTTCAGGTTTGAATTTTTAACAAATTTTTCCTGCACCCCAAGACCGACATTTGCGGATTTTGCTTTAGGTATAACCCATGCGTATCCTCCCGGAGCAGCCCCGCCTAAATACATTTCAACTACCGGCTCAAAATCACCTGCAATTTCATAATTTACGCAGGGAGAAAGTTCGGGCTTTTGCATGCCTGCGGAATCTGCAACCGTTGAAACCGGACCGTCCGCCCCGACTATGATTTTTCCCTCGTAACTTTCCCCGGAAGTTACGACTTTTGTTCTGCCGTTATTTTTTTCAATGCCCACAACTTTTGTACCTGTCAAAAGTTCCGCACCCGATTTAACCGCTTCTTCTGCTAAATAATTGTCAAATAATTTTCTTTCAAGTACAATGCCTGAAAAATCACACACGAGTTTTTTCCCTCCCGGGGAGATGAACCTTATCTTATCCGTTCTTCTTGAAATAAAACTTTCTTTAACAACAAACAGTTCCTCGGGGTTCAATGCACCCGGAACAAGGTCGTAGATTTCGGCAAGCGAAGGCAAAAACTCGCCGCACTGTACCGGAACTCCGACCTGTTTTCTTTTCTCAATAATTAATGTCTCTGCACCGCCCTCTGCCGCGTACTTTGCGGTTGTTGAGCCGGCAGGACCGGCACCCACGACAATTACATCATACATGTTAATTATTAGAAATTTAGGTAAATATCGGAAAGATATGGCAGTTTTTCCCTTGCAAATTCCACTTCGGAAAGGTTAATATTTTGAATTATTACTTCTTCTTTGTCCTGCGCCTCGCAAATAATTTCGCCGAGGGGATTTACAATCAAACTGTGCCCGGAATACGAATCATTCTCATCGCACCCCACTCGGTTTACCGCAATAATATAAGGTCACGCAAAGAATTCGCTGCTTTTGGATAATATCTGGACTTTTGCATCATTTGGACCGAATTCAAAGTAATTGCGTTCGTCAAACCATGCACCTCTAAACTCATCTGATGGAATCCCTGTCCCGAATGACAATCCCGGAGCATACAGGAAGAGTTGAGATGCAACCTTATTTTCATTCTCTCTGACAGCATTTCAAAATTTATTTTTGAAATATCCGAACGAAGTGAGGTTATCTGGCTTGAAACCCTAAAATATATGGTTTTGAATAAAAGAGTTAAACAACATAAACCATATCTCCGGTTCTTAAAATTTTTACTTCATCGTCGGAAATTCCCGATGAGAATCAGGGGGCGTTCCACTTCGTTACAATCCACTAAAAAATTTTCATAAAATTCAATGCCTTCTCTTAAGACGCATTACACCAGATGCCGTTACAAGAATGAATAATATTAAGATTCCGATGGGGTAAGGGCTGGAATTTGAATTGAATTTCAATCACAGTGAAGATGTGAAGATTTTTATTCCGATCGCTATCATTACTGTTAATAATATTCCAAATGTTACGCGAATCTCTGTGCGAAGTGAATTGATTTTCTCATTCATTTCTGTGCGAAGTGAATTGACTTTCTCATCAACCGTATTAAACCTCTCATTCATTGTGTTAAATCTTTCATCCATTTTCGCTTCTAACCCACCTATCTTCGTATCGGTTACTGCGACATCTTTTTGAATGTTATGGTATTCTTCTTTTAATTCATGAACATCGTTACTAATGCTAATTGGAATTTCTATTTCTTTATGCTTATGCTCTAACTTCTCCAATCTCTTCAATACATCCTGGAATTGATCAATTGTGATGTATGTGTTTGCCATTATAAATTATATAGAATTTAAAGTTAATAAAATATTTGAAATTTCACCCTGAAAATCCACAAACACCCGTGGTTATTAGAAATTTAGGTAAATATCGGAAAGATATGAAAGTTTTTTCCTTGCGGCTTTCACTTCGGAAAGGTTAATATTTTGAATTATTACTTCTTCTTTGTCCTGCGATTCGCAAATAATTTCACCGAGAGGATTTACAATCAAACTGTGCCCGGAATACGAATCATTCTCATCGCACCCCACGCGGTTTATGGCAATAATATAACATAAATTTTCAAGCGCCCTTGCCTTAAGTAAAAGTTTCCAGTGTGCAATTCTCGGATCAGGAAAATTCGCGGGAACAATTAAAATTTCAGCGCCATCCATAACGAGTTTTCGCGCCTGCTCGGGAAACCTTATATCATAGCATGTCAGAAAACCGATTTTCCCGAATTTTGTTGAAATTACTTCCGCACATCTTCCGGGGGAAAATACATTCTTTTCAAGATTAAAGAGATGAACCTTCCTGTAGGTTCCAAGCAGTTTGCCTTTGGAAACAAAAACCGCGGTGTTGTAAATTTTTTGATTTTCTTTTTCAACATAAGTTCCGGTTATTGTTTTTTTAGTTTCTTTTAATTTTTGAATTGTCTCTCCATTAATTGATTCCGCATTTTCTGCCAGGTTTTTGTAATTAAATCCGGTACTGAAAACCTCGGGCAGGCAGTAAATGTCAGCGTCAAAATTTTTTATATAATTTAAAATTTTTTCAATATTCTCTTCCTTTTCTGTTTTGATGTCTGCCTGTACCAGTGCAGTTCTTATAATTTTTGTATCCATGTTGCCCTTTTAAATTAATTAAACTGCTTTCTTTAAATGAATTAAAATTAAAATTAAATGCCGGAAGTTATATTTTTATGCGCGGAATCTAATATTTTATGTCAAATATCAAATATCAAATATCAAATATAAAATATCAAATATAAAATATAAAATATCAAAAAGCAAAAATGTCTCGCAACATCTATCCTAAATTGGGAGAAGAACCTTAAATATAAAATTTCGTAGGCGAAAGGGGAATAATGTCGTATAACAAGGTTATATCCCAACTTGATTTCACCCGCGCTATCTTTAAATTAACCACACCCTTATATCCTCATCACTAATTTAAAGTTCAAAATCAATAAATATAATTCCAGCATTAATTAATTTTAAATTTTATCTTAATAATTTTATTTCTAAATGGTTGTGTCGTGTACTATAATCAAAATTAACCCTGTCTTCTGATAAGACCGCTTATAATCCCGTGGTCTGCAAGAACAATAGCAATCATTGCCTCAACCACCGG
>MCBE01000014.1 GCA_001723845.1 Candidatus Altarchaeales archaeon WOR_SM1_SCG
CAGGAATAATATCTCCTTTCGCAAGCGTGTTCCATAGTTCAACAAGGTCGTCAATCCCCGCGATTTTTTCATTCAGTCGTTCCTGCAAATCCTTCATCCCGTATTCAAAACTTTTTATAATCTGCCCGTCTTCTTTAATTTTTTTATCCCTGTGAAGTTCAAGTTTATATTTACCTTTTACCTCAAAAATTTTATCTTCTAATTCCGAAATTTCCCTTTCCTTTATTTTAATTTCTTCTCTTAATACCTTATTCTGGTTCTCAAGGTCTTTTATCTTTTGAATTTCTGCCGAAAGTTCCGGCTCAATTTCATCCTTCCTTTTCTCTTCTTTCTTTTCATCTTCTCCCTTCCCTTCATCAATTAAATCTTTAATTGCGGAATCAATTGAGTGCCCGTGAACAACCAGGTGTTTAATCTCATCTTTTTGCTCTTCTGAAAGAAATTCATTGAAGTCCATTGCATCAATTTTTGCAAATTTATTTTTAAATTTATTGAACGCATTTATTGCTGCTGCAAGCGAGTCCCTTTGATGTGCATCCTCAACTGTAAAATTTTTTGTTAATTCTGTTTTCTCCTTAACAGGCAGTGTTTTATCGGGCTTGAAAACAACCGCCCCGGTTCTTGCAGATATTTTATTTACAAATTGCGGCGAGGGGTTAACATCACTTGCGATAACCGATGCAATCCCGAATTCAATGATATGTTTTAACACCTCGTCAATGCCCATGTCTTTAGAACTGAATAAATTAACCAATTCTCCTTTAAAATTCAATACCGCGATTCCCGCTGTTGTGCCCGGGTCTATACCAACTATGGTATGCATTTATAAATTTATTATAAATTTTTATACCGTACATCTATGACCGTATTTCATTGCCACTTCATTCTCGCAGTGCTGTGTCAGCGTGCAGGATGCTTTATATATGCTCCAAACCGCTTCATCGTCCTTGCACCTGTATTCCACGCGCACCTGATTTGCTAATTCCGTTTCAGAAACAACTTCAAAATAATCATTGAAATATTCCATTGACATTATAGCCATATCGGAATAATTTGACCTGGCTTTCCAGTTCCCGTCTTTATCATAGATGTCTTCTGCAAGCACGCCGATTGTAACGGGAGCAAAAATAACCTCTCTTTGTTTTGCAGTAAGCCGGTATACTCCTTCTCCTATTTTTGCACTCTCAAGACCTGCAAAGACAAAAGTATTTAAAAAGTCAGGATATTTGCCCTTTATTCTTGAATTAACATCAACCACCCTTGAATCATTTATTTCGTTTTTCCCGGGTCTTACTATTTCATTGCCCCTCATTAAATTTGTGGAAATATTATTACCCCGCGCATTTTCAATCTGTATGCCGTACTCATTGCCCTTCTCGTCGCGAAGTCCCGTTAAATCAACTTTCATCCAGAATACCCCTGCACCTGTACCTGAGGCACTGGCTAAACTTTTATTTGGTCTTGCCTGGTCTGAAACAAATTTTAGTCCTTCATCATACATTTCAAGAATTCCCACTTCATCCATTCTTATCCATAACAGGTTTTGTTCTTGTATGTGTATGCCCCCTCCTATCATTATTTGAACCCTGCCGGTATAGCCCGTATAGAACTGCCCGCTGTCAAGTTCTTTGCGCACGGTTATGTTATACAATCCGTTTGGCATCTGCTTCAATATATTTGAAGAAAAACTGTAAACTCCTGTTTCATCGGTTTTTGTGATATATGTTCCATACACCCCGTGCCCGTGTCCCTCTTCTTCAACTTCACCATGTTCCCCGTGTTCGTCGGGGATTATTTTAAGGGTAACCTCCGCATCTCCAACAGGAACGCCGTTCTCGTCCGCAACGACACCTGTCAATTCCCATTTATAGGGCATATAAACTCCGTAATATATAATTCCCACTATCAACAATAAAATTGTAACTGTAGCGCCGATCCGTGCAATATGTTTTGAGTCCATTTTTAAATTTATTTTTTAAATCAATATATTTTATTAATAGGTATTAAGACAATAAAAATTGATTATTATCAAGTATTATTAATAGGGATTAAAATAATAAAAATCAATTGAATAATAAAATCAATTGAATTATAAATTGAATTATAAATTGAATTATAAATTTATAGATTATGTAAAAATTTCAATCAATTATCCTCGCCTTTTCATTATTCACCCCCGCTGTAATTACTTTCCCGCCAAATTGCTTCCACTCGTCGCGAATTTCACAAGTATTATCTCTTGCAAGCGCAGCAACCGAAGGTCCCGTTCCCGATAGTCCTGCCGCAATTGCTCCTGCATTTAAGGCGGCAAGCGCGATTTCCGCGTTACTTTCGGTTGTTGCGGAATACAGGATCCCGTTTAAAGTCATTGCAGTATAAAGATTTCCTTTTAACGCCTCATCCCAAGCGATATTTATTTCCCGCGAGAGCAATTTCATTTTTTTGACATCAACGCCTGATGTGTAGGTTTTCTCTTCGGGAACAAAGAGCAAAACATTTAAGTTCTCAAAATCCCCGCATCTTAAAATTTTTCTTTTTACATTATCTGTAACAACAAAGCCGCCAAGAAATGATGCGGAAGCATCGTCATACGCCCCTGTTATTGTAACTTTTGCACGGATTGCCGCATCAACTCCTAAATTTATTAATAATTCATTTTCCACAAGGCGGCGGTTTATGAAAATTTGCTGCTCGGAAATACCCTTTGCAATCCGCATCTCCTTAATTTTCCCGTGCATTTCCCTTGCTATTGCACCTGCTGCTGCAAGAACGGTTGCGTTTGCTGCGGTGCTGCTGCTTTTAAGTCCCCTTGCTATCGGGATATTGCTCTCCGTAACCACTTCCGCACCGCAGTTGACATTGAAATGCTCAAGGACATTTTTTACGCAGAGTTCAATAAGTTTTGTATCCTCACCAGGGGCATCTTTAATTTTCCCTGTAATTTTTCCCGAGTCGTTCAATTTTACGGTTGCCTTTGTTTCAAGGTCAATTCCAAAGCCCGCGCCTTTTCCTGTTGCAATCGCGTTTATGATTGTTGCCGCACCGTGTGATACTGCTGTCGCCTGCATGTTGTTTTAATTGTTATATTATTAAAATTCAATTTAAATAACAAAAATAAATAACAAAAAACCGGAATAATAATTAATTATTTTTCAATGAAATAGAAATTTTTGCTGTCAAACCCGAGTTCCGTGAATTTTCCCGTTCTCATGATCCTGTGGCTCTCGTTTAACGGAGATACCCTCTTTTTAGGACCGATTACCGAATTTTCAACGATCGTGACATTTTCACCTATAACGGGTGTCCTGTCGCATGCACCGCCGACATCAATGTTAATGTCAGCATCAATTATGCTGTTATGCCCGATTGTTGCGTATCTTCCTATAATACATTTGTTCAGTTTAGCATTTTCATGTATATTTGCAAAATCCATAACCACCGACTTTTTGATTTCAACATTATCGCCGATTATACACACATCCCCGATACATGCATTCTCAATTTTTACATTATTTCCTATCTCGCAGTCGCCGCCGATTAAGACATGATCGCCGAATTGAATTTTACCCTCGGCGAGTTTGTTTTTTATTCTTTTCATGGTATCGGGATGAATCCATACCGTGTCTGTGTAACTGTTTATGTCTTTGAATACTATATGTTTAACTTCACCTCGCAGCATATCAAGTGTTGTTTTCAGGTATCTCCCGGGAGTCCCGACATCATTCCAGTAGCCATCGTGAATGTAGCCGTAAACGGAGTATAATTTTCTTGTTAAAAACGGTATTAAATCATACCCGAAATCCCTTACGGCATCAACCGGCATTCCTTTAAATAATTCCCTTATTCTCGGTGAAAGCACATAAATTCCGACATTTGCAAGATTGCTCGGCTCTTCTCCTTTTTTCGGTTTTTCAACAAATTGCAGTATCCTTCCCTTCTCATCCATATCTGCAACGCCGTAATTGGAAACATTATCAACCTCTGTTAAGCCGATAGTCATAAGCGCGTCTTTATCCCGGTGGAATTTCATAATTTCTTCTAAATTTATATCCATGATATTGTCGCCGCCGATTACCAGGACATCATTCTTGATATTGTAATATTCCATACATGCACGAACAGCATCCGCACTTCCCTTATCATCATAATTCGGCTGGTACCTGAAAGTTGCTCTCGGCTCAAGTCCCAGCCGGGCTGAAAACCCCTCGCCCCATTTTAAATAACTCTTCAACTGCGTCGTATTTCCCGCGCCGCAGCTTGCAAAAATAAAGTCCCTGCAACCCTGTTTTGCAAGAATTTCATACATCCTTCGCATTGTAGCATAATTACATATCGGAACAAGCGGCTTTGTCTGCTCAAGAGTTAAAGGATACATTCGCGTGCCTTCACCGCCGACAACCGCAATTACAGTTGGATATTCCATTTTAGTTATCATATTCGGTTATTATAAATTTAGTTATTATAAATATATTAATATTATGCGTATTCAATCTTTAAATACATGTTGAATGTTCAATAATTTTTTTATATATTTTTTTCCATTTTTAACATTTCCTTTATTTTTATATACCTTCCCGGAAAAATGATGCTGAATTTAAGTTTTAATTTTAAAAATAAATACTAATTTTTAACTATATTATGAGCAACATGGAGCCAAAACTTACGGGTAATGAAAAACTCGTTCTCTGGGGGCTGCTTGAATATCCCGGATTGAACGACATAGAACTTTCAAAAAAATTAGGAATCAGGAGAAGAACCGTAAATACCGTAAAGACACGGCTTAAAAACAACGGGGTGTTCTCAACTTTAATTATCCCGGATTTCAATTTCCTCGGCTGTGAGATTTTAACCGTCCTATATGCAACTTTTAACCCGCTAATAAATTACGAGGACAGGAAAGAAGGCGTTAAAAAGATTATGGAATGCGAAGAGATAATACACGCGTACTCAACGGAAAGTGAAGCATTCGTTGTAAGCATTTCAAAAAATTTTACAGAGTTTATGAAAAAAGCCAGTGAAATTTTGAGATTCTATGAAGAGAATAATTTTATTGAAAAGGTAACACAGGTGTATTTCCCGCTTGAAATCAGCGAGGTTCGCTTTTTTGGATTTTCCGGGCTGCTTAAAACGATTTTTAAATTAAATGTTGAGCGGGAAAAGAGAGACGAAAAATTGTCAAACAAAATCAGGTTAACAAAGAGAAATAAGAAAGTGCTGTACGCACTGGTAAAATTCCCGGATGCCAGACTATCGGAGATAGCAGGTATAACAGGGATTGCATCGCACACCGTGGGCAGGATAAAAAGAAAACTGCTTGAAAACGGGATAATAAATATATTCAATGTTCCCAACCTGGATGTTTTGGACTGTGAAATGCTTGCGCTAATCCATGTAAAATACAAACTCAATAAAATAAATGATTATGAAAATCAGCCGGCGGATGTATTCAAAATCAGGAACGATGCAGAGTCAATATCACTATCCCTTTTTGAAAATTACATTGACTACAAGGATTATTACAACCGGAAACTTGAACATCTCAGGGAAAATAATCTCATAACCGAAAAACCCATTGTTCACCTGTTTCCCGTAAAAAAATTGAATATTGTAAAAAATTTTAGTTTTGCACCTCTCGTAAAAAAATTGATCGGGGTTGATGCCGGATTTTAGCTTAAAAAACCAAATTTCTTTTTTATTTCCTCTTCAATATTCTCCCGGAACTCTTCCGAATCCATTTCCTTTTTCACTTCTTCTTCAATTTCACATTCAACCTCTTTTTCAACCTCTTTTTCAACCGCTTTTTTTGTTTCATCGCCGGTCTCTTCGCCGCCGGTGAAGCCCATCCCGGAAAGTGCTTCGTTTGCCGCATCATCTATTATGCCCGCAAGGTCAGCATCTTTTTCTCCCTTATTTTTTTTGAATTTGTCAAATAATCCCATTTTAATTTTTAATCATCAATTAATCATCAATTAACATGCTTAATTTAATAAATTTAATTAATAATTAAATAAAATATTTAAATACCGGAATTATTGTAAAATGTCAGAAATTGAAGAATTAAGAAAGAGACGGATGCAGGAATTAATGCAGCAGCAGGCACAGCAGGAAATGCAGCAGCAGGCACAGGTGCAGGAAGTGGACAGCCAGCTTAAATTTATCATGGCTCAAATTTTAACGCCCGATGCACAGGAAAGAATATCAAACATACATCTTGCAAATCCCGATTTTGCGCGACAGGTCGAGGTTATGCTCGTTCAACTTTACCAGGCGGGAAAATTGCCAAAGAAGGTTAATGATGCCCAGTTAAAAGAAATTTTAATGAAATTACAGAGCCAGAAAAGGGAAACCAGGATAACAAGGAGATAGGGGTTAGGGATTGGGGATTAGGGGTTAGTCCAATCCCCCGGCAACCAGCTGCTGACCCACTAACATCCAACCCCTAACCACTAACCCCTAACCACTAACCCCTAACAACCAACCCCTAACAACAAAAAAATGAGCGTCTATCTTTATACGGGCGAAGGAGGCGGGAAGACGACGAACGCACTGGGAATGGCTTTAAGATGTATAGGTCATAAAAGGAAGGTAATAATAATTCAATTTTTGAAGTGGTGGAAAAACACGGGCGAATATAAAATTTCAAAGAATGCGAGGATAAAAAATTATTATAAAATTTATTTGTTCGGGAGGGACGGCTGGCACGGGTTTGAAAATTTGACTGGGGAGGATAAGAAACTGTGCGAGGAGGCGTTAAAATTTACAGGGGAAATTGCGAAAAAGGAAAGACCCTATCTCCTGGTTCTTGACGAGGTGAATCTTGCGTGCTTTTTGAAACTTCTGGATACGGATAAAGTAATTGAAGTTCTTGAAAAAATTAAAAGCGATAACAGGGAAATAACTATTGTTCTTACCGGAAGATACGCCCCAAAAGTTTTC
>MCBE01000015.1 GCA_001723845.1 Candidatus Altarchaeales archaeon WOR_SM1_SCG
GTAAAACCCCTCCCGTCTTGCGTTCTTCGCGGCAATTTTGTGAATCCATCATCTTTCAAAATCCGATCAATCGTGTTGATGCTGACTTTGAGGTTTTCTTCGCAGAGTTTATCATATATGTCATATACTGAAAGGTTCTTTTTTCTCCATGAGATTATCTTCCCAGTTACTTTTTCAGGTGTTCGCCGACCTTTTGGCCCATTCTTTTTTTCAGGGAAGAATTGCAGTTTTCCTTGTTTGAAATCTGAAACAATACCTTTGAATGTTGGGATAGCATAACCAAAACGCTTTGCGATTTTCTTCTGCGTGGCTCCTTCTTCCAGATAATATGCCCTGAGGGCATCATACTTTTTTTGATCAGGGGTGTTCGGTTCCAGAAAATATTGTTGTGGGTCCATTTTTGGTGTGTAAGTGAGTTAATAGTATATAGAATTATGATACATACTATAAAAATGGATCGGTGCTAAATTCTGTGGATGTTAGAAAAAACAGATAGATATAGCACCCTCAATAATGTGTTTTCTATGAAACCATGTAACTATAGCTCGGATTTTTGAAAATTTTAGGTGTCATGTAGGTCATACTCTGAAGAGATAACAAAATAATAACATATGTCCGCAGGTTAGTGATTTTGAGATTTTTCAGATGAAAAACTTGCAGAGAAGGTAGGGTTAATTATGATAGATAATGCCTCTGTGAAAATCCCTGTTAAATTATTTATCAATTACATGAAGGGGTATTCTTTTGCCGGTTTTGCTGTATGCTGCAACATCATTTATATCCCTGTACGGGTATCTTGCAATCAGGTGGACCTTTCCTGTTTTTCCAAAGAACACGAGGTCTTCTCGCGACGGGCTGAAACTGCTGTTGGGATGTGAATGGATGCTGCCTGCAATTGAAAAATCTATCGGGAGCATGTAAAGCGGCGTTGATGTAAAACTGTCCCCGAATGTAGTTCCAGGGATTATAAGAACTTCAGTGATTATGTCATTTTCTTCCCTGAGCATTCCCCCGAACTCATTCGGATATACCTCGCCCGAAACGCCCAGAATAAAATTTAAGGCATCTTTTTTGATTTGCATTTTATATATTTACATTATTGAATTATTGAATTAATTTTTTGAAATTTAATTTTAATTTTAATCATGATAACCCGCAAATTCCTGCACAAAGAAACCGTCCTGAACATAAAAGTTGACATTGATATAATTGATGAATTAATTGAAGAAGTGCTTTTCCAGAGAAAGCAGCTTGAGCACTACATACAAAAAAACCCTTATTTTTATTGTTCTTACGAGCCGGTGGAAGTTGAAAAGAACGCCCCGGGAATTGTTAAGAGAATGGCAGAGGCAGGTAAATTGTGCGGTGTCGGACCGATGGCTGCTGTTGCAGGCACGATCTCCGAACTCTGCGCGAGGAGAGGAATTGAACTTGGAGCAGTGAAAATATTGATTGAAAACGGCGGCGATATTTGCTGTTGCGGTTCTGAATTTATTATTAAAATTTTTTCAGGCGATGCGGGAATTTCAAATAAAATCGGGTTTAAAGTAAAACCCGGGGAAATTCTTGGAATCTGTACATCATCTCAAACTGTCGGACATTCGGTAAGTTTCGGGGAATCGGATGCGGTTGTTGCAATTTCAAAAAATACATCTGTTGCGGATGCCGCGGCAACCGCAGTTGGTAATGCTGTGAAAGGTGAAGTTGCAGAATCCGTGCAGAAGGGGATTGAACTTGCTAAAAAATTGCCGGTTGAAGGGGTTATGATAATTCGCGGAGAGTATATCGGAACTTACGGAAAACTGCCGGAGATTGTTGAAATTGAATGAATATAAATTAAAAATTGATTGAATTTTAATTATTTTACAAGCATAAAATATGAAAAACCAACTAACCTCCTTTGACATCCACATCCTTGCAGATGAACTGAACAAACTAAACGAAGCAAGAAACATAAGAATAGATAAGACATACCAGGTTGCAGAAAAGGAATTAAAAATTAAGATTAACCTCCCTGGAGAGGGTTCAAGAGACCTTGTAATCGCCCCGGGTTACTTCTGCATTTCCGCATATCCGAGACCTGCACCGGAGAAAGCGTCATCTTTTGCAATGCAGATGCGAAAAAATTTAAAGGGTGGCTTTGTCAGGGAGATAAGGCAGCATGACTTTGACAGGATTGTTGAGTTTGTTATTGAAAAAAATAATAAATTTATTTTGATTGCGGAACTCTTCGGCACAGGCAATGTAGTCCTTTGTGATGAAAATAAAAAAATCATCGGTCTTCTTGAATGGCAGAGATGGAAAGACAGGAAATTAGGCGTTAACCAGGTTTACGAATACCCTCCGAAGCCCGCCGACATTTCAAACCCCATGGATATTTCAAAAGAACTTTTCATTGAAATTCTGGAAGGCAGGGAAACAAGAGACAAAAATATAGCGAGCGTGCTTGCGAAAAACATAGGAGTCGGCGGCTTTTATGCAGAGGAAATATGTCTTCTTTCCGGAATTGATAAATCAAAAAAATATTCTGGATTAAGTGAAAATGAAATTCAATTGATTTTTGAAAATTTTAAAAAATTGATTGAAAATTTTAAAGGCAAAAAAACAGAACCCTCAATTGTCTATAAGGGTGAAGAACACGAAAATCCGGTTGATGTCGCTCCTTTCAAATTTAAAACATATTCGGGTTCAGGTTTTCAAACAAAAAAATTCAAGTCCTTCAATGATGCGGTTGATGAATATTTCAGCAAGTCCGAGTCAGAGGAAATGAGTTCTGTTGTTGAGAAAAAATTCCTGGAGAAACTAAAAAAACTTGAAGAGCGGGCGGAAAAACAGAAACAGGCAGTTGAAAAATTAAAAAATAAAGAGGAGGATTGCAAACAAATCGGCGAGTTGATTTATAAAAATTTTCAGTTGATTGAAAAAATTAAAATAATAATTCGCAATGCTCAGAAGCAGGGGGTGAGCGATAAAGAAATTATGAGAAAAATCAAAGAGGCGCAGGAGCAGGGGATGGAGGAAGCAAAATATATCAGGGATTTGAAGCATAATGAACTGGAGGTTGAGATTGAGGATTAAATTGGATGTTGAAATCGGGGATTAAATTGGAGGTTGAAATCGGGGATTGAATTTGAAAATTAAAATATAATTCCATTAAATCGTAATTCATTAAAAATGTCTGAAAAAAAATCATCGCAAATTTCCGGGTTTTACAAGCTTTCAATTGAAGAGCGGCTGGAGAAATTAAAGGATTTCGCGGGTTTAAATGAGCAGGAAATTGCAGTCCTGAAAAAAGAATCATCGCTGGAACTTAAAAGCGCGGACAAGATGATTGAGAATGTGATCGGAACAATGCCCGTTCCGCTTGGTATTGCAACAAATTTTTTAATTAACGGGGAAAATTACCTGATACCGATGGCGACCGAAGAGCCTTCTGTTATTGCCGCGGCGTCAAACGCAGCAAGGATTGCACGACTCAAAGGCGGCTTTACGGCGGGAAGCGATGAGTCAATCATGATAGGGCAGATACAGGTTACGGATTTAAAAAACCCGGATGATGCAAAAAACGCGGTTATTGCAAATAAGCAAAAAATTCTTGCACTTGCAAACGAGCAGGATCCTGTTCTTAATAAATTCGGCGGCGGCGCAAAGGACATTGAAGTAAGAATTTTAGATAAATTTATTGTTGTTCATCTTCTTGTTGACTGCAGGGACGCGATGGGTGCAAATGCAGTAAATACGATGGCTGAAGCCGCTGCACCTTTAATTGAAGAAATCACCGGAGGAGAAGTAATTTTAAAAATAATTTCAAATCTTGCAGTAAAACGGCTTGCCCGCTCAAGTGCGGTTTTTGATAAAGAAGCACTCGGAGGCGAGGAAGTGGTTGACCGCATTATCCTTGCATACAAGTTTGCAGCGAAAGACCCCTACAGGTGCGCGACAAACAACAAAGGCATAATGAACGGGATTTCATCGGTCGTTCTTGCAACCGGAAACGACACGCGGGCAATAGAAGCAGGAGCCCATGGTTATGCTGCCTTAAACGGTTATTCTCCTCTTGCGAAATATAGGAAAAATTCAGACGGTGATCTTGTTGGTGAGATTGAACTCCCGATGGCTGTAGGTCTTATTGGTGGTGCAACCGCAGTGCATCCGACAGCGAAAATTAATGTTAAAATTCTTGGTGTTAAAACAGCAAGAGAACTTGAAGAAGTTATAGCGTCTGTTGGACTTGCACAGAACCTTGCGGCACTTCGTGCGTTATCAGCGGAAGGAATCCAGCGGGGACACATGAAACTTCACGCGAAAAACATCGCGAAAATGGCGGGAGCAGATGACCGCATTCTTGATAAGGTCGTTGAGATAATGGTTCGTGAAAGAAAGGTCCGGCTTGATCGGGCAAGGGAAATTGTTGAGGAATTGAAGAAATAATTTTTAATTTAATTTTTTTTGGTTTTAATTTTAATTTACGGCAATGAAAATAAAAATAAATAAAATTATCAATAAAAGTTCCGGAGAAATAGAAGGCAAAGCAGTGGTAACAACAGATGCGATAAGTTTTCTCGGCGGTGTTGACCCGAAAACAGGAACTGTCTGCGAGGAAGGGCATGAACTCTACGAGGAGTCAATTAAAAATAAAATATTAATTTTCCCTCGCGGAAAAGGTTCAACTGTCGGCTCTTATGTGATTTATGCTCTGAAAAAAGAAGGTAATGCGCCGCTTGCAATCATAAATGCGGAGGCAGAGCCGATTGTTTCCGTGGGTGCGATAATTTCTGACATCCCGATGTTTGAGGTTGATTTTGAAGGGAAGGTAAAGACAGGGGATTGGGTTAAAATTAATGCTGATGAAAGAGAGGTTGAGGTTGTTGAATAATTATTTTCCCTATAAATTTTTTTGAACTCATCCTTGCCGATTTTCTAATTCCTTTTTTATATCATGAATTCTCTTGTGAAAAATATCATAGACCTTACCTCTTCTATAAACAATAAGAAAATAAATTATTTGTTCATAAATCAGGTAAATCATTCTCAGGTTACCGATCCTTACCCTGTAGCAGTTTTCAGAACCGGACATATGCAAATACCTCAAAGGATTTTCATTTATCTTATAGATTTGTTTTGCGACTCGCTCTTTCTCTGCCCTTGTCAATCTCTTCATGTCCTTGAAAAAATCCTGGTGAAATTTAATCTCGTAATTCATGCTTTATTTTTTCAGTGTTTATGCCTTCGTCTTTCAGAAAGATTTCAAAATCACTCATCGTTTTCGCTTCAACTTTATGTTCTTTGATGTCTGTTACCCTCTTATTTAATTCCTGCATAAGTTCCGGGTGGGACAAAAGTTCCAGACTGTCCAGGATGGTTTCCACTCCACTTGTTAAAAGTGAAGTCACTTCCCTATTGATGTATATCGGTTTTTGGGATGCTGCGTGCATTTTAAATTTTTAGTTCCTCTATTTTAAGCAGCCATGTAAATCTGCATAACTGTATATAATTATTTAAAAAAGATATAAATTTAATGTGATTTAAAAATTCAGATAGATTCGGTTACTCGTTCCGAAAGTTCCTTTACGGCTTGCTCGTAATATTTATTAAATTCGGTTTCGCCGTCTTTCACGATTTTCACCGGATTGCCCTGACACTATAGTGATATGGTGAATTACAAGAATTATTTACCCTCCCTCAATGAGTTTATAAAGGCATTTAGTTCATCCTCAAAATTTCCCCATAACCCGGGCAGTTCTTTAGCAAGAGGCATTAGCTTTTCTTCATCTAACATTATTCCATACCCGTGAACAAAGAAATGCCTAAACGCCCGATACTCATCCATCCTCCTTGAAAGTTCATAAGAAATTATTTGATTATTAACGGCGGTATTCAACAAATCCTTATGCCATTGCCCTGTGTGAGGAACCGATATTCCTTTAAATTTCAGTATCCTTTTGAGTATGTTCTCCATCCCGTTGTATGTGTCCTGGAGGAAAGTTGCGATTGCAGATAACTCAATGATTGTCTTTTCTTCACGCTCTAATGTTTTCTCCAGTGCCTGTAGAGTACCCAGGATATGTTCTTTTTCAGCAAGAATCTCCCTGATTAATTCATCCATAAATCATCACCCCCCTTTCTTCAATTATTTGATTAAACAGGGATTTTTTGGATAAGTCCACGAGATCCACGGGCATGGATAAATGTCTCAGTAACTCACCGTAAAATTTAAAGAATACTTCCGGTTTTATTCCCTTGACCGCCAGGTCAATATCATTGTATTCGCTGTTCTCATCAAGGGCTGAGCCGAAGAGATAAATAGAGGAAACCCTATATTTTTTCGCACACCTCGTAATGATATCCTTATCTTTTTTATTTATCATGGTCGTTTATCTGTGCTGTTTTATTTATTATTGCATAAGATATAATTGTTTAGATTCATGAATTAAAATAAATATTTTTTTAAGTTTCGCCGGTGTTAAAAAGATACTTCAGTTGCTCTGGAGTTCCTTTACGGCTTGCTTGTAATATTTGTTAAATTCGGGTTCGCCGAGTTGGGCTTTGAGTTTTGCCAGATCGCCTAAAATAATTTTTTCATTGGATGAATTAACTTCCCTGAAAATACCTGCGGCTATAACATAATTTTTAACCTCACTTTTAATATCACCTTTAATTCCATAAAGTCTCCCGAGCTGCACCAGGTTTGATGCAATACCTTCTTTGCTGTCAATCTCTACTGCAATTTTTAAACTCTCGTTAAGTAACTCCTCTGCTTTTGTGTAGTTCTCCTGCTTTAAGTGAATTGTGCCGAGCTGGTGTAACGAGCTTGCGACTCCTGCTTTATCTTATAGATTTGTTTTGCGACTCGCTCTTTCTCTGCCCTTGTCAATCTCTTCATGTCCTTGAAAAAATCCTGGTGAAATTTAATCTCGT
>MCBE01000016.1 GCA_001723845.1 Candidatus Altarchaeales archaeon WOR_SM1_SCG
TTTGAAAGAATTATCATGTATGTTTGAACTATTGAATAGAATATATCATTTGATTTTTCGTAAGTCCCGGCAAGCACCCCCGAATGCTTAAATGTGATATTGATTCCGTAAATCTCTGCGATGCAATCAAACTTGCAAAAGCAGGCGGTCTGGGAACGGCGAATAAATTTGATTTAAACAATGAAAAATTAAAGGATGACTTAATTAAAAATAATTTGAATTTTTATGATTTATTGAAACTTTCGGCAGGAAAAGACCGGCTTGCAGAGGAATTAACAACCGGAATGAATATCACATTTAAGCATTCGGGGGTGCTTGCCGGGACTTACGAAAAATCAAATGATATATTCTATTCAATAGTTCAAACATACATGATAATTCTTTCAAAATTTCCCGACACATTGATTGCAAGAAAATGCGGTTTTGATACCGCAAAAGAGGTCTCAAGAAGAGCGGAAGAAGTTCTTAAGGGAAAAAATTCAATTGAAAATTTTGACAGATATTTGCGGGGAAAAGGAAATAAACTTAATCCCGGGACAACGGCAGATATTATTGCTGCTTGTTTGTTTGTTGCCATGTTGAGGGGGTTGAGATTGTAATTTTTGCCTATTAATTTCAAATCCGATAAAATAATTCAAACCTTAACCGAAACCCCGTCATCCTTCTTAAGCACAACCTTCAGAAAGGTTGATCATCATAATGAGAATCAAAGATTCTCGTTATTCCAAAAATCTTTGATTTTTGCAATAGCGGATCAGGGGGTTTTCAACCCCCTAATGCACAGACGAAACCCCATCATCTTTCTTAAGCACAACTATATTCTCAGTAATATTTTCAAACGCATCGTCATGGCTGATGATAAATAACTGCTCAAACCACCTGCTTTCAAGTTCCCGCAGGCGTCCTATTGTTTCCGCCAGCTGAACTCTGCGCTCTTCGTCAAGGTGCGTTGTCGGCTCGTCAAAAAAGCCCAATCTGATTCTTGAAAATTGCTTTAAAATTGAAAGTCGCACTGCAATTGCAGCGGTCATCTGCTCGCCTCCTGATAATTGTTTAAAAATTCTTTCCCTTTCCCTGCCGTTCACGAAATCTTTAAGAATTATGTTGTAATTTTCATTCCATATTAACTCCACATTCTCTCCTGAAATCGCCCTGTATGTCTTTCCCGCAAGATCCGAAATGTATTTGAGGTAGTAACCTGCTATTTTCGGACCTATCTTATTAAGCACATTTCTTACGAAATCAAATATTTCCATTGCATTCTTAATTTTCCCGAGTTCATTTTCCTGCTCCTTGATCGCGGCTTTAATTTTATCCATTTCGCAAATTTCCTGCCCGTATTTTTTCTCATCATTCCTTCTTTCATTTAATTCATTATTTAATTTCCCTAATTTTTCATAAATTTTTTTATTTTGAGATTTCAATTCATTAAGCTTACCTTCGTCGTATTTGCCTTTATATTCGCCTAATTTTTCCAGGAGTTGATTTTTTTGAATATTTAATTCCTGAATATTTTTCAATATTTTTTCCTTCTCCCTTGTAAGAAATGTTAATTTTTCAGCAGTCCTTAAATTTGACACATAATCATTGTAGTCGTTCCTGAATCTTTCCAGTTCCTTTTTATTACCTGTGATTTCGGAATCAATGTCGCCGTATCCTTTAATTTCATTAATTAATTTTTCAAGAAATTCCGTTTCCTTTTCAAGCGATTCTTTTTTCCCTTCTAATTTTTTCCTTTCCTCATCTATTTCAGAAAGCCGCCTGTTCATCTCAACAATACGCTCACATCTGCCCTCCTTTTTTTCCTTTAAGCCCCCAAGTTTCCCTTCCGATTCTCTTAACCTCGCCTGGACATCCGAAATATTTTTCTTTAATTCGTTTTTAATTTCCATGAGTTCTCCTGCGGCATTAATCAATTCCATGAGATTTTTTTGCCTGTCTCCAGGTTCAGAGGCGCATGAAATCCCGGCTGAATTTTCATTAATTTTTTTATTGAATTTAAAAACAACATCACTGCAAACGCTCTCAAGATTCGCGATTTTAATATCCTTTAATTTTAGAGAAATTTCAACCTCAACAATTTTATAAAGCGACTCCAGTTCTTTTTTAATTTTCCCTGATTCATTTTCAAGTTTCCCGATAATATTTATTTTCTCATTGAAACGATTCAGGGTTTCTTTTGCTTCCCCGGATTTTATTTTACGGTTTTTTAATTTGAAAATTTTATTATCAAGTTCCCTGATTTCGTGTTCAACTTCCTTTATCTTATTTTCAAAATAATCCCTTAGATTCCCGGATGCAAGGTTCTTGCAGGGTTCATTCAAAAACGGGCAGCTGCCCTCTCTTGATTTCTCAATATTTTCTCTTTGTGTTTTAATGTCCTGCTCAAGCATACCCCTCTTTTTATTCAGGTTTTCGTACTGCTCATTGATATTGTCATATTCCGATGCTGTTTTTTCTATTTTCGCATAACCCGATACATCCTGTTTTATTTCGGCAATTTCTTCTTCCTTTTTTTCAAGTTCAAAAATACCCGTTTTTGATTTTTCAAAAATCGCCTGGAGATTATTTTTCCATTCATTTAATGATTCAATGCTCTGCTGTGCATTCTCAAGTTTCTCTTTTTCCAGGGAAATACCTGCCAGCAGTTCTTCCTGGACTTTAACCGGGTCTTCAAGTTTTTTAATTTCTTCTTTTCGTGCAAAAATATCTTTATAGAGCCGCGTTTCTTCTTCCTTAAAACTGCTCTTTTTACTTGAAATTTCGGTTTTTTTTCTCTCTATATTTTTTTCAAGTTGATTTTTCTGCCTTTCAAGTTTTGCCTTCTCGTTTTGCTTTACTTCAAGTTCCTTTATCTTTTTATCCAGTTCCTCAAATCTTTCCTTACCTGGCTTTGTCTTTTCAACGATTTCATAGGCGTTTTTTGACTCTTTTATTTCCTCCTCGTTTTTATTTTTTTCCTTTTCCGATGATTCAATATTTATGATTTTCTTTTCAAGTTCCTTTTGCGTCTCGTCAACCTTTTTTTTGAAGTTCTCCTGCCGCTCTAATTCCGCTTCAATGCCTTCCTTAATTACCGAATTATTTTTAATTTCATTGTCTAATTCCAGAATTTTAATTTTAATTTCTTTTAGTTCACCTGCCTTCTCATCATACTTTTCAACTTTAACCATGTTAATCTTAATTTCATTTTCAATTCTTGTGGTTTCGCAATTAAATTTTCTTGAAACAGAGGCGGTTGATTCATACGCTTTCCGGTATTTGTCAAGTTTTAAAATCGGCTCAAAATAATTTTTTCTTTGTATGTCTGTCTGTAAAAAAGGTGCTGCGAACTGCCCCTGCTCAATTCCCACGACGGTTTCAAATATCTTATCAAGTTTATCGTCCGGCTCAAGATGAAGATGCAGTGAAAGCCATTTTTTTATGTCCTCCTCGCCGTGCAAATCAACCCGCCTGCCTGATTCAGATTCATAGATGTTCCATTCCTTTGTCTGCCTGTCAGTGAAGGTTCTTACAATTTTGTAAACAATATCGTCAATTTCAAACCAGATTTCAATAAAGCCGTCCTTTTCTCCCCGCCGCACGAACTCGCTGAATGTGTAGTCAGGTTTCTTTCCGAACAAACAATAGCCGATTGCCTCAATGATTGTTGTTTTGCCCGCACCGTTCAGACCGCCGATTATGTTTATTCCTTCCCTGAAGGAGAGGGTCTCATCGGCGTAACTTTTCACGTTCCGTAGGTGGATTTTGTGGATGTTCATTGTTTGGTTTTGATTATTATTTTTTTAATTTATTAAATTCAAATTCCTAATTTTCATTCAAATTTTCAGCTATCTTTCTATATTCTCCTGCTTTTTCGGGGTTGTTCATTTTTTGGTAAGTAAGAGACATGTTTTCATAGACGATTTTAAGATAGTGAAACTGGAAGGTTTCCATGAAGATTGGAACCGCTTTTTCATAAAATTCAATCGCTTTAGTGTAGTCCTCTAAACTACGATAAGCAGCACCTAAATTTGTGTAACATTTTGACTCACTCGCCCGGTCGCCAATATCTTTACATATTTCCAGTGACTTCTCATGGTAAACGACTGCTTTTTTGAAATCACCTAAACTCTGATAAGCACAACCTAAATTTCCGTAACATCCCGACTCACCATCTATGTTGCCAATATCTTTCTTAATTTTCAGTGACTTCTCATGGTAAACGACTGCTTTTTTGAAATCACCTAAATTCTGATAAGCAACACCTAAATTTGTGTAACATGTTGACTCACCCGCATGGTTGCCAATAGCTTTACATATTTTCAGTGACTTCTCATAGTATTCTATTGCTTTCCTAAAATCACCTAAACTCTGATAAGCACAACCTAAATTTCCGTAACATGTTGACTCACCCGCCCGGTCGCCAATATCTCGAGCAATTTTCAGTGACTTCTCATAGTATTCTATTGCTTTCCTGAAATCACCTAAATTCTGATAAGCATTACCTAAATTTGTGTAACATGTTGACTCACCCGCCTGGCTGCCAATAGCTTTACATATTTTTAGTGACTTCTCAAGGTATTCTATTGCTTTCCTGAAATCACCTAAACTCTGATAAGCAATACCTAAATTTGTGTAACATTTTGACTCACCCGCCAAGTAACCAATATCTTTCATAATTTCCTGTGACTTCTCAAGATATTCAATTGCTTTTCTGAAATCACCTAAACCATAATAAGCATCACCTAAACCCACGTAACCTGCTGACTCACCCGCCCGACTACCCATAACTTTAGCAATTTCCAGTGACTTTTCATAGTATTCTATTGCTTTCCTGAAATAACCTAAACCATAATAAGCATTTCCTAAACCCACGTAACCTGCTAACTCACCCGCCCGACTACCCATAACTTTAGCAATTTCCAGTGACTTCTCATGATATTCTATTGCTTTCCTGAAATAACCTAAACCATAATAAGCATCACCTAAACCCCCGTAACCTGCTGACTCATCCGCCCGACTACCCATAACTTTAGCAATTTCCAGTGACTTCTCAAGGTATTCAACTGCTTTCTTAAAATCTGAAATGACAAAGAGTATTTCACCGCAGATAAAATGCTCTGCATATTTTCCCACGTTATTAAACCACTCATTCACAAAATTTTGCCATTCTATTTTATACTTTTTTAATTCATATTTTTCTTTGATAAGGTCGTTCCATATCTCTTTAACTAAATCGTTTGTGTTAGACTCTGCTATATATCCGTTGAATCTATTAAAAGGGTTTTCATTCTCATTACTTAACTTTGGATTTTTTATATCTTTAATTTGAGTTGCTTCACCGTGTTCAACGAGAAATACCTGATTTTCAGAATTTTCTATACTTTGAATTTGCGGATTAATATCAAAGGCATCAGAGCAACTGTATCCAAGAACTAAAACATTTTTATGTCTTTTATTTGAAAATATGTATTTTATCGTATTCAGTCTTTTCTCAGAAAGCAACCTGCTTGCAACTGCTTTCATTGTAGTTCTTATGCTTTCTTCATCCTCAATACTTCCATGAAGTTTAAAAACACTTATCTTATTGCTTTTGTTCAACACATCAAAATCTATTTCAGAGAGTTGCTCCTCTTTAAAATAAACCTCAAAATATTCATCTCTTTTTAATCCTTCTTTTTCTAATGCCGTTTCAATCAGCATATCAAAATTTGTTGTAGCTATTGTTTTTATTAATCCTGCTTTAGCAAGTTTTGCAATAAATATGTGATTTGCGTTTGGCTCTCCTTGTTCAAATATGTCTAAGATTTTAGAAATATCGGAATTTTCTGCCAGCACTTCCATAAATGCCTCAAACGGTAATTCTGAACTCATTATTTCTTCAATATCATTCCTATCACCTGTCAATTTTTCAAGAATATATCGCTTAAGATCATTTGCTAAAGGCAACCCGGAATTTTTTGAAATTCCCGCACCGCAAAATATTGTAAATTCTTTATTCCTAATTCCCTCTGAAATTTCCTTTAAAATGTTTGAATATTCCATAGTCGTTAAATATTAAAAATTTTCATAAAGTTTTCTATATTCCCCTGCTTTTTCGGGGTTGTTCATTTCCAGGTAAGCAATTGACATATTTTCATAGACGATTTTAAGATAGTGAAATTGATTTGTTTTCTTGAAAATTGGCACTGCTTTTTCATAGAATGCGAGTGCTTTTTTGAAATCACCTAAATTACCATAAGCATTGCCTAAATTTGTATAACATCCTGACTCTCCTGCTTTATCACCGATTTCTTTTTTAATTTCTAATGAATCCTCATAAAATTCAATTGCTTTTTTGAAATCACCTAAACTGCTATAAGCATTTCCTAAATTTCCATAACATTTTGACTCCCCTGCCCTATCACCGATTTCTTTATCAATTTTTAGAGAATTTTCATGATATTCGATTGCTTTTTCAAAATCCTCTAAATTACGATAAACCTCGCCTAAATTTGTATAACATGCTGACTCTCCCGTTTTATCACCAGTTTCTTGAGCAATTTTCAATGAATCCTCAAAAAATTCAATTGCTTTTTTAAACTCACCTAAACTATAATAAGCAATGCCTAAATTTGTGTAACATGCAGATTCCCCTGCTTTATCACTAATTTCTTTCATAATTTTCAATGAATCCCTATGATATTTAATTGCTTTTTTAAACTCACCTAAATTATTATAAGCAGCGCCTAAATTTGTATAGCAACTGGATTTCCATGCCTCGTCACCGATATTTAAAGCAATTTTCAATACTTTTTCATAAAATTCAATTGCTTTTTTAAACTCACTTAAACTATAATAAGCATTGCCTAAATTTCCATAACATTTTGATTTCCCTGCCATGTCACCAATCGC
>MCBE01000017.1 GCA_001723845.1 Candidatus Altarchaeales archaeon WOR_SM1_SCG
CCCCACATAGCAGAGAATTGCAAGCTGCAGGTAGGGATTCCCGGCAGGGTCGGGACATCTTATCTCAACTCTCGCGGCATTTGCTCTTTTGCCGACATCGGGAACCCTCATTAAAGGAGAACGGTTGCGGTGCGCCCATGCAATATGCACCGGTGCCTCGTAACCGGGAACAAGCCGCTTATACGAATTGGGCCATGAAGATAAAACCAGGGACATTTCCTTTCCATACTTCAATTGCCCCCCGATGAAGTGCAGGGCAATTCCCGACATATTCCCGACAACGCTGCCTTTATCATCGTAAAATGCGTTGCAGTTATTTTTAATATCCCACAAACTCTGGTGGACATGCATCCCGTTGCCGTTTTCTCCAAATATCGGCTTGGGCATGAATGTTGCAATATAACCGCTCCTGCTTGCGGAACCCTTTACAAGCATTTTTAAAGTCATCAGGCGGTCGGCGGTCTCAACCAGTTCACCGTAGCGGAAATCAATTTCATGCTGTCCTGGAGCTACTTCGTGATGCGCAACTTCAATTTTAAGCCCGAATTTCTCGGCATTTTCTGCAATGTCCCGCCTTATATCTTCTGCAACTTCGCCGGGGTGCGAATCAAAATATCCGCCGGTATCCATCGGTATATATTCCCCGCCTTCGTTTTTGAAAATAAAGAATTCAAGTTCAGGTCCGCAGTTAAAGATATAACCCATATCCTCTGCTTTCTTTGCGGCTTTTTGTGCAACATACCTCGGGTCGCCTTCATATCGCTTTCCGTCGGGCTTGCAAATATCGCATATCATTCTTGCGGATACATGCTCCTTTCTCCACGGAATCAGGGAAAATGTAGAAGGGTCGGGCTTTACAATAAAATCCGACTCTTCTATTGCACCGTAGCCGGTAACAGATGAACCGTCAAATGACTGTCCTTCCGAGAGAAGAGTTTCAATATCCTTTGCAGAAACAGCAAAACTTTTCAATACACCGTTTATATCCGTAAAATGCAGCCGTATAAACCCGACATTTTTCTCGTCAATTGTTTTTATTATTTCGTCTTTGTTCATTTTTTTTTTGAAAAATTAAAATTTATATTAACTCATGAATTGTAATTTATTATGAATAAAAAAAATTAAATTGTGAAATTAAATTGTGAATTAATTTGCTTTAAAATAAATATAAAATTATAAAATTTCAATATTATTTTGTGATTTAAATATTTAATTATGGAATCTGAAAGGGTATTATTTGTCCGGCACTGCAGCGAACCCCAGTCCAATATCAGGGAAATACGGGATAAACTTAAAGACTGCGGGATTAAAGGCGGTTTCAAAGAAATTACGCTTTCTGAGGGTATTTCGGGTGAGCAGTTTAAAGAGGCGGTTGAAGATTTTTCGGCGTTTATGACGTTTATGAAAAACAATTAAATTTTTTTAATTTTATTTTTTAATTTTATTTTTTAACTTTATCTAATCTTTGATATTTTATTAATATTTTATTAACTTTAAATCCC
This sequence comes from Candidatus Altarchaeales archaeon WOR_SM1_SCG, assembly GCA_001723845.1. GTDB lineage: Archaea > Altiarchaeota > Altiarchaeia > IMC4 > WOR-SM1-SCG > WOR-SM1-SCG. Next base: position 1,503 of record MCBE01000017.1, read on the forward strand.
TATATATAAATGGCACTGAAAACTGCACAAAATTATTAGGTGCTTGCCCGGAAATTATAAAAATATAAAATTATTGAAAAAAGACACGAGGCACGCGTAAAGAATACGTGAACACACAAATTCATAAATTTTAAAATAATTTGCCGGTTTTGCCTCAAATTTGTCTTTTTAATAAAAAAGCTATAAATTCTGTAATTTTTGCAAAAATACATCTTTTCTTCCATAATGTGTTTAATGTATGTAATATACCGGCACATTTAAAGATGCTGCATAACTACGGGATTTTTAATTCAACAATAGTTAATATTTTAAGAATCATATCTTATAAATAAAGAATAATAATATATAAAAATTAATATATAAAGAATAAATCAATATATAATTAATACCCAATTAATTTAACTTTATTTAATTTATTAATATTAATCTCTAAAATGGTAACCTTACAAAAAGAAGTCATTGGCAAGGATGTGACAAAAGAGACGATTGTTCAGATACAAAAGGATGTAAAAAGAGGAAAACGATATGCTTCTTTAAGATTATGGACCGGCTCGGCTGCTTTTACAGGAGGTATTATGGCACTGGTCGTAGGCGGCTTATATATTGAAGAAGACCCGATGATATGGTGGATTTCAGGATTTTTAGGAGCATTGCTTATAATGATCGGGTTCCACTACATATCCAGTTGTTAATCATGTTAATTTTTTTAAAATTATTTAATTAATCAATAAATTAATATTCATAAAATGGCAAAAAAATCGTCAAACGAAGAAATCGAAGAATTACTTGATGAAGATATAGAATCACAGGCACTTGCGGATGTAATGATGACGGATGAAGAGATTGATGCAATGCTTGAGGAGATGATGCCTGAAGAAGAGATTGATGCTCTTGTTGCAGAAGCGATGTCTGATGAAGAGATGGATGCTCTTGTTGCAGGCACCTTATCCGATGAAGAGATTGATGCCCTGACAGAAGATGTCATGCCTGAGGAGGGAATTGATGCGATTCTTGAGGAGATGATGCCTGAAGAAGAGATTGATGCGCTTGTTGCGGAAGCGATGTCTGATGAAGAACTTGATGCTCTTGTTGCAGGAGCGTTATCGGATGAAGAGGTTGATGCTCTAACAGAAGATGTCATGCCTGAAGAAGGAATTGATGCTCTAATGGAGGAGATGATGCCTGAAGAAGAGATTGATGCTCTTGTTGCGGAAGCGATGACGGATGAAGAACTTGATTCGCTTGTTGCAGGGGCGTTATCCGATGAGGAGATTGATGCCCTGACAGAAGATGTCATGCCTGAAGAGGGAATTGATGCGCTTCTTGAGGAAATGATGCCTGAAGAAGAGATTGATGCGCTTGTTGCGGAATCCATGACCGATGAGGAACTGGACTCGCTGATTGCGGGCGCATTATCGGATGAAGAAGTTGCTGCTTTAACCGATGATGTAATGCCTGACGAGGGAATTGATGCGCTTCTTGAGGAAATGATGCCTGAAGAAGAGATTGATGCTCTTGTTGCAGAATCCCTTACGGATGAGGAACTGGACTCGCTGATTGCGGGCGCTCTGACGGATGAAGAAGTTGATGCTCTAACGGAAGATGTAATGCCTGACGAGGGAATTGATGCGCTTCTTGAGGAAATGATGCCTGAAGAAGAGATTGATGCTCTTGTTGCAGAATCCCTTACGGATGAGGAACTGGACTCGCTGATTGCAGGTGCATTATCGGATGAAGAAGTTGACGTTCTAACAGAAGATGTCATGCCTGACGAGGGAATGGATGCGCTTATTGAGGAAATGATGCCTGAAGAAGAGATTGATGCTCTTGTTGCAGAATCCCTTACGGATGAGGAACTGGACTCCATGATTGCGGGCGCGCTGACGGATGAAGAAGTTGACGCTTTAACGGAAGATGTAATGCCTGACGAGGGAATTGATGCGCTTCTTGAGGAAATGATGCCTGAAGAAGAGATTGATGCTCTTGTTGCAGAATCCATGACTGATGAGGAACTGGACTCGCTTGTTGCAGGTGCATTATCGGATGAAGAAGTTGATGCTTTAACGGAAGATGTAATGCCTGACGAGGGAATTGATGCGCTTCTTGAGGAAATGATGCCTGAAGAAGAGATTGATGCGCTTGTTGCAGAATCCATGACCGATGAAGAACTGGACTCGCTTGTTGCAGGGGCGTTATCTGATGAAGAGGTTGATGCTTTAACGGAAGATGTAATGCCTGAAGAAGGAATTGATTCGCTTCTTGAGGAAATGATGCCTGAAGAAGAGATTGATGCTCTTGTTGCAGAATTCCTTACGGATGAAGAACTGGATTCACTGGTTGCAGGGGCGTTATCTGATGAAGAAGTTGATGCTTTAACGGAAGATGTAATGCCTGACGAGGGAATTGATGCGCTTCTTGAGGAAATGATGCCTGAAGAAGAGATTGATGCTCTTGTTGCAGAATCCCTTACGGATGAAGAACTGGATTCACTGGTTGCAGGGGCGTTATCTGATGAAGAAGTTGATGCTTTAACGGAAGATATTATGCCTGACGAGGGAATGGATGCGCTTCTTGAAGAGGTAATGCCTGATGAAGAAATTGATGCGCTTGTGGCGGAATCCATGACAGAGGAAGAGTTAGATTCAATGATTGCAGGTGCGTTATCGGATGAAGAAATTGATGCACTGACAGAAGATGTAATGCCTGACGAGGGAATGGATGCGCTTCTTGAGGAGGTAATGCCTGATGAAGAGATTGATGCTCTTGTTACGGAGTCCATGACAGAGGAAGAATTAAGTTCATTGATTGCAGGAGCGTTATCCGACGAAGAAGTTGATGCCTTAACAGAAGACATAATGCCTGACGAGGGAATGGACGCTCTTCTTGAGGAAATGATGCCTGAAGAAGAAGTTGAGGCACTGATTGCAGAGGCGGTGCCGGATGAAGAACTGGATTCCCTGGTCGCAGGACTTATGCCTGAAATTGAGCATGACCCCGAAATCACAAATATAACAAGGGAGGCAATTGCAAGTTCACATACAATAATTGAGGAATCATTAGCAGACCCTGACATAGACCAGCTGATTGACGAATCAACTTTTGAAGCGCAGCCGCTTGTTGATGAGGCACTTGCAGACCCTGAGATGGTTATGATGCTTGATGAAGCGATAGAATCATCAAAACCGTTAATTGACGAAGCAATAATTGAGTCGCAGCACGACATTGACGAGGGTCTTAAAGAAGCGATACCCTTAAAAGAAGAGGTATTTGCCGACAAAAAGAAAGGCGGGGTTATCTTTGCATTCGGAATATTTTTATTATTATCTTCTCCTATATGGACAACCAGGTACTTTGAAATGATGCTTGTTACAATTATAATCGGTGCATTGGTTATGGCTTACGGTTTGTATAAGATTGTGGTCTAAATTCAATAAATATTGCCGCATATATTTTTAAACTCAATCCATTATTATTATAATGGCAGGGAAAAAATTTATCGGATTAATTGCACCGGGAATAATATTTATATTAATTATATTTTCAAATTCATCTTTCGCAATCATACATTCGCAGATCGGGGAGGTTGAATTAAGTTACAAAAATTTTACTTATAATTCATCTGACATCTGCACGAAAGATAACAACTGGTGCGGCAAAGTTGAATTTACGGAAAAAGCAATTGTCTACGGCTCAATTGAAACCGAAGTTTCGGTCCCGGAAGGAACAAAGGATGTCTATGTCTGGATACATCTTTCCTGCAACAGTTTAGGGGAAGGGCTTTACGGTCAGGCAGGTTCCGTTGCTTTAATCTCCGTTGATAACGAAAGCAAGCCCGAGACAATCAGAAGCACTCACCATTGGCATCACGGGGCGTATTACAGGTATGATTACTGCGAATCTTTTTTAAATTCTTTTAATGTTTTCGGCTCAAAAATAAAATTGAAAATTGAAATGATTGCGGAGGCGCGAATGGATCTTGAAAAAATTGTATTGAAATTTTATAACGGCGAAATTGAAGATGAGAAAGAAGGTGAAAATTTAACCGGAAACGGGTCGTTGAATGAGTCAGTAAATGAGTCAGTAAATGAGTCAATGGCAATAACCGGAGAATCGGAAAATTATTCATTAAATTATTCTCCGGTGAAAGATTCGGATAATGATTCCTTTCCTGATCCGGAGGATAACTGCCCCTGGATTAAAGGACCCGAATGCAACAGCGGATGCCCGGCGAAAACAGATATTGACTGCGACGGTCTCCAGGAGGATAACAAAAACTGCCCCGGTTATGACAAAAATCCTTACGATTATGACAATGACGGCATCCCGACGATTGAGGACTGCGATGACCTTGACCGTGAAAATACAAAAATCAAAGGCGACGATGACCGGGATGATGTAAGCAACTGCCTGGACAGGTGTCCCGGCGAAAAAGGAAAGGATCTGTACGGATGCCCGAAAGTCGTTGATGTTAAAGAAATTCCCCATTCAATTAACCGGAATATTGTTATTTTTGCAGCAGCAGCCGTAATAATTTTAATATTGATTATTTTGCTTGTGAAAAAAATAAAAAAATAAAAAGTTAATTTAAACGCGAAAAATACCGGGAAAATCAGAAGTCCTCCGGATGATTTGAAGTTGTGATTTTTCATTTATTTTTATTCCGGAATTTAATGATTTAATAAGTTTTGATGTAAATATATTTAATAAATTCAAGATTTAATGGTTTATCTGATGTTTACAGCCAATTCATATATGGTTGGTTATCCGAACCAGTTCGGATATTACGCCAGAATCAAAGAGATATGCGAACAAGTTCGGATATAAATTGTTATATGAAATTATTCCCCGTCGAAATTTTAATAATATTTCGTTATGGGGAAAGGCGAAGTAAAAATATTAAAGTTTAATGTAGAATTAAAGAACATAGAATACATACTACATATTAGTAATCTCTATCGTTGGAGTAGATTGACAATGACATTCAGTATTTGTGTTGCATTCATTTAAACAAGGTGGTATTAACTTACCATGTGGAATAAAAAACTCTGTTTGATTTTCTCTTTCAGGAATAATCTCTGGCCAATCAATTTTATTTTTTAGTATATCTACATACACTTCTGGAAGTTCGCCATGCTTTTTGGTAAATTCACTGTATTTTTTCAAGACAAATTCGTATCCTCTCAAAAAATAGAGTGTCTCTAATCTGCCACATATCTCTCCTCAATTAATTAAAAACACACCTAATTATCCACATTGCTAAAAATCTATTATATCCAATGAGACACGAGATACTCAATC
>MCBE01000018.1 GCA_001723845.1 Candidatus Altarchaeales archaeon WOR_SM1_SCG
GTAGAGGTAAAAAAATGATAGATGATGCGTTAGAGATTCCTGCCAGCGACTGGAAAGAAGTGAAACTTGATATACCAAAGAGAAAATATCCCACACCTTCAGTTTACGAACATAGATTCCAACCAAAAGGGCACGATATGGACTTGCGGGAGGTCATCATAACGGATAACGGCAGGCAGAAGCCAACATTTGTGATAACCAATAACGAGGATATTGAGCTCAAAGAACTTGTCACCCATTATGCCCGGCGATGGAGAATTGAAAACAAAATTGCAGAGTTAGTAAAGTTTTTCAATCTCAACGCATTAAGTTCTCCGCTTATGATTCGCATACAGTTTGATGTAGTGATGACGATGGTGGCAGACACGCTATACAAGATGTTGGCAAGTGATCTGAAAAGATTTGAGAACAACACAGCTAAAACACTATTTTCAAAATTTATAAACAGCCCAGGAGTTGTGGAAGTGGAAGGCAACAAAGCAGTCGTAAAAATGAGAAAAAAGGCACATACGCCAGTATTGAAATCGAACGAAGTCTTTAAGAAATCCTGGGAGATACCATGGTTTGGGAATAAAAAGTTGGGTTACAAGTGGGTGTCTTGAGGTAGGTGAAATTAAGGGATTTAAACGGGCTGTGAAACTCCCTGTTTAATTTCAATTTATTGATTTTTGTTATCTTCTGAATAACTTGATTTTCATTCCCCCTTCTTCCATATCTGCCGTTGAGTCCCGGGTGTCCTCTTCCCGTCTCGCCTTCTCTGCAATTTTTTGTATTTCCTCCGGGAACAACCTTCAGAAAGGTTGATCATCATAGCGGATCAGGGGGGGTTTCAACCCCCTAATGCACAGACGGTACAATCTATGTGGATTGGAACAAAGTGGAAAAATCCGCACATTCTCCTGCGGAATCTCGCAGTGGTTGATCATCATAGCGGATCATGGGGGTTTTCAACCCCCTAATGCACAGATAGTGTCTATGAGTAAATTAATTGATTATAATTACCGCCTGAATAACTTGATTTTCATTCCCCCTTCTTCCATATCTGCCGTTGAGTCCCAGGTGTCCTCTTCCCGTCTCGCCTTCTCTGCAATTTTTTGTATTTCCTCCGGGAACAAACTTCAGAAAGTTTGATCATCATAGCGGATCAGGGGGTTTTCAACCCCCTAATGCACAGATAGTGTCTATGAGTAAATTAATTGATTATAATTACCGCCTGAATAACTTGATTTTCATTCCCCCTTCTTCCATATCTGCCGTTGAGTCCCGGGTGTCCTCTTCCCGTCTCGCCTTCTCTGCAATTTTTTGTATTTCCTCCGGGAAATTTTTAATTAAATTTTTAGGGAGATTTTTCTCGTTCCATCCGAGAGCGGTTCCCAATCTTTTTCTAACTCCCGGATTGGTGTCTGCTGCAAGATTATTTAATTTTTCACATATTTTCCATGGCAGGTTTTTATAATAAGTGGCAACGGCTCCTGCTGCCTTTCCCCTGACATCAGGGTCGCGGTCTTCTAAAAGAGCATTTAAACACTCTCTTGTTTTTTGCGATATATTTTTATAGTTTTTAGCAATCAATCGTGCTGCATTTCCTCTTGTACTGCTGTTTTTGTCTGCCGCTAATTTTTGTATAATTTCATTCTGCGTGTTTACGGTTAAACTGTTAGAATATTCACTCATTGCCTTAACAACATCATTTCTTACAACAGGGGACATGTCGTGCGATAATTTTTCAAAATCGTCCTTGAATTCATTTAAAATTACATCCCAGTTTTTTGCAATAACATAAGCCGCCCTGCTGCGGTTATCGGACTGCCTGCTAACGACCATCCCGCCTAACCATGAAACAAATAATTTTTCGGAAATTCCGCTGTATGTTTTCGTGACCTCAAAATTTGAACAAAGCGCATCTATCGCGTGTTTTCTTACCGTACTTTCGCTATCATCAACCAATTCCATTAAAATTTCCTCGCGGAATTTATCAGGGATGCTGTCAAAATTTTCAGAAATTATGTCTGCTGCGACCTCTCTTTCAGTTGTTTTTGAATCTGCGAGAACTTTAATTATTTCCTGTTTTTTTTGTTTTGAAAGATCCCGGAATTTTAACTTAATTAAGTCACAGGTGTATTTTTTAGGGTATTTTTTCGCGAGATTTAAAAGCGCATCGCAGTTTAAGTTTTTTAAAATTTTATTGAAATTCCTGTTTATAAACCGGTGAATGTATGTCCTGACCTGCTCATCACCGTCTTCTGCAAGTTTCCCGAACAATTCCTCCTGGAGAGATGCAGAAACGGAATTAAAATTTTTTATAATACATTCCCCTGAATTCTTTCGGACTTCCGGATCAGGATCGTTTGCAAAATTTTTCAATAAATTTTTTGCAAGTTCCAGCGGAATTAAATAAAAATTTTCATTGACCATTCTACTCAAATGTCTTCTTGCATAAGGAAAATCATCCCTGGAAAGTTTTTTAAGGACAGATGTAAACGGTGTTTCGGAAGACAGTGCATCAATTATCTCACTTCTTAATTCCTTATCTTCCCGTGCCAGGATAATTAATCTTCTTTTTACATCCCCTGGAATTTTCGCATTATTAATAACATCTACGAATTCCGGGGGAGTCATAAACTGTATTTCAGGGTCACGCGAGGAAATATCGCGAGCGAAATCTGCGTCTATTTCAAGTTCGGAAGTACTATCTTCCGGAGCGTAATCCTGAAATGTAATTTCTTTGCGCGGCTGTTTTCTTGGTTTCTCCTGTTTTTTTTCCCTGAAAACTTTTTGAAGTGAATAGGGTAATTTATTTTTTATTTTTATTAATTTTTCAGCAATCTGCGGCTGTTTTTTGCTTACGAGTTTCCTTACCAGGGATTCCCTGTTTCCTGTTTTTAATTTGTCATAATGCCTCACGATAAGTTCTGCCGCTGCAATTTTCACATCCAGTGCATGGTCGTCGCAAAATTTTTCAAGCAGAATTTCAACATCAAAGATGTTTGAAAAATCATTAAAATTATTCGCGAGCAGTTCAATGAATGCAGATTTTACAGAAGAACTCGTATCATTTTCAACTCCATTTAAAAGTTCTCTTAAAAAATCAATGTCGTATCTTTTGAAATTATTGTCAACTAAAACGAGTGCTTTTTTCCGCACATTGAAATAATCATCACGCAATGCACGATTTATAATCTTTTCCCCCAGGTTTTCGTCAATTTCCGAAAAATTTTTATCAGCAATTTCCAGTGCTTTCATGCGGACCCCGGGATGCGAATCATTTAAAAATTTATTTAATAATTTTTTTCTTTCGCCTTTCTCAATATTTTTAAAATTACTGTAAAGCAAATCGGCAGTCTTCCATCTCACCTCGGGGTTTTTATCGTCTGCTGACGCCAGGAAAGAGTCCCTGTGGGAAAGTATGTCCATTATTTATTTCGCGAGAGTGATTATTCTTTAATGAAACAATTGTATTCCTGTTTAATTGAATTCCAATTTTGATAATTAATTTTATTACAATTTTTGATTACTGTCGCGGTTCAGGTCGCGAGTAAAGCGATATATATTTATTTTTATCTCTAAATTATTTTATTATCCTTGAGTTTTTGGCTTGCCGCAAAATTCACGCGCATCAACACCCATCTGCGAACAGAACTTTTTAACCAGGTCATGTCCGAACTCCTTGTATCTTGGTACAGGCAACCTCTTTCTAGTTTCCGGATTCCACCAGATTTCATGGCTTCCTCCTGCATCTCGCTTCCATTCAAATCCATAGTGCTTCAATCGTTTTACGATTTCCTGTACTTTAGCGGACGGATTTTCATGCCGCACCCGGTATTTCCACAGATTCGCTTGTAGTTGGTATATCTAAAATGACATTTGTATCCAATCTTTTCTGCTCGGCGAGCTGAAAAGGCAGCGGATCGCCTTCTTGTATATAGTCCTCAATCAATGCATCCACAACGCTTTTTGCGTTTTTGATGGTTTCGGATATGCTTTTTCCATGAGCAAACAAATCAGGGAAATCCTTGGCTTCAGCGATATATCCTTCATCACCCTCAAGTTTCTCTATGGTAATATGTAGTAAGTACTCCATTTTGATTGTATTGTGTTATTATTTTTAAATTAAATTTTGATTTTTAAATTTTTAGATTTATGATTTATTTAGTTAGTGTATTCTAATTTCATAGAATAAATTCAGACCAATTTCTGCATGTCGTCCAATACATATTTTTTCAAGTCGTCCGGGAGTTCATTGAAATTTTTGGAAAGTATTCTTTTTGCCTGTTCTTTAACTTTTGATTGTGGGTCATCGGAGAAACATCTACAAAAGGCGATCGTAATAAATTTTAAATTTGATTGATTTTTATCATCTTTCCAATCGTAATTTTAATTAATCTCAATTCAATTCCGGAGCATCTTTCAATTTCCCCGGATTCTTTTGAGGGCATTGGAATTACAAGGAAAAACACTGCCCCTATTCAAATAACTCACTTCCCCGCAACAATCAAACCCCCCTTATAAATATCTCCTCAAACATTTTCTCCTGCCGTATTTTCACTTTCTGGTTGTTTGAAAGGTGCAGGAGTGATAAAAAAACACGAATCCGGTCTTCTCTTTTTTTAGTAATCTCGGAAAATGTTACCGTTTCTTTCTTTTTGAGAATGTTCAAAATTTTATTGTAAATTTCTTCAATCAATTTTTTAATATCCGGCTCAAGGGGAATTATCATTCGTTCAAATTTTATTTTTTTATTTTTCACTTTTTTCAGCTTTTCCCCGATTACTTCCTGTATTGCCGAAATCAACTCAATTGCAGTAACCTTTCTCTTCGGAACCCTCCTGGGTTTTATAATTATTGGTATCTCAAGTTCGCTGTCTAAATTTTCATTAAATTCATTAAATTCAGGGTCAGCGTAGTCGGCATAATCGTAGTCAAATTCTTCTTCACTTTCTTCAAGGTCGCTGAAATGCAAAACATCCGCCTTCATTCTCAAGAGTATTGAACTTACGAGCATGACATTTGCAGGGATGTGAAAGTCCATTTTCTGCATCTCATCAACTTTTTTTGAATACCTGGCGGAGAGTTCGATAATATTCACATCCCATGGGTCAAGCGTGCTGATTATTTCATACAGCATGTCTTTCCACGACAGTTCTGCAAGTTTGTCAAATTCGTTAAGGCGGGTTTCTTCCATAATTATTTATTAATTCTTAAATTAAATTAAAATTCCTGAATGTATTTACGGGTCATACGGGAAAATATCGCGACAGAGCGTTAAGCATATACCAAGTTTTTAATGATTAAATACCTGCGAAATACCAGTGTTTGTTTTTTTAGTTTTAATTTTTCACTGGACATAATTTCAAATTTATAGAAAAATTATTTGTCTTCAATTAATCCGCGTTTATCATAATCAACATAAAAATATTTTAATTCAAACGGTTCATCTTTGAAAATCTTCTTTACATAGTCAAAATAACTTTTATTTTCACCTAAATGATTTATACCAATAAAGCACAAATAATCTGCTTTTTTATTCCCTTCGTAATAATATTCAATTAATTGCCCTAATGCACTCCGAATAGTGTATTTTGGATCATCAAAAGGTTTTATTTCAAATAAGTATAACTTATCATCTTTAGTTGCAGTTATATCAACATTACTATCTTCATAACTACATTTGCTAAAATTATTTTCAAAAAATTCTTTAGTTGAATTATAAATTTTATGATGGTAGTTTGTTCTTTTTATAACTTGGGCTTGCGAGTTAATTGTTGATTGTTCACTATATATTTTTTTGTTTATATTGTTTCTTTTTTTTCCTCTGAATCTTTTATTAAACTCTTTTTTTGTCTCATCCAACTCTTTTTTTAGATTTCTCAATTTAAAAATCTCCTCTTTTTTATCTTTAAAAAACTCCACTATTCTGATAAGACCTGATTCGCTAAATTCTTCATAAGGAATTTTCCTCCTCGCGGTTTTTAAATTAGTTCCGAACTTTTTGGTTGCATGTTCATAAATATCAAATACAATTTCATCTTTAAAAAAACCAACATATAATTGATTTGTGTCTCGTTGGGATTTAAAATTGCTATCATAAATTGCTATCCAACAATGATCGTACCCTTGATTTTGAGAACCATTAAAAGTAACTGTTTTTTTATCCGTCTTACGCCCTATACCGAGTTTTGTTATAATATCATCTGTAAATTTTTCAAGAAATGTTTTTATTTCCTTATTAGAACTATAATAACAAAAAGGATAGAGTATTCCAACATTACTCCACCTGCAGAAGGGATCATAGTTTTTATCATGTTCATTGACTACCTCCTTTATTTTCTGTTTTTCAATTTTAATAATTTCAGATGTCAATTTCTCATTTTTATGCAAACGCTGCAATAAATTATACCTTAAAACCTTAACCCCTCCCTTATCTTTCTTATTTAACGTTCTTTTATGAAACTTAACAATTTTATCACTTATTTCGGGTTTTTTATAGTATTCAGAAAAACGTTCAAGTTCATCTGAATTTAATTCATTAACTTTCCCAAATAATCTTTTTTCAGCTTCTTCTCTTTCTGCTTCTTTTTTAGAACGAATGTTCTCAAATAATTCTGCAAAATGTTGAATTTTTTTTATAATTTTTTTGTCCATAAAAGTATTTAAATTACTTATTAACCCAAATTTCCCATCCAAAAATTAAAAGAGGTATACTATGAAAATGTCCATCTCAATTTTTGTTCATTTTCTGTTCTTAATCTCTTTTGTATTAATTGTGAATGTTAATGGATTCTAAATGTTTTTT
>MCBE01000019.1 GCA_001723845.1 Candidatus Altarchaeales archaeon WOR_SM1_SCG
CATAAAAATCCCGGCAAATATTTGTGAATCGTGCTTGTTTCCGGGATATGACTCGTGAAGCATTGGGATGTTTTCATCACTTGTTACTATTCCTATGCCGATTATATTTTTATCATATCGTTTCTCTTTACCCCTACCTTTTTTAGGCATCTCCCCGCCGTATACCTTTAGCTTACCCTTCTTCTCTTTTAAGATATATTCATAGGTTTTACCGCCACTGATTTTTAAGACTACTTTGTTTTCTTTCTCGTTAAGTTTTAGTTCAACTGAGTTTTCCCCTTCCGTAACTGTTATTATTTTACAGTCATTGTTTTTATTGATTGTTGCGTTTTTTACCCAACCTATTTTTAGATTATCCAAAAGATGGTTTATGAGTCGCTTGCTGTCGTTTCCGGGAATATTATTCCAGCTAAACAAATACGTTCCCCCATTTTCCATATATGTGAAGACATTGCTCATATCAATATATAACTTTGTTGGTGCCACACCAAGCTCAACAAGTCTTTTTCCCAGGTCATCCCCGATTTTTCGCATTACTTCATCTGTGAGATAATCCATGTGGTTCGTAAAATTTTGAGTGTTCAGTTTGTGCGAAAATACCCACATTAAATCGAGAAAAGAATCGTCAAACCAGTCGGAGATTCCGTTTTTGCTTATTGGTTCATCGGCTCTGCTAAGGATAATCAATAGCATGTATTCACCAACTGTCAGCCCTTCAATCTTCTTTTTGGTTGTGTGTTTATTTACGATCTCAACAAAATTTAGTTCTTCTGCTATTTTCATTAGTGCTGCCGTTCTTCCATACTCAAAACTTTTGAGTTTCATATCAGTGCATTCTTCACAGTTTTTATAGAATTTCTCGATCGTTTCTGCTGTGCCCAGATACTTACTCCACACTCTTTTTACTTCTCCATTTACCCGTTTTTTTCTTACAAGAGTATATTGAGGCATTCTACCTTTTTTTCTAATGATTTCAATGTAGGGTTTTATTGCCATTATTTCTTTAGTTGTTAGTTCCATGTTATTGTATTAGATATTAAATAAATTAAATGACATGGCAACATTTGTTAGTTAAAGTATTAAAGCACACTGATTTTATTTAAAATTTTGACATGGCAACAAAATACAAAAAGTGAGATAACAAAAACCAACATCAGTAAATGGGGTAAATAAAATTTATTATGTTAGAAATCTAATATCTTTGAAACTCAAGTTAGAGATTAACTATTTTTGTCCCACTACCTAAATTTACCTGAAATTCTAATTTTTTATTAATGAACAATAATTCCGTAACTTTTCTCGGGACCGGCGGCGGGAGATTCGTAATTCTTTCACAGAGAAGGTACTCCGGGGGGGATGTGGCTTGAATTTAATAATATAAAAATTTTGCTTGACCCCGGACCCGGTGCTTTAATTCGCGCACTGCAATTTCACAAGGACCCGGGTAAACTGGACGCGGTAATTGTTTCGCATAACCATCTTGACCATTACGGCGATTCCGAGGTTATAATTGAGGGCATGACCCGCGGTATGAAAAAAGAAAGAGGTTTTTTAGTTGCATCGGAAAAAACGCTTCATTACATCTCCGGGTACCATAAAAATAAGACATCCATAATTATCCCGAAAATTAATGAAAAATTTACAATTGAAAATAAGACAGGGAAAATTGATATTGAGCCGGTCCCGACTTACAAGCATCCCGGATGCGGCTTTAAATTTTTTACAGGTCCGGGAATTGTTACATACACTGCGGATAGCGGTTATTCAGAAGAATTACTAAAAAATTACAATAAATCAAAAATTATGATTTTAAATGTGATATTCCCGAAAAGCAAGAAAATTGAAACCCACCTGAACACGGAAAGTGCGTTAAAAATTATAAAAAAGGTAAAGCCGGAACTTGCAATAATCCAGCACTTCGGGATACAGATGCTTAATGCGAATCCGGAAAAGGAAGCAAAATACATTGAACAGGAATCCGGAGTGAAAACGATTGCGGCAAAAGACGGGATGGTTATTGATGTTGAAAGAGCGGATGTTTCGGATGTTGAAGAAGAGCAATTAAAGTTGAACAATTTCTAAAAAAGATGGGATATGTAATTAAAAATAATAAAATCTAAATTAATAAACTAATGTAATAAAAATCAACAAAAATTGGAAAATTCAAATAAAATTTTAATAATATTTGCGGCAGTAATTTTTTTATCGCCAGGTATTTCTGCACAGGAGGACAGGTCAATCGCTGATTTGCGAGAGGAGATTGAGGATATGGAACTTACATCAGCCGAAAAATATTTTGAAGTTGATGACATGCGCAGGAAAACAGTTTTGATGCTCTACACGATAGAGAGGGTGAATGTAAGTGCTGATGTTAAACAATTTATATTTTCCGTTGAGAATTTTTTAAATACTTTTGAATCGACTTATGTAAAATCCGAGACGGGAGGTGTTTCGGAACACAGGGAAAGCATAGAGCAGGGAAGCGGTATGAAAAAGATGGCATCAGACATCCGGTTGTATAAAAATAATCAGGAGTTAAAGGAATACCCGCAGGTTCCTGTAATTGCGGATGACGCAGATTCTGCCGTGAAAAGATTCCTGGATGATATGGGTGCTTATTTTGAAGATGCGGCAGAATACGAGAATGTGACGCCGATAAAAATAAAGCACATTGAAGATGCAATTTATGCTTACGAGGAGTCGGAAAATAATGAAAAAAAAATTGAAGTCCGGGTGGTGCATGAAGAAATTAATTCCGAATTTTTAACTGATATGAATACAGCAGCAGCACAAAAACAGGAAGCAGACACGCTCCTCAATAAATCAGACGCTCTCAAGGACTCAGGAAATATCATTGACTTATTTTCCGCATTCTGGTCAGCAGCGGACGCCGGGCTGAAATACGGTAATATAATGAAAATTTACAGCGGGCATAATCTTGATTCCTCCGGGTGCTCGGAAAACAAGGAGTGTTCGCTTGAATATTATGGAATTTTTATTGAAGTTTATGACAAAAACGAATACGCGTCAGAGATTTCAGAAAGTTTGACAACCGTAATATTAAAATATATTACCGTCATCGCATTTATTGTTTTAATAATTTTATTTATTTTCAAGCGAAGTTATTCAAAATACAGGGCTGATTCAAAAGATGCGAAACTCGGGGTTGAACTCGGACTTGATTCGTGAGATTAAAACGCTTGCGGCGTTTTTTATAAACTCGTGTATTTAATGGATAACAGGATAAAACAAAATAAAAAATGGAAAAATTAACTGAACGAATCGTCATTGACCCGAAAGTAATGCACGGAAAACCAGTCATAATGGGAACGAGAGTGCCTGTAGAAATAGTACTGGGTTCACTTGCCGGGGGAATGGAAGTAAAAGAAGTGTGCAATGAATACGGGTTAAAAAGAGAGGATGTGCTGGCAGCAATAGATTACGCTACAAAAATAATCTCTAACGAGGATGTGATACTTTTAAATGCGTGAAGAACTATGAGGATTATCTCTGTCTCCGGGGGCAATGTGGATTGATTTATTAATTCATATCCTGTTTTCTGCGTAACAGCGAAAAATAACACTCAGAATGTCTGCGCTCTTCCTTCAACGCACATCTTTGTAATTTCCGTGATATTCTCAAACCAGTAGTCAGTAATTTCCCGTGCCTTTCCTTCAAGGTTTTTATCCGAAACCATCTGAACAGACGCTATCAGGGGATGGTCTATCGGTTTTCCAATCTGGCTCATAAGCCGGACATAAACCTGTTCCGCCCCCGCGTCTGCAATGTCTTTTGCAATCTCCTTTGATAATAAATTATAAATTTTACCGACATGATTTATAGGGTTCTTTCCTGCTGTTGCCTCCATTGACATCGGTCTGAAAGGCGTAATGTCAAAGAAGTATTGATGATATTATTAATAATATTATGAATAGTATCGCCGGCAATAAGGTTAATCCAGCTTTTATTGTGCTGTAATTGTGTGATTCTTTTAATGCCATTGCAACGGGATATAATGCGTATATATAAACTATGATCGGGTTCATACTAAGAATAAATGATGTAACTACTCCAATCCATATCAATGCCGCGTATGGCAGAGAAATCAAATAAGTTTGTGTTGTAAAACTTCCTTTGCCGCCAAAAATTTTTGCAAACAGAAATAAGATTCCCGATTCTATTAAAAAAATTATAATAAAAATAATTGAAAATAAAATAGTAATAACTGATACTACCATTATACCACTCATAAGTCCTTTTCCAATAATGTCTATAAGTCCTTTTCCACCACCAAAAATAAGTGTTATACCAAAAATGCTGCCTAAAATCAAAACATACATCACTACTAAAACCAATCCCGCAGAAACTCCAACATTTTTCACCGCCCCAATCAGGTTCGCATTATTTTTTTCTTCCCTAAAAACCTCTGCCGGAGTTATCAGCGATTTAAACCAATTACGGAAGCTTATTTTAGATTTTTTGCTTTGCTTTTTTAATTCTCCCCCCCCCTTTCTTCAGAAGAATATCCTCTATTTCCTTTTCTGCTTCCTCTAACTTTTCTTTCCGCCCTGCCCCGTGTCCATAAAAGTCCTCTTTCATACTCATTTTAATTTTAATACTTTAAGGTTGGAATTAAAATTTAATATTTTATTCCTTTAAACTTAAAACAAAATAAATTTTAATCTTAAATTAATTTTTTTTCAAATTTTTTATCATCGAGTATCCCACACCAATTTGTTTTCTTTTCCTAACAAATGAACATTAAATTCACAAAACAAATTTCTTCCTATAAGGCAATCTATATTTAATTTCGGATGTAACTCTATACCGATTATCTCAACCTTTTTCTCTACTTTATCCACCCCCATAATCCCTTTAAATACCGGAACAAATACCGACCCGCCGGGAATGAATATCTCTTGCTCTCTCAACCGCTCTAATTTCAATTCTTCGCAGATATCTCTTGGTGCAGTACAAAAATCAGCACCGGAATCAAAAACCCCTATCAGTTCAATCATAGCATCAATAGCGTCGCCCATTATCCTGATCGGAAGTACTGGTTTTCCTTCTCTGTATCTGAATTCCATCATTTATGATTATGAGTACAATTTTTATAATTTTATATTGATTAGTATGGCAACCGTATCCTTTGAAGGTCCGAGCCGATGTATAAATAATTTTGTATCGCTGCCTTTTTTCTTTGCCGCATTTATGGCATCTATGTAAGTGTCAGCAACTGAAATAACATCTCCATTGCACATTGCAATTATTTTGTTGGGGTACTTCTTTTCCAGGTTCTTTTCCATCGCCGTGAATGTCTTTATATTATCTTTCATATTATCTCTTGAATTTTATTTTATTTAGATATTTAAGTAATTAAATTTATTATTTAAAAATTCACTTCAGCACATAGAATTTATATTTCTATCAAATTCCCCGCTTATTAGAATGTCTGCGCTCTTCCTTCAACACACATCTTTGTAATTTCCGTGATATTCTCAAACCAGTAATCCGTAATTTCCCTTGCTTTTCCTTCAAGGTTTTTATCCGAAACCATCTGAACAGACGCTATCAGGGGATAGTCTATCGGTTTTCCAATCTGGCTCATAAGCCGGACATAAACCTGTTCCGCTCCCGCGTCTGCAATGTCTTTTGCAATCTCCTTTGATAATAAATTATAAATTTTACCGACATGATTTATCGGGTTCTTTCCTGCTGTTGCCTCCATTGACATCGGTCTGAAAGGCGTGATAAGTCCGTTTGCCCTGTTGCCCCTGCCGACGGAGCCGTCATCTCCCTGCTCGGCTGAAGTGCCTGTAACAGTCAAATAAACACTCTCATTTTCATAATCATCACCCGTGTTTAAATGAATTTCAACATCATGGTCTGTTAATTTTGCAATAAAATCATCAATTTTAATTTTTAATTCATTCATAATATTTTTATAATTATCCAGATCGGAAACATATCTTGAAACCAATGGAGCGGCAATTGTTATTGTAATTTTATCCTTATTTCTTAAACCCATGACTTTCACATCCTCGCCGACTTCTTTCATTATTTTCTTTTGCGTAATATATTTTTCAATTTCCGATACTAATTTTTCCGTGGTTGAAAACGGGGCAAAACCGCACCCGAACGAAGTATCATTTGACTTCGGGATTCCCGACTGCCTGAACACATGCTCAAGGTCAGAAGAACCCTGCCCGATTCGTGAGTCAATTATTACATCATCCTCGCCGAGATTCGGGAAATTTTCCTTCAGATAATTTTTTGCCGCGCGAATCGCAATCCTGTGCACCGGGATTTTTTCACCGCCCGCGTAAGTCGTTGCTCTCCCGCTTAAAAGAATGTAAATCGGCTTGATTACCTCTCCTGTGCTATAAACCGGATTTGCCTCACCGCCCACGAGTTCCACCTGATCTGTATTGTGGTGCATCACCCGCCCGAATCTTTTTAAATATTCGCGCGAAAGTTCCCTGCTCACGGATTCCGCAATACCGTCGCAGATGCTGTCCGGATGCCCGATTCCTTTTCTTTCAACAAGTTCAATGTCCCCTCTTTTTACATGCTCTCCCGTAAATTCAATATTGATGTTTCTTTGCCCGTGAGTGCGGCAATAAATGTCTCTGTCCTTTCAAGTTCCGCGATTTCCTCTCTTAACCTGAATGCCAGATTACCGAGTTCTTCCGTGTCCC
>MCBE01000020.1 GCA_001723845.1 Candidatus Altarchaeales archaeon WOR_SM1_SCG
GCTGTGTAGCGGTGAGAGAATAGGATTTAAGAAACATGTAAGATGAGTCCGACGCAGCTCTGGGAAACGACAATGAACCCAAAAACAAGAACACTTGTTAAAGTCACGGTTGAGGATGCGGTTGCTGCTGATGAATTATTTACAATTTTGATGGGCGATGCCGTAGAACCCAGGAGGGAATTTATCCAGAGGCATGCAAAAGAGGTTACTAATCTTGATATCTAAACATGGAACATAAAAAGAAAAAGCATAAATTAAAAAAAGAATTCCCGGAACCTGACGACTTAAAAAAACAATTATATGAGACGGAAAAAACAGCAGAGCGGTATTTAATTCAATTGCAGTATTTGCAGGCGGACTTTGAGAATTACAAAAAGAGCGCTGCAAGAGAAAAGGAAAATTTTGTGAGATTTGCAAATGAAAAATTAATTTTAAAATTATTAAATATTCTTGACGAGTTTGAATCCGCGTTTTCAGCCCTGGAAAAAGCAGGCGAAAGCGAAGATTCTGCGGGATTTAAAATAATTTATAAAAATTTATTGAAAATTCTTGAAGGCGAAGGATTAAAGCCGCTAAATTCTTACGGGAAAAAATTTGACCATAATTATCACGAGGCATTGATGCGGGAGGACTCAGGGGAGGAAGAGGGTACGATTTTAGAGGAATTCCAGAGAGGGTATATGCTTGGAGATAAGGTAATCAGGCATGCAAGGGTTAAGGTTGCAAGAGAGGTTAGTGGTTAGGAATTTTTAGACTTTTTAATCACGAAAAACAACTCCCTCAAATGAATCTGGTATTTCCCGAGATTCCCGCCGTAGTTCCCTGCTGAAATTCTTGTTACGCCGTCAACTGTGCATGCGGCTTCAATTCCCTTCTTCATTGAAAGATTCAGTGAATCAATGTCAAGTCCGTTCACAAGTCGGGTCACGCCCCCGACGATAGCGGAGCGGAGAATATGTATGGGATATAACAAGAAAATCAAATATCCCATAATACTGCACTGTGAATTTTTACAACTTTATTTAAATTTTTGAAAAATTAATTCAAAATTCCAAACTCACGCGAACAACTCCCTCAAATGAACCTGGTATTTCCCGAGATTCCCGCCGTAGTTCCCGGCAGAAATTCTTGTTACGCCGTCAACTGTGCATGCGGCTTCAATTCCTTTTTTCATTGAAAGATTTAATGAATCAATGTCAAGTCCGTTCACAACAATTTCAAGAACGCAGTTCTCGTTTTCTTTTAGTTCTGTTTTTTTTGACAGGGCTTTAATTACGGGAGCATACGCATCATTTGTTGACGCCATTAAAGTTTTGTATCTTGAACCGACCTTGCTTCCGGAGCGAACAACACCTCCCGGGAACGGGGCAATGACATTTCTGATTTTTTTTATTTCCTCAACGGCTTTCTCGGATGCTTCAAGTACCGGTTCAATATTTTTTCCGATTATTAAAAAATTCCCGCCGCCGATTGCCGGTTGAGC
This sequence comes from Candidatus Altarchaeales archaeon WOR_SM1_SCG, assembly GCA_001723845.1. Taxonomy (GTDB): domain Archaea; phylum Altiarchaeota; class Altiarchaeia; order IMC4; family WOR-SM1-SCG; genus WOR-SM1-SCG. Next base: position 1,484 of record MCBE01000020.1, read on the forward strand.
ATTAAATTCATGCTCGCATAAAAATTCGCCCTCCATTATCGGGATTCTCCAGAATCTCCTTGCAAGATGCGTTGATGCGGGTCTTTTGCTTACCTGGAACCCGTCGCCGAAGAACTTGATTTTCCCGCCGACAAGGAATTTTTTTATTTTTTCATGTGCATCATCGTCAAGAGCATTATAGCATGCGGCTGTCGGAGAAGTCATAACACACTGACCGACTCTCCTGAATACCTGGTCTTCAAGCCCTTTAAATGACATCGCAAAAATTAAGACATCCGCACCGGGTCGTAAATCAGGCGTTTCTGCCGCCGGGACAAATCGTTCAATTGCAGTTTCGCACCCGCACATTATAACAGAAGTTCCGAAACCCGCAAGAGAATTTGCAGAATTAAACGCCCACTGCTCGTTTATTCCCGTAATAAGTATTCTCGTTGCCCACATTCCAAATGCCTCTGCAAAGGTATCAACAATTTCTACGCCGTTTATTTCCATTGTAATATAAATAATTTATAAATAATTTATTAAAAGATTAAATTTATTAAATAAAATTCCGGATTCCATTAAAATTTTATTAATGATTAAATATTAAGAATTAGATAAAATAAATGAACAAATGAACAAATGAACCGGAAAATTTTGCACCCGCAAAATTATCGGGATTGGAAAACAAAAAAACAGGGTTATTGAAGTCATCGGAAGAGACCCTGCCGGGATGTATTTTAAAATAGTTCCTCATGCAAAAAAGGAGTTGAAGAAAAATAAGATTTTAAATGTGCCGGGAGGCATTCTCTCTCTCTTGCCGACTCTTTCGGATGCTGCGTGGAAAAAATCGGGGAAATTCTTGATGTAGGTGAGGTCTACTTTTCACAACTTTTTTCACAACCTTTTTATATTATGGAAACTAAATAAATAATATATTAATTGCTTTAAGCAACCTTATATATCTTTAATAATTTAATTAAAATTTCATAATAATTCAATAGAATTTTTCAATTTTAAAATAAAAAACACGGGTGCTGTGGATTAATTAAAACGGAAATAAAATGGAAAAAGAAGAGTACGACATACCCCGTATTTTATCAAACAATAAAGAACTCACAGAAAAAGACATATTAACACTGCTGGTTTTAATGAAGCAGGGAAGAATAACAAACCCTCAATTACTTGAGGAATTGAATTTAAAGGGGGCTAATTTAAGCGACCCGAATTCTGCGGCACATTATAGAAAGAAGTTAGAGAAACTTGGGGTTGTTGAGGGATACCATGCAAAGATTAATTGGACAAAGGTGGGTTACCCGACAGAGTTTATTGCTGTAGCGACATCAAATAAAAATGACATACTACTTGATATCGAAAGAGGGCATATCGCAGCGGTTAAAGAGTATAGAAAGGAAACCGGTTCAAGTATGCTTGTTATACCCGTTGGTGATAATGGAGAAAAAGTCATTTTAAAAGATGTCATATTCGGTGGTGAAAAACCAATAGCAGTTATAACGGGAATAGCAACCGATGACTGGGCTGCAACAGCTTATGCAAATTTTTATCTGCCTAAAAGATATCCTGGAATTGATGTACTCATGTTGTTAGTAAAACGTTCGGGTATCAGGGAATTTGAATTTCAGGATAAATTTCTTGAGTCAATAATTCCCGTGCTGTTTAAGGGAAAAGAAGAGCTTGAAGAGTGCATGGCTATGTTTAAAAAAGGATTCAGGTGGGACTTGCTTAAACATACTGAAAAATAAATTAAAGAAGAAGGTTATTAAAAATGGTACGGAAGAGAGAATGCAAATCATTAAACATTTATTTTTTAGTTTATTTTCATATCCTATGAGATAATTGAGCAACACATTTATCGCAGGAATTACTACCTATACATATGCAAACCAGTTCAGATATGAAGAAAAGTGCGCAGAGAAAATTAATAGATCACTTTAAACCTATAGAACAATGTATAAACAATCCTCTTCAAAAATTGAAGTTCCAATAAATTGGACAAAACATTTGATGTCCACCCACCCTATTGTATTCATTACTACAATTGGTAAATTGAAGGATAAATTAATAACAGGAGCTGCACCATTTGCGACTTGTTTAGATACAAGTTACGAGCCGCCATACATAACTTTCTCCACAGCAGTTAAACAACATTCTGTAGTTGGGGGCACTATAAATAGGGGACAAACAAACACTTTTCTAAATATCAAAGAAACGGGGTTGTTTATAGTTAATATACCTAATAAAAAATTACTCAAAAAATTGGACATTTTAGCTTATCCTTATGATAGAGAAGATTACAGAGATAAAATTAAAGAAGCAAATTTAACAAAAATTCAGCCATTTAAACTTTCAAATCAAAAAATATATCCTCCGATTATAGGTGAATGTATAGCTCACATAGAATGTGAAATCGTTGATATTCACAGACCAGAGGGAAGCGACCACTATACCATTACCGGGAAAGTAGTTGGTGTTTCATATGATAAAAGTTTAGGAAAAGACCGGGATGAAATAAAAATTAATCTTGTTAAACAAATTTTTCACCACTTTGGCTCCGACACAAAAAATCACAGCAGACATATAGGATTTATTAAAGTTTCGAATATAAAGAATACTCTAATTTTTCAACTTGAGAATGAAAAATAAAAAAATTAAAAAAAGAATGTCATTAAAAATAATACCAATGAGGGAATGAAAATCATCAAATACACTTTATTTCTTAATCTATGTCCTTGGGTTACCGGGTCATTGACCAAGATATATATTGCAGAAATTGCTATTGGGATATATACAACCATTGCTAAAGCTATCGCTGTTTTTTCATATAGGAATAATAGATAAAGCATTGGCAACATTGGTAACAATGAAAGTGTGCTGACAACCTTTGCCGCTTTTTTTACTCCGAGCATCAATGGTAGTGAATTTATATCTCCTTTAACATCCTTGAAGTCCTTAAAAAATGTTAAAGAGAAGAGCAATACGAACACATAGAAAGATACTATTAGAGTATCTATTGTTATCGGAGCATAGGCACTCCATACACCTATAGCTTCCAGTGCAAAATATGATGCGATACTTGTTACTGATAATACGGGGTGATCCTTGAACCTGAATCTTGGGTGCGAATATAAAACACCTCCGATAATTATTCCCAAAATTGAAACTATGATACATGTATAGTTAAGCAGCAATATTGCAATTGAGATGGAAGCAGAATATAGTATAATCAGGAATATCCATGCTGTTTCCACAGACATTCTACCCGATGCTATCGGTGAATTTGGCTTGCAAATTTTATCTATGTGCAGGTCATATATATCATTTATAACATCCCCCCCGCTATGTACCGTAATGCTCCATAATAATAACAAACCTGCTCTAAAATCAATCTGCCCGAGTATAGAACAGGTAGTTATTATAATTGCAAGGTCTATAGTGCCGCTCTTAAACTTCATTATCTCAATAAATGGTGTTGTTTTTGTAATAAGCCCGTTTAAATTAATATTTTGGTTCATTTTTCACTATATTTTATAGTGAGTAAGAACAAGATTAAAAAAATCAAGTTACCGGGATTTAGTTTTCTGAAAAAAAATTTGAATGTTTTGCTGAAATCCTTGTTTTTCTTTTAGTTTTCATTAAAAGATTTTGAAAAAACCTGTTAAAAATGTCTTAATTTTTTAATTTTTCCTAAATTTCAGTTAAATTCGTGTAAAATCAAGCAAAAAAATTCATTGATTTTTAGGAAACCTAAAAGTAAATTACCTGTTTTTAAAAAATCGTTAAAAATTTTTTAGTAAAACTGATTCAAAATTTCCCATCGGCAATTGTATTTTAAAGAAAGAATACCAAAAAATAACAGGTACCCTCAGGATCCCGGGATATTAAAAGGGATATTAAAATTCATCCGGCAAGGGAAAAATATAACGGCAAATTAAATGTTTAAAATAAAATGGATAGCATAACAAAATACACGGATAGTGATTGTACAGGGCTGATAGAAGATTTGAAAAATCCCCCTGGATGTTTCGTGGACCTGGTTGTTTCACCCCCGCGGATATACAAGAAAACAAACACTGAAATTTTAAAATTTGTATGCAACGGGGAGAAACTTCCAGGGATATATATTACCGTAAGCCGACCTTATGATTTAATACTTAAAAACCTGGCTGAAAGAGAAGTGAAGGTTGATAATTTATTTTTTATTGACCTCATAACAAAAACAGGAGGACGCTCTCCTGCAAGAACAGGTAAATGCCGGTTTGTTTCCTCACCGGGAAGTATAACGGACCCCTGTATTGCATTAGACGAAGTGATTTACTTAAATGATAATAAAAAATTTTTATTTCCGGACCCGGTATCCTCGCTTTTGATTTACAATCCGGCGGGGACAATTAAAAACTTTGAAATTTTCCTTACGAAAAGAATGCGAAGCGGGAATTTAAAGGGAATTTTGATTTCAATTGACGAAGGAGAAAAAGAAATCATTGATTTTATTGCTCAATTCTGCGATAAATGTATAATGGCAGGGTAATATAAATAAATATTTTAAAAATGGGAATTAAAATGAATCCGAGTATAAAAAAGAATTATAAGAATATCTGGTTTTTATCCCTTATCTTGATTGCCGTTCTTATTTTTTTAACCTGTTTTATAGGAGGGAGCAACAAAGAGCCGGAGACAGGAAGCCCGGATCCGGTTGATGCAACGGTTGAAAAAGAAGAATACGAAAATGCCGACTGCTACTTCAACTCCTTTGAAAGCGCACTGGAGAGTGATGGGGGTGATTCATGGATAAATGAATTATGGAATGAAATTACACTTGAAACATCAAAATTTGAAAGCGGGGAAATCAAAAGCAGCCCAAAAGTTCAAAAGGAAGCGGCAAGAATTGCCTTTGATGTAATAAAAAGAGAAATCCGGTACAAAGAAGATGTTTTTGATCTTTCCGGTGTTTTAGAAACAAAAAAAGCTAACTGCATGAGTTATTCGCAGGTTTACTGGATTATCTGCAAGAAACTTGGGCTGGACGCAGGTGTTGTGTATGTTTACGGCGATAAAAACAATAAGTATAGTAAATAACTGCAAAATAGGGACATTTATTAAGGAGTAACATCTAATAAATAAGCATCATAAAATGAGGTGACGCTTATGGATTATTTAAAATCAACCACTCTTGAAGATCTTGAAGAACTTT
>MCBE01000021.1 GCA_001723845.1 Candidatus Altarchaeales archaeon WOR_SM1_SCG
TGGATTATGATTGGGATTATGATCTGGATTATGATTTGTACTATGTTATTTACTATTTGATTTTAAATAAATTAAAATTTTCATTATAGTTGATGTCATAACAAATCAGACGAAAATAAATTATAAGATTAAATCTGAGTAGATATAATAAAATTAAAATTAAAATTATAAGAATTCACCAAAAAATTGTTTATGTATTCTGGTTTTGTGTTATTTCCTGATTTTAATTAGTTGGGTTGGTTTATGAGGTTCTTGTTTAAAAGTGGGGTTTTAGATAAACGGATGGCATGTATCTGAAAGTTGCCTGATAGGGCAATTTCACGAAGTGCAAGGGCGTTAGCCCACCGCGGATACCCCTTGTATGTGATGTTGTGGCGGAGAATAGAAAATAATTAATCTCGCTTAAGCACTTCAACCATTTTTTTACCAAGATTTTCTACGGTTTTAATCCCTTCTTTATCCCCTAAAACCTCGCCTCTCTTTCTCCCAACACATATCCCACCAAAATGTGCAGTTTCTTTATCTCCGACTACGAGCATCTCCTGCATAAGCATCCAGTTGCGAATTGTCATGATGGTAAACTCTTGCCCTCCGTTTCTTGAACCCCCTACTACTATCGCTCCGCCAATTTTTCCAGATAACTTAAGCCCGTGTCTCCTTAACACTACGGTTCTGTCAAGTAATGACTTCAATTTTCCGGGAACTGAACCAAAATATGTTGGCGACCCGATTATGATGGCATCTGCTTCTTCCATTCTTTCTAAAATACTTTCCACATCGTCATCCTTTGAGCATTTTGGCTCTGTGAGGCAATCGTTGCAGTGGTCGCAGTACTCTACTTTGAGATCAGAGATAGCAACGAATTCTGTTTCCAATCCATTGCCTTTACACACATCCAGCGCCTTTCTTACTACTATTTCAGTGTTTCCTTTTCCCTCTCTCGGGGATCCATCAATTCCAAGTACTTTCATTTTTATTTTTAAGTTAAAATTATATTAGATAAAAAGATAAAAATAAACTTTCATTTCACTTTGTCATAATCTTGGGGAAATTTATCTTGAATAAGGTCTTTTATCTTTCTGAGTTTTTCACTATCTTCCATTTTGTACCCGTATGTTTCTTTACAAGTTTCACAATAATAGTTATCGGCGTTATTTACGATCAGGTGGTGTTTGCATTTAGAGCAGTGTAGTGTCCAATCAGAAATTTTATACATATTTTTTGAAGATGGAACCATCCTCCAACGCGCTAATATCTTATAACCCCTATTAATAATTTCACCTTGTGTGCAATTTGATAATTCTTTACTTTGCTTATATGAGTATGCCAAAATAATTGAGAAAGTTAGTATTAGTAATAAAATGACTAACCATTTGGGAGTTGTTGTATGTGGATATAACAAAATAATTGAGAAAGTTAGTATTAGTAATAAAATGACTAACCAGCACGGTATTGTTATTCTTGATTTAATAAGGTTTATAATCGCACTAATAACGGGTCTTAATTGACTTTTTCGTCCCAGTATAAAAGCTACAATAATACCACCAATAACTGTAACAATGATCCCACCAATTATTGTGCTAGTCCATGGATCATGAATCAACTCTTCTATTTTTATTGTTTCTATCATTTTGGGTTATAAAACTTTAGATATGATTGTATTGTCATTCCTTAGGAGTATGTAAATCGTCTTCTTCTCCATCATACTCTAATCCTCCTGCATAAGGGACCACATGACTATTCTTTTTGGGTTTCATACCCTTCCCATAATAATCTGCTAATATTGAGTGAATACCACAAAGAGATTCATCAGTCATCCTATTTTCCAAATGTTCGCGGACTAGATATTCAAACCAGGTTTCATACAGTTTTATATACTTATTCTCATCAGGTATCCACACATCTTTTGGATCGCCTGAAACAAGTCCAACAAGCCCCGACCTTAAAAGAATTCTCTCAACCTCTTCAGCGTCTAACCCCATCTTATCATATGCTTCGTATTTACCATTTATACAATGCCTTACTACCTCCCACTCCAAAATGTTCTCCTGACCCTGAAACATTTTTCTTATACATGCTGTTAATTCTGTATAGTTCTCTGAAAATGGCATGAAGGCACCTCCAATCAATTCAGCCATATCCCTATGAACTCCCGTACGAACATCTTCACTGTCAATGTGGTTGGGAGCGCGTCCGTTCGCTTCTGCACAGTTTATTATATTGTTTACAAGATGTATTACCTGTCTTGGTTTGTTTTGTGTATGTCGGAGTATATAATTAAAGCAGTCTTCATTAGCCCCAAAACGACTTTTTATCGTTTCAGGAAAAAACTCGTTCCAAAAACTCTTAAGACCGCCTTTGCTATTTTTATCTAAGTTATTCCATTTGGTTTCATATTCTTTAATCTCCTGATGATGACGATAATTCTTTTTCAGATATGACATATATCGCTTACAGATAAAGCGAAGAAGTTCTTTATATTTCCACTCCAAAAATACCGTAGAATCCCTTACTTTATGAAGATTCCATGCAGCCAAATCCTCATATAGTTCATCAGGGACAAAACATTTTATGTCAATCCATCTATTTTTGTCCCTAGATATTTTTATTCGCGCACCAATATGCTTAATGTTATATGTCTTGTCGCCATCTTCTAGCCTCCAACATTTATCCTTTTCTTTAATGATCCTTGGTTTTTTACTTAATAAAGGATGATTATTAGCATCAAATGCCTTTTTCAGTGTGTCATTAACGCCCCCTTGTTTTACATGTTTTTTATAATCTAACCCCCAGCTAAATAGATCCTCATCTTTCAACGCCTTTACATCATAAACGCCCCTCATCATACCTTGAACTGCTTTGTTGAAGTAGTCCTCTTTTTTTGTTACATAATATTTTTCGAGTGTATCAATAACGATGAGAACTCTATTGTCCTTATTTAAGTGTCTACGTAAGGTTTCTAAAGCATTTATAAAAACAGGATTATTGGTTCTTTCATTCATACGATTATCTAAGGCAGTAGACAATGGTTTAGACAAGCCACTATCATCATCTTCAAGAAGGACTTTAGTTAAGTCTTCATTCACAATTTGTGAGGGCCAGTTCATAAACTCCTCTCTTTCATCAGGAAAACTTATCTCCTTAAGAAAATCCCAGATTGGTTTTAATGTTTCATCAGGGTTTTTTATTGTAATCGCTTTCATTGCGGATATATATATCATATATTTCCACATCTTCTGAAAGTATCCTTCCAAATCTATTCTTTCTGACATGGATGAAGCATACGCATTCACTCTGCTTAGAATATGCTCTCGCCAATCTATAACCATGGACCTATAAAAATCAGGATCCATTAGTAGCATATTATATTCATATAGAAGTTCGCCCTCGCTCTTCTCTTCATCCTGAAGCATTAAAGCAATTGCAGTCTTACCATCGCCTTTTCTCCCAGAGATATATTTGATATTTGGACCATTAATTTTCCCATACTCTATAGTCCTAACAAAATTTTCATAGAGATATTCTTCCTTATCATCCCATGCGTCAAGATAACCCACGGGATTTTGTGTTATTTTCATTTTCTATTCTTTTTGGTTATTAAATTGTCATCTTCTCCCTCATAATATAATCCCCCATAAGGGACCACATAACTATTCTCTCTAATTGCCATATTATTCCCATAATAACCTGTTAACATTGGGTGAACGGCACAAAGAGATTCATCAGTCATCTCTAAATGCCCACGCGTTAGATACTCAAACAGGGTGTGATACACTCCTATCTCTTTTCCACTTGGTAATGACATTTTCGTTTGTTTTGAAACAATCCCCACAAGCCCCGATCTTAAAAGAATTCTCTCAACATCTTCAGCGTCTAACCCCATTTTGACATATGTTGAGCCACCCTTTTTTATACACTCTCTTACTACTCTCCCCCTTAAAATGTTCTCTTGACCATGAAACATTCTTTTTATATACTGTAATAGTTCTCTGTATTGATGTGAAAATGCCATGAAGGCAACTCCAATCAATTGATCCATATCTCTATGAACTCCTTCATACACATCTTCTTGACTAATTTTGGGAGCGCGTCCGTTCGCTTCTGCACAGTTTATTATATTGTTTACAAGATGTATTACCTGTCTTGGTTTGTTTTGTGTATGTCGGAGTATATAATTAAAGCAGTCTTCATTAGCCCCAAAACGACTTTTTATCGTTTCGGGAAAAAACTCGTTCAAAAAACACCTAATACTATCTCTGCTATTTTTATCTAAGTTATTCCACTTGGTTTCATATTCTTTAATCTCCTGATAACTATAATTCTTTTTTAGATATGTCATATAGCGCTTACAGATTAGATGGAGAAGTTCTTTATATTTCCACTCTAAAAATACCGTAGAATCAGTGACTTTATAAAGATTCCATGCAGCGAAATCCTCATATAGTTCATCAGGGATAAAGCATTTTATGTCAATCCATCTATTTTTGTTATTGTGCTTAATTTCATAAACTGCCTGCATCATGCCCTGAACTGCTTTCTGAAATTCTTCTTCATTTACATAATATTTTTCAATAGTATCAATAACGATGAGAACTCTATTGTTTTTACTTATATGGTTACGCAAGGTCTTTAAAGCACCTATAAAATTAGGATCATTTAATCTATCATTTACCCGCCGAGTTAATGAAGTGGCTACAGGAAAGAACAGATCATCTTCTTTTTTATATAATATTTCAAGATCTTTCCCGAAAATGTCTAAAAAACAATCAAAAAAGTTTCTTTCACCAACAGCAGGAAAATTATTATTTTCAAGAAAATCATTTATTAATATTAGCCCTTCACCAGAATTTTTTTCTATAACCCCCCTCATTGCAGATACATAAATTACATACTCCCACAATTTCTGAAAGTAATACTCCATATTTATTCTATCTTTTATGGGCGATTCATATCCTGCTACTCTGCTTAAAGAAGCCTCTCGCAAATCAACTGCTATAGAATGATAAAATTCATAGTTTCTAATCAATACCTCATATTTATATAGAAGTTCGCCATTCTTATCCTTTTCTTTCATAAGCATTAAAGCAATTACACTTGTACCATCGCCTTTTCTCCCAGAGATATACAAGCAATTTGGGTTGAGAATCTCGTCATATTTTGAAGTCCTAACAAAATTTTCGCGAAGATATTTTTCCCCATCATGCACCGCGTCAAGATAACCTACTGGGTTTTGAGTTATTTTCATTTTTTATTTAATGGATTTTTGAATATTTAAATGTTCGGAGCCACAATTTCATATAACTACGATATATCAGAACATGAGTTCCGATAATCCTCCATCGTAGAGTCATACGATACGATCCTTTTAGATAAATGTCTAAAACGGAATTTGGCGATATATCCGAACTTGAGTTCCCCCACACTTATCTTTAAATTAACCCCGTTCTTATATCCTCATCACTAATTTAAATTTCAATCAATAAATATAATTCCAACATCAATTAATTTTAAATTTTGTCTCAATAATAAACACCGCAGGATTTATTCAACCGTGCAGGTATTAATTATTAATTTTATTTCTAACTAATTGTGTCGTGTACTATAATTTCAATTTCATTTCCTCACGAACTTATAAACCTCGCCAAAAATAAGAACCAGCGATGAAAGAAGAGCTATTGTTAATAATTCCGTCAAACTCAATGGTGTAAAGTGAAACGCGTCCTGGAAAAATGGAATGTAAATTACCGCGAATAATAGAATAACCGAGATTAAAAGAGACGCGTTGATGTATTTATTGCTGAAGAATCCTATCTCAAAACACGACTTTTTAAGCGAGCGAAGATTAAAAACATTGAAAAACTGCGTCAGCGTCATGACACAAAATGCTCCCGTGCGTGCTTTATCTATCCCCTGCGGAAGGTAAGAAGTAAAAATAAAAAGTGCTGCTGCAACCATGATTCCCGTTATTAAAATAAGAAACGGCATTATGTCTTTTGATAAAATATCTTCTGTTGCGTCTCTCGGCGGCTCCTGTAAAACATCCCCGTGTCCCTGTTCGGTTGACAGGGCAACTACAGGAAGCCCGTCTGAAACCAGGTTAAGCCACAGTATCTGCGTGGGCAGTAAAGGCAAATACGGGCTGATGAGAAGGGAACTTATTATCGTTACCGATTCTGCAAAGTTCGTGGTTATAAGGAAAAAACTTACCTGGCGCGTATTTGTAAATACAATTCTTCCCTCCTCTATTGCATTAACAATGGATGCAAAATTATCGTCCGCAAGTACTATTTCACTGGACTCGCGAGCAACATCCGTTCCTATTAATCCCATTGAAATCCCGATGTCTGCTTTTTTTAAAGCCGGTGCGTCATTTACGCCGTCGCCTGTCATTGCCACGATATGCCCCTGCCCTTGCAGGGTCTCTGCAATCTTTAGTTTCATGTTCGGCGTTAAGCGGGCAAATACGGAAAACTTATTTACGGTTTCTTGAAACTCTTTTTCCGGTAAATCCTTTAATTCCTGTTCAGTAAGTGCTTCATCAGCATTTATCCCGATTTCCTTTGCAATTGCAAGTGCTGTTCCTTTATGGTCTCCTGTTGCCATAATAACCCTGATT
>MCBE01000022.1 GCA_001723845.1 Candidatus Altarchaeales archaeon WOR_SM1_SCG
CAGAAATGATTAGGACAAAGGTTGTGGGAGGGTGATAAACAGGTAAGGGTTCGCCGTGAAACGAATTAAAAAGTTAGGAAGTTGGGAGATATTTAATTGGGGTTGATTTTAATGGTTAAATGTGGGGAGTGTTTGATGTCTGTGATATTTTGAGAGGATACAAAAATAAGATGTTTTAAATTTTTTACAAATTTTCACCCCTTGATTTTCATAATCGCTTCCGCAATATCCCCACCTGTTTCTTCAAGTGCTGCTCTTGCCTCATCTTCGCTTGTGCCTGCTTGCTCTGCGACCATCTTCACATCATCATCGTCAATTTCAATTGAAACTTCCTCCTCTTCAATTTCTCGTGTGTGTTCCTGTCCCGTTATCTGGAAAGATGCCTGACCCTGCATAACAACCTTTGCAACACCCGGGTTTGTAATGACAATTTCCCTGTCGCTGCACCTGATTATAACCTCTTCTGCGTCAATCTCCTCCATTTTTATACCCATACGCTTCATCATTGTCTGCATCTGCTTCGGGTTAATTGCTCCTGGAAACATTTTTATTTTTTTATGTTTATTTTTTATATTTAAATGTTATCTTTAATTTTCTTTAATTTTGATTTATTAATTTTTAAATTTGATTTAAATTATTATAAAACATGGAGCAAACACAGTTTTTAAAAACAGCATTAATTGCAGCAAAAAAAGCAGAAGAAGTGATTATGAAATATTACTCCGGAGAAATCAGATCAGAACTTAAAGGAGACGAGACACCTGTAACCGCTGCGGACAGGGAAGCTGAAAAAGTAATCGCAGAAACAATTAAATCAAAATTCCCGAAGCATTCAATCCTGGGCGAGGAATCCGGTAAAAGCGGAAGTTCCGAATACACCTGGATAATAGACCCGATTGACGGCACAAAGAATTACATCCGCAAGATACCGATGTTTGCAACACAGATTGCTCTTGCGAAAAATAATGAATTAATTCTTGGAGTTTCAAATGCGCCGGCGCTTTGTGAACTGCTTTATGCAGAGCGCGGAAAAGGTACCTACTGTAATGGTAAAAAAATCAGCGTGAGTACGATGAAAAAATTAAAGGATTCGTTTATGAGTTTCGGCGGCATAAATTATTTTGAAAAAATAAATTTACTCGGGAATTTACTAAAACTCATCGGCATGATGCAGGGAAGAAGGGGTTTTGGTGACTTCTGGGGATACCACCTGCTTGCACAGGGAAAAATAGAAATCATGGTTGAGGCGGATATCAAGATATGGGATATCGCAGCCCTAACGGTGATTGTTGAAGAAGCGGGGGGGAAAGTTACCGACATTACAGGAAAAAAGGTTTCAACGGATACGAAAACGGTGCTTGCAACCAATGGTTTGCTGCATGATGAGGTTTTAAGGATTTTTAAGGAATGAAAAATCTATTGTTTATTTTATCATTAACCAAATAATTAATGATAGAGAAGTTAAGATGGGAAAATCAAAGAAAAATAATGGATGTGATGAATATCACAAATTTCAAAAAGCAAGAAGTATTTGCATACATTCTTTTGATAAACAATATAAAAAATCAAAAGATTCGGAAGAAGCACTTCAAAAAGCACTTAACACGGCAAAAATAACTCAAAAAAAACTAAATCTAACTCAAAGGCACTTTGCTGGTTTGGAAGGCGAAGTTATTTTTTATGGAAAATATGATGAAACACTTGATTTTGATCTGCTACCGGATACTAAAAAAACACATGCTGATTTTCATTCCCCAATAACTCAAAAGTACTATGATGTTACAACAAATATAGATTATAAAGACCTTGGTAAGTACATCAGAGATGAGAATAGAGAATATTTATTATCTTGTGTTGACCGAAAATCAAGAGAAGTTGAGTTAATTCCAACTTCTTTCCCTAAATGCCCTAATTGCAGTTCCCCTGCCCATTATGTTGTATATTTAGACGATACAAAAATGACAACTTTTGACTCTTTTTGTGATTATCCCTATCAAGTTTTGAAATTGTATTGTTGTAATTGTCAATATTCAGAAGAATTAAAAACATTGGAGTGTGGTTTAAATGACCCATATAGAATGGCGTATGAGGAGTTAGAATGTGAATATTATTTAAACATATCATATCCAAACAATAAAGAAAAATTAAGAACATTAGATAAAAGAATGGATGATTTAATAAAAGGATACTGGTTTGATATTTTGAAGTTCTGTAAAAAAGAGTTTGATGTCTTCATTTCTGCCATTAGTCGTATGGAATCAGAAATGTTCCCACCAAGTAAGAATGATTTTTATGAGTATGAATTGCCTGTATGGAGACATCCAATTTTAGATTTTGATAAATACAAGGGTAAAGATAGTAGGGAATTTTATTTCCCCGATTATGAAATGGGTTTAATTTAAAATCTAATTAATAGTGGTACAAGCTAATACAACAGGGAGTAAATAATATGGCAAGAGATAAAACACAAAATTCAAATTTGGCATCAGAGTTTTATGTAGCATCCCAACTTTTTAGAGTGGGGTATGTGGTTACTATCACACTTGGTCACACAAAGGAAATAGATCTTATTGTTGTCCATCCTGATGGTAGAACAATTACAATAGATGTAAAAGGGCTAAAAAACACTACGAATTGGCCATTAAGCCCGAAACTTGAGAAAGAAGATCATTTTTTTGTGCTTGTGTCATATCTAAATAAATTTGCTGATTTAAATATCCATCCAGATGTGTTTGTGGTTCCATCACTTGAAATTAAGAGTTTGCTCACGCCTTGGAGTGGTAAAGCACAGGTTAAACAAAAAGGTGTAAGATATAGGGATGCGAAAAATAGTAAATACAAGGATGCATGGGAATTGCTGTTCAAATAAAACTTGGATTTATTTATTTTATTCACAAAACTAAATACTTAACATAAACAAACCAATAATAAAATGAACACAGTAAAAATACCTGCTAAATTAGAGGCAATTCATCTTATTGAAAAACTGCCGGATGATTATTCCATGGATGAAATCATGGGCGAGTTGTATTTTAAGCAGCAGGTAAAACAAGGATTGCAAGATGTGGAGGGAGGCAGGGTGTATTCTCACGAGCAAATTAAAAATATGGTGGTAAAATGGCGAAAATCATCTGGTCGGATTTAGCAAAGGAACATTTAAGAAAGATTGACTCTTATATTTCAGAGGGATCTCCTTTCTACTCTATTATTTTTATTGACAGGTTAATCGCTTCTGTTGAGAAGATTGGAGTATTCCCGAAATGTGGAAGGAGGGTACCTGAATTTGGTAAAGATAACCTGAGGGAAATTTTCTTTCATAAATACAGAATCGTGTACCTGATTGATGATGATACCGTAAAGGTATTGGCTATTGTTCATGGAGCAATGGATATTATAAAAAAACGAAAGCGAGAACGATGGGAATTCAAATAATGGAGTCAATTTCAAAAATAATTTAATCAAAATTCTAAGTGTATTCCTAAAAAGGAATACGCTGGCTCTCGTCGGGAGCCGCCCGACTGGGATATTGCAGCACTTGCGGTGATTGTTGAAGAAGCGGGGGGGGAAAGTTACCGACATTAGAGGAAAGCCGGTTTCAACGGATACGAAAACGGTGCTTGCAACTAATGGTTTGCTGCATGATGAGGTTTTAGGGGTTTTTAGAGGAGAGATTGTACTATAACAAGCGTGTTTTTTTAATATAAAATCGTTAAAAAATTATTTGAGAAGAAAGGGCAGGTGATTGGTCTTGAGGATATTTACGCGGCGGCGTTTGAATGAATTTAGATAAAATTTGAATTGAATTTGCCGGGCACAAAATTAATGAAATTATTGATTTTTTCCCGGAGGAACGGTCTTGAGTTACACATCCGGCTTTTTCCGGTTAAAAACGGAAGACCCGATATTGGAACATGGCAGAGCGTTTTTCTCATGGAACCTGGCGGTGTGAGAACAAGAAGTGTTGTTGCCAGGAGATTTTAGTTAATTTTTGTAAAATTTTGCACAAATTCTTCCGTGATTTAGTTTATTGTTTTAACTTAAGTATCGCCATTTGATTGCCTTTAAGCGGGACGCGTACATACGTTCGCCCGGATGATTCTTCAACCGTTACCTGCGAAATTCCGTTTAAAAGATCAATCATCTTACTGCCCGGCGGTGTAAGGTTCTTTTCAACAATTATGCAGTCCTGTCTTTCGGAAACATCAAGGTTTATTGCAACAAGAACCTCATCCGTATCAAGAACTCTGGAAAAAGCAAGAGTGCTTTTGCCGTCAACAGGGTGTCCGAAAGTACTGCCATCCGCTGATATTTCCCGGAAATACTGCCTGCCGTATCTCAGAGCAGGCTCATGGTTTCTTACTCTTGCAACAGAATTAATACCTTTGTATATCTCATGCTTTTCATTAAAGAAGTGAACTCCTGTTGTTTCAAAGGCACCCCATTTACCGCCGAACATACATTCCCTTACATGACAGTCATTATCGGTTCCGCCGCCGTCAAACCCCTGCTCGGTACCGTAATAAATGCACGGTATTCCCTGGCTTGTGAGAAGATACCCTATTGCAAGGACTGCCTGCCGGGGGTGGAAATTGTTGTGCAAAAAACGCCTGTAAGGTCTTGACATCTGGTCGTGGTTGTCCAGAAATGTGACAAAGTAGCGTCCTGCCTCGCCGTGATCTGCGTACTGGGTTTTAAATCGCTCGTAACGCTCTCGCAGCACGGATGGATTACGAAAGCCCTTGATAACTTCCTCCAGATCAAAATATAATGGAAAATCCAGGCAGGCATCAAGTGAAGGGAACCGCTCATTCGTTCCTTCTATTCTGCTGTTACGACCGATATACTTGTGTATATCCTCATCACTTCCCACCACCTCACCAAAGATGAAAAAGTTTTGCTTACCGATGCGCTTCGCATATTCGCGCACCGCATTACAAAATATTGCGGTTGCACTATCTTCCATGTGCTTTACCGTATCCACCCGAAAACCGTCAATATCGGCAGTTCCAATCCAGTATTTGTATGCCTTTATAAGAGTGCTTAACACATCATTGTTGGTGACATCCAGTTCTTTTAAGGTGAGAAAGTCGCCGTTGACTGCCTGATCGGTATCCTCCCAATTTGTTATTTGCCCTCTTCTTTTATAGTACTCAGGATTCTGGAGTTCTTCAGGCCATACGGCATCATCTTCCTGGAATCCCGGTGCATGATCAACCTCGCGCCAAAAATCAAGGTCAAAGGGACCCGGTGCATCTTTCCAGTAATAATAGGGATAATCACCGGGATACGCCCAGTTGTCGCCCGTGTGGTTGATTATTATATCCTGTATAACATACATGTTCCTGTTGTGGGCTTGCTTTACAAGTTCCTGAAGATCCTCAATTGTTCCAAACCTTTCATCAACATCCAGGAAATCCTGGATTCCATATCCGTGATAGGTGTCATTTTTCTCCTGCCGGTTTTTAAATATAGGGCTCAGCCAGATGGCATTACATCCAAGGTTCTTAATATAATCCAGCCTGCGCGTGATGCCCCTGATATTTCCTCCCTGGAATAATTTACCCTGCTTTGGATCCCTGTTCTTTGGAGCAGATTTTGGATCATAAGGTGGTATGTTTTCTTGATTATTGTCAAAACGATCGACTAAAAGAAAATACATGACTTGATCTCTCCAGTCACCTGGCGACGGAAATGGTTTCCTCCCTGGTTTAAAGTCCAGTTCCTTTACGGATTTAATTTTGCCTTGCATTTTTAGACCTCTTTTAATTTATTTTTTAATTTTATAATTGATTTAATTTATAATTGATTTTATTAATTATAACTTAATTCTTTATATAGTCACATACAGTAATGTGTTTTCAGCGACAATTTTTTGTCCCGGCATACCTTCAGCGACAATTTTTTGTCCCGATTACCTCTCCAGAGACAATTTTTTGTCGCACAGACAAGAAATAATAATTATATTTCCTCAACTTTTTTCAAAAATTCCTTACCTTTAATTTCTTCAACATTTTTATTAGATATAATTTAATTTAAATACTAAATTTAAATACATAAATAAACATGGATAAAACAATAAGATTAGGTAAAACCTCGGAAATAATACTAAAACAAAAAGTAAATAAAAACCCGACGGTAATTGACGGCTTTCCAAGTATCGGCTTTGTCGGAACAATTGCTGCAAGATACCTTGTTGAAGAATTGAATATGAAACTTATAGGATACATAGAGTCAGATAAAATTCCAAGCGTTGCGATAGTTCATAAATCAAAACCGTGTCCACCGATACGAATTTACAAAAAAGGCGATTTGATAATAGTTCTTTCCGAATTAATTATACCATTACAGTTTACGCATGATTTCTCTAAAATTTTAATAAAATGGTTCAATGAAATAAAGCCGAGGGAAGTGATATCCCTGGTTGGTATAAGTTCTGACCCCCTGCCTTTAAAAATTATAAACCCCCCGAGCATCCAGCAGGATTACGAAGAGCATCATGTTTATGGAATTGCAACAAATGAAAAATTAAATAAAAAATTAGAAAAATTAAAGGTTAATATTATACGCGAGGGCACACTTACCGGCGCATCAAGTACTATTTTGCTTGGATGCATTGAAAATGATATTCCAGCAGTCACATTGATGTCGGAGGCACATTTCGTTCCGGACCCCATGGCGTCTGCTGCGGTGCTGAATGTTCTAAATGAATATCTGAATTTAAATGTTGATGTAAAAAAACTTGTTGAACAGGGCAAAAAGGTTGAATCGCAGTTTAAAGTATTATTTAAAGAATTAAAGAACGGGAAAAGCAGTTATACGAAAATGGAGAAGTTTTCGCCGATGTACGGGTGAATTTAAAAATTAATTTATCAGTACCCCATCTCATTTAAAACAGATATAACGGTCATCGGAGGCATTCCGGTATCCTTGCAGATTTTCAAAATATCTTCCTCTGTTTTTATATCCTGCGCGAGTTTACCCATAACTGAAAGTGTATGGGACACGGCATCCTCCGGGAGCATGAAGTAAATAACTCCTTCAATTTTTGATTTGCCTAAAAAGCCCTTTTTCACAAGGGAATTCAATGTAATTGACGCATGGGTTTCATACTGTAAACTCCTATGTGTTTTACCGAATTTTTCAATAAGACCATCCCTTGTAATCGGTTTTTTCTCTTCCGTAATAAATTCCAGCACCATTTTCTCAACCTTTGCAAGTTTTGGCGGCTGCTTTAGTTTTGAAGTTTCTCTTTTAAATTCCGCCAACCGCAGCAAGAACAGGGACTTTGTCTGCCGGTCTATTAAAATACCGCTGATTTCCTTTGCAATGTCTTTTCCTTCCTTACCCATGCTTTTCAGCATGGCTGCAAGCATTTCAGTTTCATCCATTTTTTGTTTGATTCTTTATTTATATTTTCGTAAATTCTATTTTTATTCATTTCCGCTTAAACGCAATAATTGTTATAATTATTATGATGACAACCAGAACACCAATAATGATGTATAAATATTTGCCGTTATCACCGGTCGGTTGCTCGGGAGGAATCTCTTTAGAATCATCCGGTTCTCCCGGTTCTTCAACAACAGGTAGTTCTTTTACATATATCTTCCCTGATTTTTCGCCCGTGAATGATTCACCAACTTTTGAATTCTCCGCAGTCATCTGCAATGTGTAACCCAGGTGTTCAATATTCGGATCGGTTAGTTCAATATTGCAGTCCAGGAGTATTTTATCGTATCTCTTAAGAACAGGTTTGTCTCTCATGGCAATTCCAATATTTGAGTCCTCTATGCCCCGGCAGTTAGCAATCGCACCGCCGTTTGTTATCCTGAGTGAGACATGAACATTTTTTATTTCATCACCCAGGTTTGTTACGGCAGCAGAGCAGTGAGCAATTTTCCTGTTTTTATCAAAATACGCCCTATCGCACTGTAAATTTGTATCAATATTCGGAACCTCAACCTCAACCGGTTTCTCAACACCATTGATATTTAAAATCCCGTGATAAGACCTGTACGCTGAAATATCTGACGGAACTTCAAGATAAAGATATTTATTTAATTCCGATGTTGAAACCCCAAACGGCTCTACTTCCTGGAACCAATCTGCGACTTCTCCTGTAACATGAATTTCAACATTATTTAATTCGCCTTTATCTGTGCTGAGTGTGAGTTTCTTGTAGCCGCTGTAACCGGGGGGAATGAACATTCGTATCTTTTCAATATCTTCTATTTTATTTTCGTCAACTTTTACCAGAAGTGTGATTCTCTGGCATTTATTGTCTTTGCAGTAATTGGTTGAGCATTCATTGTCAGAGGAGCAGGATTCGTCAAGTTGTTTTTTAGCCAGGCATTTATGGTCTGAGCAGTATTTAGAGGGGTCGCAAGATTCATCGCTTGTGCAGTAGCCCCGCGGTCTGCAAATTTCATCAACACAGTTGCTGCTTAAACACTCTTCATTTTCCGAGCAGGAATTGTCTTCTTTCTTTTTATCGCGGCAGATTTTATCAGAGCCGCAGAAGCCGTCGGAATCGCAATCTGAATGTACAAAGCATGATCTTGATGGAGTTGGCGGGTGTTCGCCGAAGTCGTTGATTGATTTTGATGGTGAACTATCTATCCAAATGTTGGGGTCTGTTTCGCTGTAAAGAGTCATTGGTTTTTTGGTTGGGGTGGTATAAGCTTCAATATAGAGCGTGATATCTGGGTGTCCAAAATAGACATCTATATATAAATTATGTGTTCCGGGTGTCAAATGTCTGGTGATATATTTTACACCTCTACTACTTTCTTCTTTATCAAACACCTCAACACCATCAATATAAAGTGGTGCGAAGATACATGAAGGGCATTCAAAATTTATTCTCCCATCGCGTACAGAACAATCAGGGAGAACCAACTTTAGTTTTATATACTCGCATCCTTTATTATATTTTTCAAATCTGATCTTCTTGAACATCCCTGCCTGCTGCATGTAGTACACAGCAGAATCTTTCACCTGCTCCTCTCTCAACGCAGAAATACTATTCTCATCAAGTTTGGCAATCTGAATCAATTCTCTCTCCAGAACATCTTTCTGTGCTAAACTGAACACTTTCATACTCCCAACCTTAACAACACCATTACTGTAAACATATCCCCAGTCCCCTGTCGAGAACTGAAACGCAATTCTTTCATCACTCTGCTCTTTAAGTTCATAATTCAGTTTCGTGCAGAAGTCATTTAACTCAATCGTTTTTTCAATGTTTACAGAAACGCCTGAATTAAATTCCGAGGCATTCGCTGTTCCTATGCAGAAACTAAAAATTAATAAAATAATTAATCCTTTTGCTGCGGTTTTGTTTAAATTTTTAATTAATTTTTTTGATTCATTGCTTTCCTTTTGATTTATGTTTCCCTTTTTGTTTTTAATTTTCGTTTTCATTTTTTGCATCTCTTTTTTGTTTTAAATTTTGATTTATTTTACATTACTATCTACATTGCCATTTCTCTTTTAAATTCTTTTAAACATAGTAAAAATCAACTATTGTTGTTCACTTATTCATTTGTATTCTCCAAAAAAAGGATAATTATAATGTGTTTTTATTCATTTCCCTATAAATAATAAAATTATTATGATAACCAATAGGACGCCAATAATGATATACAGAAGGTACCCTCTACTTCCCTTTGGTTGTTTGGAAGGACTTTCTCTGGAATCCTGTGACTCCTCTGGTTCTTCAACTACAGGAATGTCTTTTATATATATCTTCCCTGATTTTTCACCGGTGAATGATTCACCAACCTTTGAATTTTCCGCAGTCATCTGTAAACTGTAATCCAGTTGCTGAATATTGGGGTCGGTTAATTCAATATTGCATTTCAAGAGGATTTTATCATACTGCTTTAATTCTCCTTTGTTCAGCATCGCAATCCCGATGTTTGAGTCCTCTATTCCATCGCATTGGGCAATCACCCCGCCGCTTGTTATTCTCATGGAAATATGTAAATTATTCAATGTATCAGCACCAAGATTCACAACACCAGCAGAACACCGAGCTAATTTTTTATTTTTATCAAAATATGCCCTGTCACATTGTAAATTTGTGTCAATATTCGGGACTTCAACTTCAATTGGTTTCTCAACACCATTAATCTTTAAAATCCCATGATAAGACCTGTACGATGAAATCTTCGTTGGGACCTCAAGATAAAGATATTTATCCATTTCTGCCGTTGAAATTCTGAACGGCTCTACTTCCTGAAACCAATCTGCGACCTCTCCTGAAACATGGATCTCAACATTATTTACTTCGCCTTTATCTGTGATGAGTGTAAGTTTCTTGTAGCCGCTGTATCCGGGAGGAATGAACATCCGTATCTTTTCAATATCTTCAATTTTATTTCCGTCAACTTTTACAATGAGGGTGATTCTCTGGCATTTACTGTCTTTGCAGTAGTTGGTTAAACATTCATTATCAGTGGAGCAGGATTCGTCATTTTGTTTTTTAGGAAGGCATTTGTGGTCTGAACAGTATCTGGGGGAGTCGCAATCTGTGTCGGTTTTGCAGTAGCCCGGCGGTCTGCAAACTCCATCAACACAGTTGCTGCTTAAACATTCTTCATTTCCCAAACAGGGATTGTCTTCTTTCTTTTTGTCGCGGCAGATTTTATCTGAACCGCAGAAGCCGTCGGAATCACAGTTGGAATGTACAAAGCAGGATTTTGGAGGGGTTGGTGGATGTTCATTAAAGTCGTAAATTGATTTGCTTGCATCAGTGCCATCTGTCCAGAAATTAGAATCTGTCTCGCTGTAAAGTGTCATTGATTTTTCACATGGGTTAGTGTAAGCTTCTATGTAGATGGTAAACCCATGGTTTCCCTGTACACACCCCGTTGCAAAATATATGTCGTGTACTCCTTGTGTCAAACATTTAGTGATATATTCTACTCCATTAATGCCCCTAAACTCACAATTTCCCTGATCAATACTAATTAGTCCTCGGATGGACTCATGGACTTTAAATTTTGCTTTCCCTTCCTTTATAGAACAGTCAGGAACCATTAACTTTAGATTTAGATAAGAACAGTCCTTAATACTCCCTTTAAATTTAATCCTCTTAAACACATTCGCTTGTTGTGTATAATACACAGCAGAATCTCTCACCTGCTCCTCTCTCCATTCTGAAATGCCTCTTTCATTAATATTCGCAATCTGCATAACTTCCCTCTCCAGTACATCTTTCTGTGCCAAACTGAACCCTTTCGTACTCCCAACCTTAACAACTCCATTCCTGTAAACATACCCCCAGTCCCCTGTCGGGAATTGAAACGCAATTCTCTCATCGCTCTGCTCTTTAAGTTCATAATTCAGTTTCGTGCAGAAATCATTCAACTCAATGGTTTTTTCAAGGTTTACGGAAACGCCTGAATTGAAACTTGCGGCATCCGCTGCTCCGATGCAGGAACTAAAAATTAATAAAATAATTAATGCTTTCGCTGCGGCTTCGTTTAAATTTTCAATTAATTTTTTTGCTTCATTGCTTTTGTTCCGGTTTTCGTTTCCTTTTTGGTTTTTAATTTTGGTTTTCATTTTTTGTGCCTCTTTTTGTTTTGAATTTTTATTTTATTTACTAATCGTGTCGTTAATCATGTAATTTTTTCATCAATCATGTAAATACCTCTTGATATACGCCATTTTATGCGCCATTTTCTCTTGATTTACGCTACACCTCATTCACACCAAGGTTAAATTGTTTTAATTTGACCTTCATTAAGAGCAAGTTCATTAAGATCAATATTGCATTCTTCAGGTTTTTCGGACATTTAATCTTGCGTTTCATTTTGCGTTTTACTTTTCCATTTTGCGTTTCACTGTATCGGCACATAGGGACTTTTCTATGTTTTCATGACATTTTTCATGACATTTTCCCGGTTTTCATGACATGTTTCAATTATTTTTTAGGGACATTTTTAGGGACATTATTTATTTTTTAGGGACATTATTTACGCCCCATTTTACGCCCCATTTTGTCTGGATATGACCCACAAATATCGTTTGTCCTTAAAAGACCCAACCTCATGGATTTGATTTTTCTTGACCAAATCAGTTAAATCCCTGGTTGCGGTTTGTCTGGACACATTAAATTTCTCTCTATATTTTTTGTTTGTGACCACTTCCCCTTCATTAACCATCAATCTCAAAGCTTCAATCTGCCTTTCATTCAATCCAAGTTCCTTGAGATCAACCTTGCCTTCTTCAGGTATTAGCGAAAATAAATCGTCAGGCGCATGAAATTTAACCATGAATCCCCCGCAGATCTCCTCAAAATCCGGCTCTTTGAGTCCGTGTTCAACACACCATTTCACTATCTTGTTTGTTCCCTTCCCCCACTGTTCAATATTCTTTATGAGAAAGAATGCATCTGCAATAAGCCGGTTTCTTGGCACTGAATCATGTTTTTGTTTAAGCATTTCAGGTGTTAATGGTTCAGGTAATGCTCCGGGGTCGGTGATTTCAACCCTGTCATCAAACACCGCAAGTTTGATATTGCCCGGACATTCATAATCCCTATGACAGACTGCGTTTGCAATCGCTTCTCGCAATGCGTCAGGAGGATACTCCCACATTTCCTCTCTTTTGAACATTACAACCTTTGCAGCTTTTTTGATATGAGAAAGAATAAACTTTTCAGCATCATCAACCTGATCAATAATATTACCTTCAATTAGTTTCATATCCAGGAAATCAACCGCTGCGATGCCCTTGAAGCGCGCACACCTTATTCTTGCCTGCAGGAAGAAGTTTTGCGGATTCCTTCCAAATAATAAAACAGCAGCGTTTGTCAATTTTCCTTCTTTGAATAATTTTAGCCGCTCAAGAGCTTCTTTTAAAGGTGTTTCCATATCAACATCAAAATTTCTCTCGTGTTTTGCCTTTCTCAAAAACCATTTCACTTTTTCTTCATCAATATCATCCAATATTGCGCCATCACAAATCAGCCCATCCCAGTAAATTTTTTTACTCTCAATTACAAGTTTCCTTATCTCAGAAGATGAAATCCTGTGTCTTGATCTCCCAACTCTTTTATAAGCCCGTCCCTTGAAAAGCACAGGTTTTTCCTGTGACTCGGGAATTTCAATTTCAATTATTTTTTTATCCTCTAAACTATCAATTCCTATAGAAGGAAATACCTGTGGGTCAGTATGCTGTTTTATGTAATTTGCTAATTCCTCTATTGTATTTTTACCGATTTCAACCCCGGTAATTTTGTTTTTATCTTCATCAAAACCAACAACAATTGTGCCCCCTTTGGTGTTTGATAATGCTGATGCAGCTTCTCCGATTTGATCTTTTAATCGCAGGGATTTCTTGAATTCCACATTCTCTGATTCTCCTTTTTTTAGTAATTCTTTAAGATTCATTTTCTTAAAAATATTAAATTAAAAACATAATTACAATTTCACCCGTTTATACCCACTTCCACCGGCTTTGATTCTTTCGTGTAAAAAGCAACCTCGTGATCGTGGGTTATGCTGCTCCATTTTATTGTGTTTTCATTTACTTTTTTGTAGTCCTTTTTTGCACGAACCGAACCGCCGCTTATCGCATGAATGCCGTAAAACACCTCTGTTCCCGGGGAGTGTTGTTTTATCGTTTGTGCCGTTGTTCTGAAAAATAACTTGTCCTGCGGACTCGGAAAAGGCGTTCCTTCGGGATGCGTGTGGACAATTACAAGCAATTCGGGCAGTTCTCCGATTTCCGCTTTAATGTGTGCAATCATATTTTCTATATTTACATTCGCTTCAATTGAACTTGAATCGTAGAGGACATCTTCGGTTGAAAATTGGTGTAGCATATCTGTTTTATAACCGTCTCCGGATAGGGCATATACAATTTCAATATCTTTCTGTCCCGGTCTGAATATTGACTGCGCCCTTATTTCCATGCTTTTTAAAACAGGGGGCTGGAGGAGAAGCCCCCCGGATTGTTTTTCAGTTTTTTCGGCTTTACCTTTTTTCTTTTGATTTTCTCCTGATTTTTCAAATTCAACTACAAGGTCGCCGTCCTCAACAATTATTTCCCATTCACCCATTTCATTGATAATTAAAAATATTATTAATTAATTAAAAGTATTATTCTTTATGCCTGAAGATGAATTTCGGTTTTTTCCAGACCGCGATGATTACTGCAAGACCCAGAAATACAATAGTAATCAAGAGTAAATGGGTGGGTGTTGGGAATTCGCCCTGTTTGCCATTCCCTGCATTATCCGGTTCTTTTTGCTCTTCTGTTATCTCACCCTGCTTTTTATCTACATAAACTGTGTGATCAAAACCAACCTGGCGCAGCGGTTCCTCGCTGCCCTCCCATTTCCAGTAAATCAACATACTTATCCTGTAATTCCCGGGGTTTTTTGCTGTAAATGGTATTTCTATCCATCTTGTTCCGGTGCCTTTAATTGTCGTGCTGTAACTTGATTTTCCTTCCAGGACATTGGTGCTTCCAGAGACCTCAACATTATCAGGAACATCCATGATTATCTGCATATCCAGGTTTGGGTTGCCCATTATATTTGTAACCTGAACAGCAATCCTTCCAGGGTTTTTATCGTCTGCATCCAGTGCTTTGGAACTGAAATGCGGAGGTGGTGGTGTCCTTTCTTCGCCACATGAGCCATCCGGGTTCTTTTTGAGAGTTGTGGTGCAGTCGCTCCATTTTCCATCAATACATTTTTCTTTTCCGTAGCATTCGTTTGGTGCTGTGCAGCCGCGGGTTTCTCCTTCTTTGCATGTGCAGGTTTCACTTTCTGGAATACATGAACCATCATCGCATTTCTGTAAATTTGTTTCGCAGTCGCTCCACTGCTCATTGGTGCAGGTTTGGGAGCCGGAACAGCCGTTTGATGCTGTGCAGGAGCGGGTCTGACCTTCATATTCACACACGCAAGTAATTTTACAGGTGCTGTTCGGGCATTTCTTTAAGTTGGTTGTGCATTCGCTCCATTTTTCATTTACGCAGGTTTGAGTTCCCTGGCAGGTGTTTTGTGCCGTGCAGGGTTTGGTTTCGCTGCTTGTGCAGGGTTTTAAGTTTTCCCAGTTAGCTTTAATTTCGTCTTCAGTTAATGCTCTGTTGTAGATTTTTACTTCGTCTATTGTGCCGTCGAAAAATTCAATCAACTTTGAATTATGCCTACCAATGTAAGCCACTCCGGGTTGAATATTGAGAACTCCCACATCAGCCGCTGGAGAAACTTCGTTTCCACCCACATAAACTCTTTCGGTGTCAATCCCATCATAAGTGGCTACAATATAATACCATTGTCCAATAGTCGTTACACCTGCTGCATCCCAATTAGGATTGTTAGAATAATGGGCGTCAGTTATTCTCCCAATTAAGCCGTAGTGAAATTCAATATTTATCATTTGATTCGTCTCGGTGTTTCCATATACAAAAAAACGTTGCTCTTTAGTTACATCATTAAATTTAACCCACCCCTCTACTGTCCATGGATCACTTCCTTGAAATAAACCTGTGGTAGGTAATCCCATATAATCCTCCTTTCCATCAAACTTCAACGCCTTTCCCGAAATTTCACTATCAACAACTTTGGCACCGTAAATTGTCCCATCGTTATTTCCTGCTTCATCTTTTGCAGTTCCATCATCAAAACTCCAGTACGCCACAAGCCCCTCATCCCCTGCACTAACCGTTCCAATTCCCACCATAACCAACAGTCCAATAATCCCGATCACCCCTAATTTTCCAGAAATTAAATTCCCAATTCCTTCACTTATTTGCCCAACCCTTTCAACCGCTCTCTCATGGACGCCGGCGGTACTTTTTGTTTCTGTTTTCATCTTTTGTTTATTATTATTTACATTTTGCCCGAAAACAGGGGCTGCTCTTTCATCAGGCACGGCAGCACTTTTTGTTTTTGTTTTCATTTTTAATTTGTTTATATATTTTTAATTTAAATCATAATTATTATTTATTCGATTGAAAATGGCTGAACTAATTATTGAAGTTCCAAATGAATTAGAAGAACGAATAAAATCCTTTCCCAGTGTAAATTGGATGGATGTGGAAAGAAAGGCGATAGAATCCAAATTGTTTGAATTGGAATTAAAACAATCAGCAGATATGAGGCGCATTCTCGTTGAGGCGATCTCTTCAAAGAGTGAATTATCAGAAGAGGAAGCCGATAAGTTTGCAATTGAACTCGGCAGGAAGATTAAAAAGGGCAGGTACAAGCAGCTTAAATCAATGGGGGTGGTTTGAGTGAAAGTTGTAGTTGATGCTAACATTATCATATCGCTTTTGATAGCAAAGGGTTCCAAACACAAACTGTTTTTCTCCGGTGAGCTGGATATAATATCTCCTGACATAATCTTATTTGAGATAGGCAAACACTGGGATGAGATATCTGAAAAAAGCAGGTTATCCAAATGGGAATTAAACCTTGAATTTTCCGCTGTTAGAGAACAGATGATGGTGTTTTCTGTTGAGAAATCTAAATGGATCAAGGAAGGCGTAAAGATTTCCCCGGACCCTGATGATGCCGAATACTTCGCACTGGCACTGAAATTCAATTGCCCTATCTGGTCAGAGGACAAACCGTTGAAACAGCAGCAATCCAAGGTGGAAGTAATGGATACAAGGAAACTGCTGGAAAAACTTGGTTTAATCCCTGTGTGAAATTCTTTATTTTCCGCAGGGAGATTTATGTTGGTGTTTTTCATTTTTATCTATTATTTAGTTTTTACATAAAATATATATTTTTTGTTATAACAGAAATTTATATAGTTATATTATATATTACGAATTTATTCTTTAAAAAAGAAAAGCGAAAATATTTTCTTCGTTCAGTGTGCGAAAATCTGATAAGTAAATTATATATAATTCAGTTTATATAAAATCCGGTGATTTTTGCGGTAAAATTTTTGAAAAATCAGGTAAAATCAGCAAAAATGTCAAAATTTTATTTAAATTTTAGAATCTTAGAATGTTTGAACAATTTAAAAATTAATTCTTAATTCTAATTCTTAATTACAAAAAATGAGAACTCTAATTATCCACTCGGATTACATTAAATTTAAACTAAAGAAAAAAGCAATCGGTGATGCAGAAGAGGTTTCTGAAAAAGAAGGTGCGGCAGTTGATGCACTTGTCGCATTTATCGCGGTTGAAAAGGTTGACGAGACAGACCCCGGTTCCGTAATTGAGCAAACTATTTCCGAAATTAAAGAACTTTATGAAAAAGTCGGTGCGAAATCTGTTGCGGTCTATCCTTACGCACATCTTTCGGATAACCTGTCAAGCCCGAAAACCGCAAAGGTTATTCTTGACGGCGTGTATGAAAAATTGAAATCAGAGGGCTACGAGGTTATAAAAGCACCTTTCGGCTGGTATAAAAGTTTTGAGATAAAATGCAAGGGTCATCCGCTGTCGGAACTTTCAAGAACAATTGTTCCGGGGACTGCTAAAGTAAAGGATGAAAAAGAGAAGGAATCAGATGCACTTAAATCAGAGGAAAAATTAAAGTCATACTGGTATATCCTTGATGTTTGCGGCACACTGACGCCTGCTGATAAGTTCAATTATTCGGAGCATGATAATTTAAAGAAATTTTCCGACTATGAAATTTCAGGAACAAGGGCTGTTGATAAAATACCTCCTCATGTGAAGTTTATGCGCCTGCATGAAATTGCCGACTACGAGCCAGGCTCTGATCCCGGAAACATGAGATGGTACCCTAAAGGGAGTTTGATTAAGCGACTGCTTGAAGAAAAGGTCTCTGCAATGGTTGCAAAAATGGGCGGCATGCAGGTTGAAACGCCGATAATGTATGATTATTTGCACGATAATCTTTCAAAATATTTAAACAGGTTTCCTGCAAGACAGTATGTTGTGAAATCAGGAGAAAAAGAATATTTTTTAAGATTTGCCGCATGCTTCGGGCAGTATTTAATGAAACACGATATGACAATTTCCTATAAAAATTTACCTTTAAAATTATATGAATTATCACATTATTCGTTCAGGCGGGAGCAGAAGGGTGAACTTGTCGGGCTTCGCCGGCTAAGAGCATTTACGATGCCTGATATGCACACGCTCGCATCTGATCTAACGAGTGCAAAAAATGAATTTCTTGAGCAGTATAAGGCATCAATGCGGTGGATGCAGGGTTTGGGGATTGACTATGAAGTCGGGATAAGGTTTGTTAAGGATTTCTACTACGAGAATGAGGAATTTGCAAAAAAACTCGTACAGTTAATGGGTCGCCCGGTGTTGATTGAAATGTGGGATGAGCGTCCTTTTTATTTTGTAATGAAATTTGAATTTAATTTTGTTGATGCCCTGAACAAGGCATCTGCCTTATCAACCGTGCAAATTGATATTGAAAACACAAAAAGATTTGACATATCATATACCGATGATTCCGGTAACAAGAAATACCCGCTGATGCTTCATGCATCAATTTCAGGAAGCATTGACAGGAATATTTACGCAATTCTTGAAAAGTGCGAGCTTGACATGCGGCGCGGGAAAAAGCCAACTTTTCCGCTGTGGCTTTCACCGACACAGGTAAGATTGATTCCTGTTTCTGAAAATTTTGTTTCTTTTTCAGAAGAAATTTTAAATAAAATTAATGATTCAAACATTCGCGCGGATTTAGATGATCGTGTTCTTTCCATGGGTAAAAAAATAAGAGAGGCGGAAAAGGAATGGATTCCTTATATTGTTGTAATCGGTGAAAAAGAGAAGGAGACGGGTGAATTGTCCGTAAGGGTAAGAGAAACCGGAAAACAGGAGAATATGACTGTTGATAATTTAGTTAATGATATTAAAGAGAAAACCGAAGGGCTTCCGTTTAAACCATTACCTGTGCCAAAATTGTTGAGCAAGAGAGCAAAGTTTGTTTAAATTCCTCCTCACTATCGGGCTCGGTATTCCGGGCGATGACGAAGACATCATAGAGAACCTGACTAAAAATAAGATTTTGAGCCGAGAAACCAAAGAAAAATTGAAAGCAATGAAGGGCTTTAGAAACATACCGGTTCACAGGTACGGCAGGATAGACGACAACATTATATATGAAATATTAGAGGAGAACCTGCCGGATTTTTATGCATTTATAGAAGAAATAGAAAATTTTTTAGATAATTGATGTTGTACCGTGAGTATTTCTCATCAGCCCGCGAGCCCTCTCAACACTATCCGCATCCTCCGCCCCCTTATCCTCTCTCACCCTCACAAGCCGCGGGAACCTCAAAGCGTACCCGGATTCATAAGTCGGCGACTTCTGGATTTCCTCGTAAGCCACTTCAACAACAACCTTCGGCTTTAGTTTTACTTCCTTCCCGATTTCTTCTGTAATCAGCGGCTTGAGGTTTTTGGTCATTTCCTTGAACTGGTCATCCGTTAGTCCGGTTGCCATTCTCCCGATTTTCAGGATTTTACCGGTATCCTCATCCCTTGCCCCCAGCAGGAACGATGCGAGCCAGTGCGCCCGTCTTCCCTCACCCCATGTCGCACCGACTATCACAAGGTCAAGTGTTTCCATCACCGGCTTTATTTTATACATATATCCCACTCTTGAGCCGGGCTGGTATGGTGCGTCAAGATTTTTAACCATGACACCTTCATGTCCCATGGATAAAGAATATTTATAAAATTTATTTGCATCACCCGGGTTGTCCGTAATCATCTGCTCCGCTATCCTGAATTTCCCCGTGGGATTTATAATTTCCTCTAAAATTTTTCTCCTGTTTTTGAATTTCTCATTAATTAACGATTTCCCGTTTAGATAAACAATATCAAATAAATTAATTTCAACAGGTATTTTTTCAACCATCTCACGAATGTCGTATTTGCGCTTTATCCGCCTGGAGAGATCCTGAAACGGGCGCGGCAATCTTCCCTCATCACCGCCGCGTATTGCAACCGCTTCCCCTTCAACAATCGCCGAATCTGCCTTTATATTTTCTCTTGCCGATTTTACAATTTCAGGGAACTGGTTTGTGACATTCTCAAGCCGCCTTGTGAATAATTTAATTTCATCATTGTTCTTGTGTATCTGGCAGTTATGTAAACAAGCCAATGTTGTGCAATAACTCTCATCACCCTCTACTTGCAAATTATAAACTTTTGATCTCGGATCAATACCTCGTGGATGTTTCCTTCTAATCTCTTCTTTTTTAAATATTTTTACAATCAATTTATTATCTTCAATCCTTGATGCGCCTGGTTTACCTTTTGTCAATATCAATTTAAAATATGTCTTATTATTTATTCTCAACTTTTTAAGAGCCATTATAATTCCAAACTTTAATCCGAGTAATTGCACAAAAGCCGCCAGATTGCCCTCTTTTGTTGTAATAGAAGTTCTTTTAAAACTGTCCACGCATCCATCTGCATCTACCCATCCATTTAGAAACTCAGTAAAGTCATTTTTTGAAATATTCCAGAACCACCGGGGAAGATTCTTTCCCTTCCAACCTCTTTTTTCATGTCTGAAATTTTTGGAAAGCCACTTTAAAAATGGCTTATCTGTCCAATACATATAAATTGCTCCGTTATGTGGTGATTTACTGATTTTGGTTATTCCAAAAGTTTTTTTAATTATGTTTCCATAAAAATTACACATATCTTCTCCTGTTTTTTCGTTAAACATAATTCCCACTCTCCATGTTTTATTATGTGTGTTAGAATAACCATCTCCAATCCAATATCCTAAAAACCTAAAGAATTTTTTATTTAATTTAAATGTTTTCACATAATTGGCGTGTGTTTTTAATACAACCTCTTTTGGAATTTTCTCTTTTATTTTGAAATCAGGAATTGGAAATGCAAGTTCATCCTTTTTGTCTATGTCTTCTATGTTCTTCCATTTAAATTTTTCAGAAGAATAAACTAATACGGGATGTTTTTCTGTAATTTTAAATTCGTTTCCAAGCCAGGTTTGAACTTTAAAAACACATTCGTTTTTATCAATCGTTCTTTTATTTTTAGCAACTACTTTTTTAAAATTTCCTTTATGTGTCAATACATAGTCCCCGACTTTGACATCTTTTATGGGCATTGTCCCTTTGTTTTTTATATATATTGGCGTAAGCCCCGAAACACAGCGAAATCCATCGTATTTTATTTCAAAAGCACACTCTTCAAAGTCCTCAACCGCTTCTTCAACCGAGTCAACTTTCTGTGAAAGCATGACCCTCATGGGAGTTCCTGTCTCAAGATTAATATTTTTAATCCCCTCGCTTCCATGTAATTTCGCAATTTTTGCAACCTTCCCGAAATCCGAAATCAACGAATACCCGCGCTCAATTAGTTTTGCATCAACCCCGTAAGCAGAAGCAATCGCATCCCTGATAATTCCCTCGCCCACTCCGAGCCGCAGTTCCTCAAGAATCAAACGAATGATATATTTCGCTTCGGAGGGTGTTGCAAACGACAATAACTCTTCAATGTATTTCAGTTTCTTTTTCGTGGATTCTTTACCTGAAAATTCCGAAATTTTATTTAAATTATCATAGACCTTATCAAGTGTTAGTTCCTGCGTGAAAAGGGCGCTCTGGGTTTTATTTTTCAATAATTTTTCCGCTGCAAGCCCGGTATCACCGGTCTCGCGGATTGTATCTGAAATTTTCTTTTCGCTGGCTCCCGAAACATCCGCGATGGCTTTAATCATTAATTTATTTGCAATTCCCAGTTCTTTATCGCTCCACTGCGGGAATGCCTTTCCCTGGAGGAATAGAACAACTGCCGCAAGATAATCTCCTGGAACATCTTTCAGGAATTCGGAAACGATGTCTGTCATTTCAAGGCGTTTTGTTGTCTTCTCAAGTTCGCAATAGACGGAAACTAATTTGCTGTATTTCATGTTGTTATTTCTTTAAAAATTACATTAGAGGTATATTAAATCTATATTTTTTGATTTAATAACTATTTTTATTAAATAATATTTAATAATTATTCAATTAATATTAAAAAGTTTTTAATAATTATTGAGTAAACTAAATCAAATAAAATGGAATATCTTGACAGAGAGATAACAACAAAACTCAAGAAATGGATTGACAGAAGAGAGATTTATGCAATAAAAGGTCCGAGGCAGTGCGGGAAAACAACACTGCTATATATCTTGAAGGATTATCTGGTACACGAAAAAGGTGTTGATGAAGACAGGATTATATTCCTTAACTGCGAGGATTACGAGGTTCTGGAAAAGTTCAATAAAAACTCAAAGGAATTTATTTCAAGTTACATCACCGGTAGGGACATAAATTATTTTTTTCTTGACGAGTTTCAATATGTTGAAGACGGCGGCAGGAAACTGAAAATTCTTTACGATACATACGAAAATGCAAAATTTATAATTACCGGTTCATCCTCGCTTGAACTTACCGGCAAAACCTCTAAATTCCTCGTGGGCAGGGTTTTTGAATTTAATCTTTACCCGTTTTCTTTTAAAGAATTTTTAAATGCAAAAGATAAGCGGCTTGCAAGAATTCACAACGAGAGAAATGAAAAATTTAAAAATTTAATTTTCAATTCAATAAACCCGGGAATTGACGAGGAAATATTTACAGGTGATTTTAAAAATTTATTCGCGGAATATGTAACCTACGGCGGATACCCGGAGGTAATAAAAACAGATGACAAAGAAACAAAAAAAGAAATTTTAAAAAACATTTATAACACTTATGTAACAAGAGATGTAATTGAACTTTTAAAAATCCGTGATGTTTTCAAGTTCAGGAAAATTGTTTCTGTTTTAAGTTCCCAATCAGGAGGTATAGCGAACTATAATGAATTGTCCTCTGTATGCGAGAGTTATTATAAAGAACTTATGGAAATTCTTGATGTCCTTGAAGAGACGTTTATCATAAAAAGAGTAACGCCGTTTTACAGGAATCTGAAAACAGAACTAAAAAAGAACCCGAAAGTTTATTTTGTTGATTCGGGATTAAGGAATTACACGATAAATAATTTTGCCCCGGTTGATGAAAGAACCGACAAAGGAGAAATTATTGAAAATTTTGTTTTAAATCAATTAAATCAATTATTATCTTTATCGCACGAATACGAATTTCGCATAAATTACTGGCGGACTCTCGGAAAAGCAGAAGTTGATTTTATTTTAAATTTCCAGAAAAAGATAATTCCTGTTGAAGTGAAATATAAAAAATTTCAAAAACCGGAAGTCACGAGGAGTTTCAGGAGTTTCTTAACAGCATATCAGCCGGATAACGCTGTTTTATTAACAAAAAATTATTCCGGGAAAATGAATGTTAATGGAATAAATATTTCGTTTATTCCCGTGTGGTATGTTTAATTAATGCTTTTTAATTTATATTGTTGTATTGCTCGCAATCAAATATTTTTCAAAACAAATTTCGTTACAAACGGCAAACGAAACGCTTTTCCCTGGTATGCTAAATACGCCAGGTAAATTTTAAGCAATAACCACAGGAAACCTGCGAGCATAAATATTATCATAATTAAGAAAAATATAATAAATATTACAAAAAACAGCAAACCAAATACTGCACCGTCACCGGGCATCGTTGATGCGCCGATCGGGAACATGAAAAACATAAGCATCCACGCAATCCATCCCACCATGAACACAACCATACACACAGTCAACAGGATAATCTCCGTTAAAAGCATCTGGAGCCCGTGAAATCTTGCGAATTTATCGTCTTTTGCAAGCAGGTAAATTAACAGGGGTGCAAAAACGCCGATAATTATTGCTCCCGCGTAAGCCAATGCGCCCAGCATCCTGCTGTCATTCTTCTCCGGTTTTATATCGTTAATTGTTTCAAACATTCTTGGTTTCAATCACTAAATTTCTTCTCAATCACTTCCCCATAAGGTTCAACTTCGCCGAAAACCTGTCCCGTGAAACTGTAAACTTTAACTCTTTTACCAAACCACGCATCAGGCGAGAGTCCTGCTTTTACGCAGGTCTGCGATAAAAATTCCGGCTCGTTCCATTTCCATTCAACAGGAACCTGCGGGAGTAAAAGTCCTTTAAAAAAGCCGCTTTCAACAATCAAGCCGTCTCTTCCGACCTTGATTTTTTCAAGATATTTAACCGGGTCATCCACTTCAACAAGTTCCGGTTTTGTAAGCACCGAGACCTCAACAATTAAATTTTTTAATTCATTTTTTTCTACGGGGGAAAAGCGAGGGTCTTTTAGTGCCGCAGAAATTGCAGCGCCCCTGACTGCATCAATTAAAGGCATCACCGGCTCCGTATATCCGATGCACCCCCTGAGATTATGGTCCGGGAATGTATGCAAACTCACGAAGACGCCTCTCTTTTTACTTAAAATATCTCTTAAATTTTCAGGCGGCACTGCTCCCGTTTCACTAAAATACGACTCAATTACCTCTCTTGTAAATTTAACCAGTGATTTTCCCTGTTGTAGCGACAGCATTTTTTATTTTTAATAATTGGTATTCTATAAATAAATTTTAAATCAAAATTACGATTTATACTGCTTTCAATTCAATTCTTTTATTAATTTTTAATTATAATTTTATGAATAACGATTTTATTAATTTTATTAATTTTAAAATTTAGAATTTAAGGTGATAACATGAAAACACTGATAGTTACGGAGAAACCAAAGGTCGCGGAAAGGATTGCAAAATCGCTGGGAAAAAGCGTAAAAAAACAATTTAGAAATAAAGTACCGTATTATGAAGTCGGGGAAAATATTGTAGCACCTGCTGTCGGGCACATCTACGGCTTAAAGGAAAAGAACGCAAAATGGACTTATCCTGTTTTTGACATTGAGTGGGTTCCTGCTTATGAGGTGAACGAGGGTTCTTCCTTTACAAAGGGCTACCTGAATAATTTAAAATTTCTCGCGAAAAAATGCGGTAAATTCATTAACGCGTGCGACTTTGATATTGAGGGAAGCGTAATCGGGTTTAATGCAATAAAATACGCATGCAATGTAGATCCTTTCGGTGAGAATGTTTACCGGATGAAATTTTCAACAATTACAAAGGATGCGATTATCAGGGCTTATGAAAATCTTGACCCGATTCAAAGGGAAATGGTTAATGCGGGACTTGCAAGACATACGCTTGACTGGTACTGGGGTATAAATCTTTCAAGGGCATTAACAACATCAATCAAAAAAGCAGGGAGGTATGTGACATTAAGTATAGGGAGAGTACAGGGTCCGGCGTTAAAAATTCTTGCCGGGCGCGAGAAGGAAATAAGGGCATTTGTTACGGAACCCTACTGGGAGATTGAGCAGATTGCAAAAGAAAATAAAAATAATAAAAAAATTTCTTCACTTCACGAAAAAGGTAAATTCAAAGATGAAAAGGAAGCAAAAGAGGTTAAAGAAAAATGCGGTGATAAGACAACTGTTTCAAAAGTCGTGAAGAAAAAATTCAAACATGCCCCACCGCATCCGTTTGACCTCACAACCCTCCAGACAGAGGCGTACAAACAGCTGAAGGTTGACCCGAGAAAAACGCTGGAAATTGCACAGGACCTCTATACCTCGGGATTTATAAGTTACCCCCGGACTTCATCACAGCAGCTTCCCGATGACATCAATTTCAGGGAAATTTTAACAAAATTAAGTAAAAACGAAAATTACGAACACTTATGCGAAATGCTGCTTTCAAAGGAAAAACTGGCTCCGAATAACGGGAAAAAGACGGATCCTGCGCATCCTGCAATTCACCCGACGGGCGAGAAGGCAAAAGGACTTTCCGCCGAGAATAAAAAAATTTATGACCTTATTGTTCACAGGTTTCTTGCGGCATTCGGCGACTTTGCAACAAGAGAGACGGTAAAAATCCTGTTTGATAATAATTCGGAAATTTTTGTTGCGAAAGGCACAAGAACAACTGATCCGGGATGGCACATACTCTACGGGAAATACGCGAAATTTGAAGAAGAGGAACTTCCGAAATTAGAGGAAGGCGAGGTTCTTGATGTAATTGAAATTAAAATTCATGCAAAAGAAACAAAGCCTCCGAAGCGATACACCCCCGCCTCAATAATTCGCGAAATGGAGAAAAACAACCTCGGGACAAAAGCCACAAGATCGCAGATAATTGATATTTTATTTAAGAGAAATTATGTTGACGGCAGGAGTTTAGAAGTCACGCAGCTCGGGCTTGATGTTGTTGAAACCATGGATAAATTCTGCCCCGAGGTGATGAGCATTGATTTAACAAGGAAATTTGAAGACGAGATGAAAAAAATCAGCGTAAAGGACTACACATCCGAAAAGGTACTCGTGGAAGGCAGGGAAATGGTTACTAAAATTTCTGCCGAATTCAAAGAAAACGAATTAAAAATCGGCAAGGCGCTTGCAGAATCGGTCTCGGAAACATCTAAAAAACAGAATGTTGTCGGGAAATGCAAGGACTGCGGCGGCGACCTGATGCTCAGGCAGGGCAAATACGGGAATTTCATCGGGTGCGGCAGTTACCCTAAATGTAAATTTACAATGTCTCTCCCGCAGGGGATGATAAAAAAAGAAGGGGAATGCGAAGAATGCGGTAATGCAATGGTCGTAAGGATTATTAAAGGAAAGCGTCCCTGGAAATTCTGTATAAATCCCAATTGCGGGACAAGAAAGGAAGCAGAGGAGAAGAGAAAAGCCTTTAAGGAAAAGTATTACAAGGGGGATGAGAAAGAAAAAAATAAAAAAGATATGTAACAACCGGGGAGAAAAAATAATTAAAAATTTTGATTGAATTAAAATTTAAATACATAATCATCTATGATTGCAACATGCTCTCCGGAATGCTCTTTTGCCAGTTCCCCAATATGCTCGCCAAACCAGCGGTCATCCTTCAATGTTTGCCTGTCAAGTTCCTTCAATTCCCTGTCTGAAATTTTTGTTTTTTCAGGTTTCATCTCTTTATTATTTTTGTTTTAATAAATTTAATTTTTAATAAATATATTATGAAAGCAGAGAATCTATTAGGGGTGTTTGAATTTTTTGAAATAAAGCCGCTTGAAGAGGAAGATGAAATTAAGAACTATTATGAAAAAAGAGAAAGCCCGATAAAGAGTCTTTCTAAAGCCATTCTTTTAAGCAAAAAGCCCGCCAAGTTTTTATTCAGCGGGCATAGAGGGTCAGGGAAATCAACTGAATTAAACATTCTTTCAGGGAAGGTCAAGGATAAGTATTTTGTGGTTAACTTCTCGGTTTTTGACTTACTGAGCATACACGACATCAAAGACATCGACCTTTTACTCACCATCGGTTCCGAGATATATAAAAAAGCATACGATGAGGGTATTAAACTGGATAAGAAAATTGTTAACGACCTCTCCGCGTGGATGGAGGATGTGACAAAAATTAGTATAAAAGAACAGAAGGTTTCTTTGGGAGGGGAAGCCGCCCTTAACTGGCTTTTAATAAAACTCGGCTCGGAGATGCAGACCGGGACAACAAAAAAAGAGGAATTAAGGGGGACGATAAAGCAGAGACTTGGGGATTTAATGGAAAAAATAAACTCATTGATATACGAGGTTGAGAATAAGCTGGCAAAAAAAGAGGGAAAGAAAATTCTTGTTATAATTGACGACCTTGATAAAATAGACCTTGATGAGGCGGAGGAGTTGTTTTATAAGCACAGCAATTCGCTGACGCTTCCTGCATGCAGTATTGTTTACACGATACCCATCTCTTTAGTTCACTCAAGCAAGTACACGCAGGTGAAGTTGAGTTTCGCTAATTCGTATGTGCTTCCAAACATAAGGTTGAACAAAAAAGACGGCGGAAAGGACGAAGCCGGGAGAGAAATATTAAGGAAAGTTGCAGGGAAAAGAATGGATTTAAACCTTATCTCAGGAGAAGCGCTGGAAAAAGCAATTGACGGGTGCGGCGGGGACATGTTCCAGTTTATCTACATAATAAGGTTCGCAAGCATCGAAGCCGACAACAAAAACAGGAGCCGGATAGAGAAAGATGATGTTTCAGCAATACTTGTGAACCTGAGAAATGACTTTGACAGAATTCTAAAGAAAGATGATTATCCAATCCTTAAAGAAATCCACAAGACAAAGGATGCCGTTGACGGGGAGCGGCTTCTGGAATTATTTCACAGTTTAAGTGTTTTGGAGTATTTAAATGCAGAAAGATGGTGCGATATTCATCCCTTGATTATTCCATTACTGGACAAATAGACAGGTTGAACCTGGTGCTCAGGAGAGCAGAAAACGGAGTGATAGTTCTTTTAGAATGCAACAGTTTGCCCTTGAGAGAGGAAGTGATTAACCGGCTAAAGGAGGAACTGGATGAAAATTTCAAATTCCTTTCAATAAACATTGACGAAAAGAATAAAAATCTTCCGGGTATAGTTCAGGATTATTCCGGTTCAGGGAGAATTGATAAAAAAACGGTTGTTTTCGTGCATAACATTGATGATGCGATGCCTGAAGTCATAGGATACTTAAACTGGGGAAGAGAGGTCTTTCTTGATTTAAAAGTAAAAATCATTATCCTCTGCCCGACATTTGTCGCAGATGAAATAATAAAAAACGCACCTGATTTCTACAGGTTCTCCCACAGGATAACAATCAAGGAAAAAACACAGACCAGAGGAGAGGTTATTCCCTCGTTTATCTCGGATGTGAAATACAAGGATTTAAATGAATTAAACGAGAGAATCAATATACAGGAGCATCTGCTGAAGAAAGCAACAGAGGATTATAAAATCGCTGATTTATCGTTCAATTTAGGCAGGTTATATTTTAAAAAAAATGAATATAAAAATTCTTTAAAATTCTTTAATGATTGTTTAAAAATTTACGAGAAAATCGGTGGTAAAAAGCAAATTGCAGCAACATACAACGAAATGGGTATAATCCATTATTCACAGGGCAACTACAGTGAAGCCCTGAAATGGTACAAAAAAAGCATGGAAATTTCAGAAAAGATTGGCAATATCACAATTCTTACAACAACATATAACAACATTGGTGAGGTTCGTAGAGTTCAGGGCAACTACAGTGAAGCCCTGGAGTGGTACAACAAAAGCATGGAAATTAAAGAAAAAATCGGCGACACAGCAGGACTTGTCGCAACATATAACAATATTGGTTTAATTCATAATTCGCAGGGCAATTATCCTGAAGCTCTGGAATGGTACAACAAAGGCATGGAAATCATGGAAAAAATCGGCGACACAGCAGGACTTGCCGCAACATACAACAACATCGGTTCAATTCATGACGCTCAGGGCAACTACACTGGAGCCCTAAAATGGTACAATAAAAGCATAGAAATTTCTGATAAATTAGGAATGCTTCATTACTCTGCAATGGGATATTCAAACATGGGCATTGCTTGTCTTGAGAATAAAGATATTAATTCCGCTCTTAATTATTTCACTAAAAGCCGCGAC
Organism: Candidatus Altarchaeales archaeon WOR_SM1_SCG; assembly: GCA_001723845.1. Taxonomy (GTDB): domain Archaea; phylum Altiarchaeota; class Altiarchaeia; order IMC4; family WOR-SM1-SCG; genus WOR-SM1-SCG. Next base: position 29,392 of record MCBE01000022.1, read on the forward strand.
CTCTTCAGGAAGTTAGGTCTGGATAAAGATGCAGACAAAGCCGAAAAGACAATCTCGGATTTAACAACCGGAAACAAAACATGATTGGAAATTCAAACAAAAATTTTAATGGAATGAAAACTTTAAAATATGCGTAATCAGCATACCGGGTTGAATCTCATTAATTTCTTTTTGTCGTTAAAGCAGATTTCAAATTTATCAAAGATTGTTTCCCTGCCCAGCAGGTTGAATGCCGTCCCGAGTTCGTCGGAGAATCCTATTTTCGCATCTCTTATGATCTTGCCCGCGATTATGGTTTCCACTTCATGAATGTAAATTGTTATTTTATTCCCGTCGCCGATGGTAGGTGTTCTTTTTTCACCGGAAGTTATGTTAATCCCCAATTCTTCCCCTATACTTGATTTAAAAACAGAGTAACTTGCACCGGTGTCAATAAGAGCAGCCACCGGAACAAGATTTGCATTTTCTCTCAAGATCACAGGGACTACGGAAAAATACTTGTCCCCGATTTTTTTATACTTGAACTTCATTTTAAACAAGCAGCATCTCATCTCCTTTTTTAGGTATATATGCAACCAGGGGTATTTTGCCGGGAAATGCTTCTTTTGCATGATCATACGCTTCACCAAAATCCATTCCATAAGCCACCGCTTTTTCATCTATGATTGCAACATGCTCTCCTGCATGCTCTTTAGCCAATTCTTCAATATGCTCGCCAAACCAGCGGTCATCCTTCAATGTTTGCCCATAAAGTTCCTTCAATTCCCTGTCTGAAATTTTTGTTTTCTTTGACTCCATGTTATTAATTAATTTTTAAATTAATAAATTATCAAAATTAATAATAAATTTTATCAAAATTAACCATGAAATAATATTGTGTATCTAGTAAATAACAAGATGGAAAATTCCGATGCTTTAAGGGTGCTTGTGGTTTCATCATCACCGCTTGTAGGTACTAAACCCCTTGATTTGGAAGAAGAGAGGAAACGACTGAGGGAAGCGTTTGGAAAAACAAAAGGAAATATTGAGGTTCATTACCTGCCGCATGCAACGGTTAAAAGTATCCAGGAAGCGCTGCTTGATGATTATGATGTTTTTCATTTCGTCGGACTCAGCACGGAAAAAGGGGAACTTGTACTTGAACAGGAGGATGGAAACGACTACTGCCTTCCCGGTGATGATCTTGCAGGAATGCTGAAAGACAGCGGGATAAAACTTGCCGTGCTTATCGCCTGTTATTCTTATTCTGATGCTGTTTCAGAGAAACTTGAAGGTAAAATCCCTTCAATTATCGGAGTTCGTAAAGACAAGCCACTGCCGGTTGTTGCAGGGTCTGCTTTTACTTCCATGTTTTACACTGCACTTGCTAAAGGTAAAAGCGTTAATCGTTCATTTGAGGATGGTAAAACAGCAATTGATCTTATGAAAGGATTGAAAAAATATTCTCTTTCAAAGTTGTTTGTCTTAACTCAAAAAGAAGACAATACTTTGATCACAGGCGGCTCCGTTGGAAATTACACAGAAATTGAACCCGTTAAAACTCCCTGCAATTTACCCAAGGCGGATCGTTTTTTGGGCAGGATAGGTGAGATGGTGGCAATAAACAAAAATCTTAAAGGTAAAGACAATCATATAATAAATCTGCACGGTGTTGCAGGAATAGGAAAAACAGCACTTGCTCTTGAGGCTGCACGCTGGCAGAAGGAAAGGGGATATTTCAAGGGGGGTGTTTTCTGGCATTCCGTGGAATTAAACCCGACACTTTCCGGCTTGCTTGAAAGCATAAGCAATGCATTTGAAATGGAGTCAACACTAACAGAGAAAGAGGTTCTCGGCTATCTGAATAAGAATGATTGCCTTCTTGTTATTGATAATTTTCAAACCGTGCTTGATCTGGATGATAACGGAAATGAACAGGCAGAGAAGGTTATTCAATTTTTACAGAATATTATTGATTCAACCCATGTTCTAATAACAAGCAGAAGAAACCATATAGGTTTACGAAACGAGAGGGATATTTATTTAGGAGAACTTCCAATTGAAATCGCAAAAAAACTTTTTATTGAAATTGTGGGAGAAAGGGGCTGGAAGCCCGGAAAGGAAGTGCCGGATTATAGAACAAACAATGACATAACAAACATCTGCGAACTTCTTGGATGCGTGCCTCTTGCTATTGTTCTTTCCGCGCCGCTTCTTCATACGGAACGCATATCAGTGGGAGAACTTTATGAAAGATTGAAAAAAGAAGGTGAGATGCACAACTTACTTGACGAGGATAAGAGAGCTGTCCCAAGATTAAAGGATTACAAGGCATCGCTTCTTTTATCCTATTCAACTTTAAAAGATGATGCAAAATATGCTTTTGCTGTGATGTCAATCTTTTCGGGCTGGACAGGTGAGGAGGCGGTAAAAGATATTATTCCAAATATCACTGAAATTTTCGAAAAGGGAATGCACGATCTGGAAAGGAAAAATCTAATAAGATGCATAGGTGAAGGTAAAAGCAGGAGATGGCAGCATCTTCCTATAATCAAAAGTTTCGCTTTTGAAAAACTGAAGGAATATGATATTGATATTGAAACGCTGAAACTAAACCACGCAAACTACTACCTGAAAATCGCCGAAAAATACGAACAAGGTAAGGAACACCTATGGAAATTCCTTGACCCCGAATGGGACAACATCACATCCGCTGCCGACTTCATCTCGGATAAATTCAACGAAAATTTCAATAATTTTAAAAATTTAAACGAATCTCAAATCAAGGAAAATAAAATCGTAAATTTAACCGGGGAATATGCACTGGCTCTCAAGCATGTTGCTTATTTCAGGCACCTTGGAAAACAGGGGGAGAGATGGCTTAAAACAGGGCTTGAAGCATTCAATTTAAAGGGAGATGAAAAAAGAAAGAGTTTAATGTGTAACCAGATTGGTTTAATTCATGATGCTCAAGGAGATTATCCTGAAGCCATTAAATGGTATAATAAAAGCATGGAAACTTCAGAAAAAATTAGCGACACAGCAGGTATTGGAGCAATATATAATAATATTGCTTCAATTCATTATGCTCAAGGTAATTATCCTGAAGCACTGAAATGGTACAACAAGAGTTTAGAAATTAAAGAGAAAATCGGCGACACCGCGGGTCTTGCCACAACATACAACAATATTGGTTTAATTCATGATGCTCAAGGTAATTATCCTGAAGCACTGAAATGGTACAACAAGAGTTTAGAAATTAAAGAGAAAATCGGCGACATAGCAGGGTTTGCCGCAACATACAACAACATCGCTGCAATTCATTATGCGCAGGGTAATTATTCTCTCGCCCTGAAATGGTACAATAAAAGCAGGGAAATCATGGAAAAAATCGGCAACACCGCAGGGCTTGCCGCAACATACAACAACATAGGTGAAGTTCATAGAGTGCAGGGTAATTATCCTGATGCACTGAAATGGTTCAATAAAAGCGGGGAAATTTCAGAAAAAATCGGCAACACCGCGGGTCTTGCCGCAACATACAACAACATCGCTGCAATTCATTATGCACAAGGAGATTATCCCGAAGCCCTTAAATGGTACAATAAAAGCTGGGAAATCACAGAAAAAATCGGCGACACCGCAGGGCTTGCCGCAACATACAACAACATAGGTGAAGTTCATAGAGTGCAGGGCAATTATCCTGAAGCCCTGAGATGGTACAAAAAAAGTGCAGAAATTAAAGAAAAGATAGAGGATTCCATAACCCTTTCAGATACTTATATTGATATAGGTAACATTCATTATGCCCAAGGTAATTATTCTGATGCGGAAAAATATTATTATAAAGGTTTTAGGATTTCAAAAGATATTGGTATCAAATTAAAGCAGGCAGAAATTGGTTATGTGCTTGGCAAAATTTTATTAAAAAGAAAGAATACCTACGATGCTTTAGAAGTTCTAAAAGAAGTGAAGGAGGCATTTAAAGAGATTCATAATAAAAAAGGGTTGGCAGATACTTGTCTTGAATTGGGCAATATTTATCAGATGTTAAATGATTATGAAATGTCCCGGTGGTTATATAAAGATGCGTTACGATTTTATAAAGATCTTGGTGATTTGTCCGGAGAAGCTGTAACAGAAACAAATCTTGGAAGGTTGGAAATTAGAACAAACTTATTTTCTGATGCAGAAAAACATCTTAAAGATGCTTATAAATATTTTGTTAATGCAAATGATTATAAAAAGCAGGACGCAATTCATCAATTATTACAGATAACACAACAAATATCAAAAGGTTAATATCTCAATAAAAATGAAAAACATAAGAAAATATGAAACAGGATTTGATAAATGGGAACTTAAAAGAAATCCCTTTGAAGTACTTCCTCCAAAAGATGAAGAAACGCGAAAGTGTGTATTCACCGGTAGAGAGAGGGAAATAAATGATATTTGCCGACTTGTAAAAACACCAAAAGGTATTTTTATCTGCGGGATGTTTGGTACGGGTAAAACAATGCTGGTTATGGAAGCTTTAAGTAGATTGGAAGAAGCAAACTTTACGAAAGTTTATGCAAGTTATGATGCACACGACGGATTCCGAAAAACAGTATTAAAAAATTTAGCAAAAACTATATCACAAAGAGGTAATACATATGCAAAAAAAGTTTATGATGTCCTGACGATGGGTAATAAAATAGAGGAAACAGAAAAGGAAAGAGGTATGAATTTTGGAATAGCTGATGGTAAGATGAAATGGATAGAAAGAGCAACATTAAAAATTGAAAATCCCCGGGATTATATAGAAAAATTAATAGAAAGCGAAATAGAAGAAGGAAGAACAGTGGTTATTGCTGTGGATGATCTGGAAAGAAGAGCTGACATTGCAAGTATTCAGGAGATTATAGATGACACACGAGATATACTTCGATTTGGTAGTTCATTAATACTTATGGGGCAACCGATTGGGGTTACGAGGGATATTCGTACATCCAGTGGATGTATTATGCATGAAATCCTGCTGGATACACTTTCAGAAAAGGAATTAATAGAAATGATGATAAAATACCTTAATACAGCCCGCTCAGAAGATAAAGGAACTTATCCTTTTAGTAAGAATGTAGCTGAAAAGATCGCTAATAATATTGTTGAATGGAAATTAACACCAAGACTTTTTAATTTTGCTTGTTTTAATTTACTTGAAATTGCATCACACGATCTCTTGGATGAGATTGATGATGGTGTGCTGGAAAAATACTGGCAAAAGATGGCAGATAAAATATTGGGTCAGATTGAAGAATTAGATAAAAAATATCTGGAGATTATTTATAAGGAAGGAGGATTTTCCGAGGATTCTGATAATGTAATCAAAATGATTGGAGGCGAATTTGCAGGATATGCTGAGGTTCGTGGAATACTTGCAAAATTGGCTCATGTAGA
>MCBE01000023.1 GCA_001723845.1 Candidatus Altarchaeales archaeon WOR_SM1_SCG
GGGGGCAAAACAAAATACACTCACAGCATGGGTCTTTTAGAACTGCGGGAGGAGATTTCAGGTTATTACAAAAGAGAATACGATGTGGAAGTTTCACCAGGGAGAATTATTGTCACTTCCGGGACATCACCTGCAATGCTTTTAATTTTTGCGGCAATCCTTGAAGCCGGCGATGAGGTTGTATTGTCCAATCCTTACTATGCGTGTTACCCGAATTTCATTAAATTTTTTAACGCAAAAACCCGGTTTTTTAAACTGCGCGGGGAGGAAGGTTTTTCCTGTAAGCCGGGAAAAATCAATGAAAAATTATCCTCTAAAACAAAAGCGATTCTCATTAACTCGCCTTCCAACCCGACGGGAATGGTTATTGAAAAGGAAATATTAAAAAAAATTTCTGGATTTGATAATTTAATTATTTCCGATGAAATCTATCACGGTCTTACTTACGGCAAATCTGCACACTCCATTCTTGAATTTACAGATAATGCGTTTGTTCTTAATGGGTTTTCAAAAAAGTACGCGATGACGGGCTGGCGTCTCGGCTATGTAATTGCCCCCTATGAGTTTGTAAGACCGATGCAAAAGATTGCCCAGAGTTTCTTTATTTCAGCATGCGGTTTTGTGCAGCACGCGGGGATTGCTGCGCTCAGGTATGCGGGTAAAGATGTTTTAAACATGGTTGAGACCTACAATAAAAGAAGAAAATTCATGGTTTCTGCTTTGAAAAAAATCGGGTTTGAAATTCCGAAAACCCCTGAAGGCGCGTTTTATGTGCTTGCAGATGCACGAAAATTTAACGATAATTCTTTTGAACTTGCACTTGAAATCTTAAATAAAGCAAAGGTTGCAATAACTCCGGGAATTGACTTCGGAAGCGGTGCAAAAGGATATATAAGGTTTTCGTATGCGAATTCACTGGAAAGAATTAAAGAGGGAATGGAAAGGATTGAGGAATTTTTGAAGTAATCTTAATTTAACCAAAAATTAAATTTTTAATAAATCAATTAAAATGAAATTCAAAGCAGAAGTGAGAGTTGAATTAAAACCCGGCGTTTTAGATGCCGAGGGAAAAACAACCCAGAAGTCATTAAAACTTTTAGGGTATCCCGTAAGCAATGTGAAAAAAATTAATTTCTATGAAATTGAAGTTGATGTAAATTCCGCCGAGAACGCAAAGGCAGTGATTGAAGATGCGTGCAGGCGGCTTCTTGCAAACCCGGTTATTCACAATTACGGGATTGAGGTAACTGAAATGAATAATTCAATATAATTTAAATTTAATTTAAAATGCAATAAAACAAATCCAATCATTTAAGTTAATTATTTGAGTAATGATAAAAAAATGATTAAGAAGAAAATTTTAATTAAAGGCGGGAAAGTCCACGATGTAGGATACAGATTATTTTTAATGAATCTTGCAGATGATCTGGGAATTGAAAACTTTGATGCAAAGAATGTGCATGAAGATAAAAGGCAGTGTGTAGCAGTTCTGGTTGGCTCATCGGAAAGCAATGTGGAAAAATTTTTTAATCTTGCATCCGAAAAAGAAAATTTCCCCGAACACGCAGAGGTTGATTCCGTGAAGATTGGAGATTATGGCGGCTGGATTAAGAGCATGGAATCTTTCAGGTCAGGGTTTAATTCCCAGCAGCTCTCAAAGATTGCCGGTGCGGGAATCGGGATGGTCAACATCCAGGAAAAAATAATGAATATACAGGAACAGATGGCAGGCACACAGGAACGGATGCTAAATAAATTAGACGACATAAAATCAGACACTTCTAAGATACCGGACATAGCGGCGAACACAGCGAAAATACCGGACATAGAATCAAACACTGCGAAAATACCGGACATAGAGGCGAACACAGAGGAGATAAAAACGAACACATCCAAGATACCGGACATAGAATCAAACACTGCTGAAATGAAAGAGACGCTCTCTTTTGGGATGGGAGAAATAGTTACAATGAAAAGAGAACAGACCGTAATGAAGAAGGATATAGCGAGGATAAAGAAGGTGCTTCATCTGGTTTGATGTAAAAAAGGCAGGTCTTAAATCGGGAAGGTAGTTAGTCCTGCAGGGTTTTTAAGTCCGGTTGATTGGTGTTCCATTATGTTTTATGCGAAAATTTCAAACGGTTTTATATCCATAAAGATTTAATCAATTATATGCTGTGTTCAAAACAATGAAAAACAAAGAATTAATTAAAAATTCAAATGGAGCAGAGAGAGAAAATAATTTAATTAAAATTACGGTCAGAAAAATTTTGCAACGCAAAATTTTAACTCGCAATATGATTCATATTGCGACGGGAATTTTGATAATATTCGGTTTAATTATTGGCGGGGTGAGTGCATCAGATCAATGACTTGAGCGCACACCGGAGTAATGATTACGGAACTGCAACAGACAAGGCAGGAAATAATCCGTTTGAGACGATTGTCTCAAAGGATTTCCTCGTATCACCCGGAAATGATTTCACTCCGTTCAAACATCTATTCGTATGACTCATAGATGATGGAACAATTCACAGTGCAAAGGTTGTTGGCGGAATTTTCGGGAAGGCGTTGGAGTTTGATGGTGTGGATAAAACAAACAATTAAAAACAAAATATTTATTATATCTATTAATATTTAACATGGAACCAAAAGTTTTATTAAAAAAACGATTAGTAAGGATTGATACGGAGGTTCATTGTTTGCTGGAGGAGATTAAAAAAGGAAAGGGAAAGAAATTAAAAAAAAAGAAACTATTGGAAGAGTTTAAGGAACTTCAACACAATATTTCAAATGAGATAACAGAACCGCTTGATCCGACTCGTGTTATAAGAGATATGAGAACAAAAGATTACCTGATTTAAAAATGAATTTGACATTAGATAGTGATGTTATTGTATTTGCTCTTACAGAACCTCGCAAGGAGATATATAAAAAACAATACGATAAATTTGCAGAACTTCATAAAAAAGCAGAGCAAATATTTGAGAGTATTATATCCGGTACAAATAAACTGATTATACCGGTTACCGTGTTAATTGAAACCTCCGCAGTTGTCAGCAGAATGACAAACAACAAAAAAAGAGGAATAAACGCAACTGATACGGTAAGCAAATGTTCACAGGTCATTTATCTTGATTCTGAATTTTCAGATTACTGCATTGAAAATTCCGCGAAGACAAAAATCAGCGGGTTTGATGCGGTTGTGTTGTCAACAGGCATGCTTTATGATTCAACACTTATAACAAACGATAGAAGATTTCACAATAACATAACGCGTTATGGTGAGGTTAATTCATACTTGCTCCGTGATATGAGTAAGGATGAGGTAGGTAATATTTCAGAATAAACATTCAAAAATGAAAAACAAAAAATTAATTAAAAATTCAGATGGAGCAGAGAGGAAAAATAATCTAATTAAACAAGAATACAAATGCTTCATAAATAATTAAAAAATTAAAAATGCCACAAACAAAAGAAAAAAAAGAAAAAATAACCGAAGATAAAATAAACGAAAAATTAGACGCATTACTAAAATCATCGGGTGATGTATTTACGGACAGGAGGCGAGATGCCGTTCTTTCAATCCAGGGATTGTACAGAAAGATTCCCGATTACCGCCGGAAAGGAGTTATAGATCGGCTCTTGAAATTGTCGTCGGACAAAAATGAAAATGTAAGATATGCGTCGCTTGAAACTCTTAAAAATTTTATAAATATTTTGCCTGATGATTCGGATGAAATACTTTCCGGGATTCTGAAACGAATAATTGCCGCAAGTTACGACAAAAGTACGGACATCAGGAAATTTGCAATCCGAACAATTGCCGAATTAAAATTATTATTTATAGAAAAAGATAAAGACGAGGTTATAAAAAGAATACTCGCGTTGTGCGATGATTCCGATGATTCGGTAAAAATTTCAGCGGCGCTTGCATCGGGAAGATTTATGGATTTGATGCTCCCGAGTGCAAGAAGGAATATAATTGAAAATGTAATTTTGTTGTGCAGGTATGACAGGGGATATGACGCATGGTCTGTAAGGAATGAGGCGGTAAAAATTTTTCGCGAGGAACTGGAGTACATCCCGGAAACAAGAATGTGGGCGGTTGCTGAAGAAATGTTTAAGTTGCTGGATGATGAAGAGTCAGTTGTAAAGGTTTCTGCAATCGGGTTCCTTGAAGAAATACCTGATTTTATTACAATTGACTTCGGGAAAGAAATTATTTTAAAATTAATGGAACTTACCAAGGATAAGGACTGGGAAGTCAGAGCCGCTTCAGTTAATGCAATTATAACTTTCAGGGATTTTATTCCCGAGAAAAAGACAGGGGAAATTGTCGCACGATTTTTAAAATTAGGAAGAGAGGAAGGGTGGGGCGTTAAAAGACCGTGCATTCATGCTTTTTCCGAATTAAAAAAAGCAATACCGGGGGATTTGCGAAAAGAAGTAATTGAATTAATATTAAATTTAAGTAAAGACCGCGACTGGTATATAAAAAGCCCTGCTGCAAGGGTTTCAGGGAAATTAAAGGAAATTACCCCCGATGAGTTAAAAGAAGAAGTAATTGCAATGCTTATTACTCTTTCCGGAGACATTGACTGGAGCGTGAGAAGACCTGCCGCACAGTCGTTAGGAGAACTTGTGGAATTCATCCCGCAACCTGATGCAGATCTTGTTGCAGAGCAGCTTATGAAATTGTGCGGCGATAGGGATTTCGGTGTGCGGGCATTTAGTATACTTTCATTAGCGCGGATTTCTCAAATTGTTGCAAATGTTGAAAAAAATAAAGAAATGATTCAAATGGCGTTAAAACTGTGCGATGATCCCGACTGGAGTGTGCGAGAGTCCGCTTTAAAATCGTTTAAATATTTTAACTATCCTGAAGATTCCGAACTTGTTGAAAAAATCGTATTAAAATTATTGGAGTTAAACGATGATTCCGACTGGAATGTAAGAAGTGCTTCTGCAAGGGTCTATGGAAATTTAAGGAAAATTATTCCCGAAAAGATGATTCCTGCAATCGTAAAAAAATTATTGAAGCTTGCCTCTGAAAGAGACAATAATGTTAAAGTTTCTGCAGTAAGGTCGCTTAGGGAATTAAAGCGGCGCGTTCCTGATGAGATGGTTGGGGAAGTTGATGAGGTTTTGAAGAAAAGTAAATCATGAAAATGAAAACAGCACTCACAATTGCCGGCTCCGACTCCCTTTCCGGGGCGGGAATCCAGGAGGATTTAAAGGTTTTTTCTGCACTCGGAGTTTACGGGACCTGTGTTGTTACGGCGGTTACCGCGCAGAATACAAAAGGCGTTTGGAAAATTGAAATTTTACCGGAAACAATAATTTCAAAACAGGTTGATTCCGTGCTGGGTGATGTTCAGGTTGATGCGGTAAAAACAGGAATGCTCTGCACGGGAAAAATCATTGAACTGGTATATGAAAAATTAAAAAAGTATAAACTCGTAAACCTGGTTGTTGACCCCGTGATGGTCTCGACATCAGGCACGGAATTATTAAATTTAAACCCCGGTTCATTGAAAATTTTAAAAAAATTAATCGGGATTTCAAAGATTACAACGCCGAATGTTTATGAAGCGGAAATTTTATCCGGGATTAAAATAAAAAATCCGGGTGATATGAAATCTGCTGCCAAAAAAATCGGCAGTTGTATAATTACCGGCGGGGATTTTGATGATGAAATTTACGATTTATTATTTCACGACGATGAATTTTATGTATTTAAAAATAAAAAAATTGATGCAAGAATTCACGGGACAGGCTGCACTTTTTCCGCCGCGATTACGGCAAATCTGGCATACGGAAATGATGTTTTAACATCGGTTAAAAATGCTGAAAAATTTACCCCGGAATTGATTGAGCATAATTTTTCAATCGGGCAGGGAGACATGAAAGTTTTAAACCCGTTCATAAATTCGGAAAAAATTTTAATAATTGAAAATTTAAAAAGCGCGGTTAAAAAATTAATTTCGGATGAAAATTCATACAAACTCATCCCCCAGGTCGGGATAAATATTGTAATGGCTCTTTTTAATGCAAAAAAAATTTCAGATGTCGCGGGAATTTCGGGAAGAATTGTAAGAGACAGAAAAAAATTAGTTCCCGTGGGAAGCGTTAAATTCGGCGGTTCAAGCCATATCGGAAGAGTTGTTCTGACAGCGATGAAATACAATTCTGAAGCAAGAGCGGCAATGAACATAAAATTTTCAGGGGATATTTTAAAAATTTGTAAAAAATTAAATTTAAAAATTTCGGGATTTGAGAGGGATCAGCAGCCGGAGGATACAAAAACAATGGAATGGGGAACGAGAACTGCGATTGAAAATTTGGGTTATGTTCCGGATGTAATTTATGATAAAGGCGGTTTTGGAAAGGAGGCGATGATAAGGATTATTGGAAAGGATGCAGGGGGGGTTGTTGATGCTGCGTGTAAAATCGGGAGATTGTTAGAATAAAGGATGGTGGTAGAGTAGGGCAGTGGGCTTCCGCCCACCGCCCCCTCATCAAACCGTGCGTAGGGTTTTCCCCTACACGGCTTTCCGATGACCTTCTTTCTTACGCATTCGAATAGCGAGACCAGTAAATTATG
>MCBE01000024.1 GCA_001723845.1 Candidatus Altarchaeales archaeon WOR_SM1_SCG
GATGTTTCCGATGTGCTAAATCTTATTGATGAGACCGGAATCGGCGGGTTTCCTGTCGTGGAAAACAATGAATTAATCGGGATTATTACAATCACCGATATTATAAAGGAAATTTACGGTTGAATGCTATAATTGATTACAGCAGTAAATAATAATTAATAAAATTTCATGCAAATGAAGTATGTACGCAATGCGGATATACCTGCGAATCGGAGGATATGTAGTAGTGCGGATATATCGTAGTTATATGACATATTACTCGGCGAAGATACAATACAAAAAATTCAAATTAAAAATAAAATCTAAAATTTAATAAACAAATAATCAAAAATGGACAAAAAACTTTTAACCGGAATCGGGATTTTAGGGATAATATGTGTTGTGTTGATAAGTGGTTGCACCGATAGCAAAGAGAGGACTCTCGTTTATTACGAAACGGAAGATGATGAACCATCGAAGCCATCAAACTATTGTGGGGATGGTAAATGCAGTAGCAGTGAAAGTTGCTCATCATGTTCAACAGATTGTGGGAAATGTCCAGAACCAAAGCCATCAAACTATTGTGGAGATGGCAGATGTAGCAGTAGTGAAAGTTGCTCATCGTGTCCAGAAGATTGTGGTGAATGCCCAAAGCCAAAATGTAAAGCCCATTTTGGTTGGGATATGGACAACAGAGGAGAAGTTCTTAGAATTAATCATGTCAACATAGAGATGGACGCAGAAAAAATTGAGATGGTAAATATGATCGAAACAGATAATAATAATTGCAACTATGTTTGCATTCGTGCGGGTCTATATTTATCTGGTGCTAATGTCCTTTATGAAGATAGTGTATCTGACTTTACTTATGACATAACAGACCGATCTTCACAAAGAGTAACTGCCATAATAGACTATAGTGATCTTTCAATTAAACATTACGATCATTTAATCAAATTAGAAGTTTATGAAGGTAAATGCCGTAAAGATTTAGATATATCAGACAAATTAGACTATAAATGGACGAAATCCTTCACACACAAGTGTTTAGACACAGAAGGCTATTGTCAATAATTGGAAATATCATCAATATTTTCTTCTGTAGATTCAGGAGTTGGTTATTCGGTACTTCAAGCAGAAATGGTAGAGATACTTGGTTTGAAATTGGAGTGCTGCAAAAGAGAGGGCATTACTGTTGGTGATGGCACACAGATAGAAGTGTACAAGCACGACGTTAAAGTTGATGTTGCAAATCAGGAATTTGGTGCAACAATCGGATTTTCAAGACAACTTGGTATTGGCTTTAACATCATCGGACGGCTCAGTATATTTGAGAAATTCAAAATATGTTTTGATGAGCCAGAGCAGATTGTGGAGTTTTTTCCAAAATAATGCACGAAGAATAATTAAATTGCCTGCGTCATACGTCATATAACAAAAGGATATACGCGGCGGACTTCGTCCTTGCCTATCGGGACATTCGCCTATCGGCGAACGTCGTATATCCTCTATCCGTTACCAGAAATTCTATACCCCCAATCTGGACAAGCCAGAACCAAAAAGAAATTTTCTGCCAAAAAAATGCAGAAAATGAAATATAAGGTACTAATAACCACGAATCTTAATATTTCTATTGAATTTTAATTAATTATTTATACACTTTTAATAATAATTTAATTTAAAAATTTGTAATCGTATGAAAAACATGAAAATCATTAAATTAATAACAGGAATTATTTTAATCTTTCTATTATCCGCATCTGTCCCGGCGGCGGAGGAATGTGAAAAAATGCAGGCGACATTCTCATGGGCGGCATCAGGGGAGGAAGTTGTATCAAGCACCACAATAACTTCCGGTGATGTCGGAAAAGTTATGAGCTGCTGCCCGATGTTTGAAATTGAAGAGTTCAAAAGCGAAAAACTCGTTCTTTCATGCCCGCAGGATGAAAGCATAAGCGCGGTTATAACTTCAAGGGACATCGGTAAAAAACCCGTGTATAGCGACGAGTTCGGTTCAAATACAATCTGCAATCTTGAACTTATTGACTTTGACGGGAATTCCGCTACATTCGGGATTCTGGAAGGTATTGAAGAAATTAAAAACAGGACGGTAACAAGCGATGATGTGGGGGTGGAATTTGAATTAAATGATTGTAAAATTATAGTTAATGAATTTGATTTAAATTCACAAAAAATTTCAATCGGGATAGATGATAAATGCTCTGGGAGGTACCAGGATGATTATATAACAAAAATTTTAACATCCGGTGATTCCGGCGAAGACATCTTCTTTTCATGCTGTAAATTCAAACTTGAAAACATCGGGTGCCTTGCTGTAGAAGATACGCCCGTTGATAAAGAAAGCGAACCTGAAAAAGAAGATTCCGGGGGAAAATATGAGCAAAATTTCGAGGAAAATATTGATCCTGGGACTGAAGAAAAAGAAAACCCCCCGGGAGATAATGAAGTTCAAAACATTGGCATTGAACAAAAAATCGAACAAAAAGATGATTTAAAAAAAGACAAAAGCCCAGGTTCATGCAGCGGGCTTGATGCGGGAATCTTTTGCATCCCGGCGTTTGTTCTTATTGCGGTAATGTTAATCGTTATAATATTTCTTGTTCTCTTGATATTTTTCCTGATTAAAAAATAAATTAAATTAAAAATTCAGATGAAAACCACCTACATCCCGTGCTATTCAAAAAAAGATGCGCTTCCGGCAGTAAAAGGGGCATTAGGGATTTTAAGAAATTTTAAAAAAATAGGGTTAATCACGACCGCGCAGCATCTCAATCAATTAAATAATATTAAAATTTTTTTAGAGAAAAACGGAATTGACGCGGTAATCTGCGGGCAGGTTCTCGGCTGCTGCCAGAAAGTTGCGAAGTCAAAAGAAAAGGAAATTGATGCCTTCTTATACATCGGCTCGGGAAGATTTCATCCGCTGGGCGTTGCATTGAAAACAAATAAAAGAGTAATTGTCTGCAATCCCTATTCAAACGAGTGCGGCGAAATTTCCGACGATGAAAAACGGCAGTGGGAAAAAAGACGGAAGAAAAGAATTATGCGGGCTGCACCGGCTGAAATTTTCGGGATATTAATTTCCACAAAGCCCGGGCAGTTCAACATGGAACTTGCTTTAAGTTTAAAGAAAAAGATTGAAAAGTCGGGGAAACGCGCCTTTCTTTTTGCAGGCGATTCAATAACGCCTGATAATGTTTCGGGATTTGGCGTTGACGCTTATATAAATACTGCCTGCCCCCGCATCGTTGATGATTATTTTGACAAGCCGGTTGTAAACCCGGAGGAGATTGAAATTTTGATTTAATCATTCATTCAATTTCAAAACATCGCCCATATCATAAATACCGATTCTTCCCTTTATAAATTTCACTGCTTTTATCACGCCGGAAACAAAAGCATCCCTGGAATGCGCCCTGTGTATAATTTCAATTCTCTCGCCGGATGTTGCGAATAACACGGTGTGATCACCCACAATGTCTCCTGCCCGGACAGCATGGATTCCAATCTCGCCTTCTTTTCTTTCCCCGTGACCGTATCTCCCGAAGATCGCAACATCCTCTAATTTTTCATGCAGCGAGTCC
The DNA here is from genome assembly GCA_001723845.1 of Candidatus Altarchaeales archaeon WOR_SM1_SCG. Taxonomy (GTDB): domain Archaea; phylum Altiarchaeota; class Altiarchaeia; order IMC4; family WOR-SM1-SCG; genus WOR-SM1-SCG. The sequence continues at coordinate 3,585 of MCBE01000024.1, forward strand.
GCAATTATTTCTGCTGTCTTTAAAGCGGTTCCGGACGGTGCATCCTTTTTAAAAATATGGTGCGCCTCAAGAATTTCAATATCATAATTTTTTAACAATTTTGCAGCATCGCCTGCCAGTTTCCAGAAAACATTTACCCCGATGCTCATATTCGGTGAAATTACCACCCCTATGCTGTGCTTTGAAATACTCGTCTTTACTTCATTTAACTGCTCCTCGCTAAAGCCGGTGGTTCCGATAACCATGTTTATCCTGTTTTCCGCAATAATTTTTGTATTATTTACGCACGCTGCGGCTGATGAAAAGTCAATCATCACATCAGGAGTTGTCCCGGTGATAATTTCCTTTAAATTTTTTACACTTGCAACTTTTACACCAATCGGTTTTGAACCTATAATTGTTCCTATATCCCTGCCAATGTCGGGATGACCGGAAATATCAAATACACACGCAATTTCCATTCCCTCGTCGCATGCCCTTTTCGTAATCTCTTTTCCCATCCTGCCGAAGCCGATAATTCCTGCTTTCATATTCTAATTTCTTTTTTATTTTTTATATTGTTTGAACTTAATGGTTTTTAAAACCCCTAAAAATTAATTAGATTTTTTGCTTATAAAAACATCCTTTAAAATCCTCTCGTGGTCAAATGCAAGTTTTAATTCTTTCAAAGAATTTATATTAAATTCAGAAACATCGCAAGCGTCGGTATCCGCCCTTAAATTTCCGCCTGCAACACTACATAAAAAAACAACAGAAACCGTATGCCCTCTCGGGTCCCTGCCCGCTTTTGAATAAACACCCGTAAGTTTTAAGATTTTCACATCAAGCCCTGTCTCCTCCCTTGCCTCTCTTATAACCGCATGCTCTACTGTTTCATTATATTCAACAAAGCCCCCGGGAAGCGCCCAGAAGTTTTTATACGGCTCGTTTTTTCGCTTTATAAGAACCACGGAATTATTTTTTTTAATTATTGCATCAACCGTCAGTTTCGGGAATTTTGAATTTTGAAAATTTTTTGATTCCATTTTAATAATTAAAAGCAGACAATGAAAATTAATAATGAAATTTAAAATTTTATTCGGGATCTTTGCAATATTTATTGTTTTATGCCTCTGCAACACATCTGCAGAACCGGAATTAAAAGTTATTTTCGCGGAATTAAAAAAAGATTCTTTAAAACAGGGAGAAAGTGCAGAAGTTACAGTTACCATGGAAAATGTGGGTGATTCCCCGGTTCATGATATTTCTTTTGTCCTGAGTTTGAGCAATTCGGATATTGACGATATCAAAGTTTCGGGCTACAACAGGATAAAAGACATGGGTGATTTCACAAATTACCGTATTGACACCGAAAATGTTCTTGAGCCGGGAGAAACAAAAACAGCAACTTTTGAAATTAATGCAACCGCACCGGAAAAAGAAGAATATATAATATTATTCAGCGGAAGGGGTAGATTCGGAGCGGATGAAGTGCTGTACAGGGATTACACATGGTGGGCAATAGATGTATTTGATTTTAATTTAAATATTGAATTGCCGCCGGGTTATTATCTTGATAAAGCAGAAGAATATATAAAATCGGGAGGGTACGAAAATGCGAAACAATATGCAGAAAAGGCAAAGGAAATTTATACAAATTCGGGAAATGACGAAGGAATATTAAAATGCACTCAAATCATTAAAAACTGCGAAAAGATGATTGATGCGGATGTCGCATACATGAGGGCGAAGACAAGAATTGATGCGGATGATTTCAGGGGAGCCGCGAGTAATGCGGAATTATCGCTTCGGATTTACAATGAAATCCGTGAAATTTACCCCGCTCTTGTATCGGAAAGAATTTTTGAACTGGAATTAATGGCTGCAAAACTCAACAAGACCATACTTGCGCAGAACTATTTTTTGGGTGCAAACAAATATTTTGATTCCGGCGATTATAAGAGGGCAAAGAATTATGCAGGGAGGGCAAAAGAAATTTACCTGGAACTCGGAGAAAGCGATATGGTTTCAAAATGTGAAACAATTATTGATAAAAGCGAAGTTTATATTGAAAGAAATTCCATGCTCTTGAATATCGGCTACGCGGCAGGAATCATAATTATTATTTTTATTATTTACCGCCTCTACAACAGATATAAAGAAAGGCGTCCCGGTTATTCCGACTTAATAATAGAGGGCGGTCTCAAAATTCCACTGCGGCAGTCAGGGTTCTCGGAAGTTACAAATTACTCGGAAATTCCCGAAGGAGCAATGGAGCCGTACACGGAAAAGCCGATTCATGATTTAGTCGCAAAAGGCAAGACAGTTGTAAAGTGCAACGAGTGCGGCGCCTATTACAACAAGGAAATTTTAGAATATTATAACATGAACTGCGCAAGATTCGGGTGTAAAAATTCCACGCTTTGAAAATTTTTATACCTTGAATATTTTAGAATCCTCTTTTTCATAAAACTTCCCTCTCATGCAAACTTTGCAAATTCCCCTACTTATGCAGTTTGAACAAACTCTCTTCCCGCAGAGTGTGCAGGTTTGCAGGATTTCTGCCCTTCCGCAGATGTCACAAATTCCATGCTCCATTTTTAACGAAATTTAATTATAATTTTTTTAACTTGCCTTTGCCTTTTTGTATTTAACTGCCGTTGCACTTGTAACCTGCGGCAGTTTTATAGGGCTTGGAAGATTCAATCTGCGTGCAATGCCGATGGCTTCAACCAGGCAATTTTGAAGTATCGCGTTTGAAACCTCCTGGACTGCAAAAGAATTTAATTCTATTTTTTTATCCTCTTCCGTGATTTGTTTATCCAGTTCGGGATGATAATACCACAAATTTCCTTTAAAATTTATATTCCCGAGTTCTTTTGCCCTTGAAGTCATTACATCAATTTTTGCATTTAAAACATCTTCAAAAGTTTTTACCCCGGAAACAGCACACGCGCAGTCCCCTATTTTCTCTGCAATCTCAATA
>MCBE01000025.1 GCA_001723845.1 Candidatus Altarchaeales archaeon WOR_SM1_SCG
TTTTGTTAAAATTGGCGGCATTGATGACAGGATTTTAATGCAGCAGAGGGTTATCATAAAAACAAAAAAAGGTGTTGTTGCAGGTGTTATTGCGGCTGTTCTCGGGATGATTTTCGGTCTTGCTGCCGGAAGCATGTTCGGCAATGTCCCCGGAGCAGGAGATGTTGGTGTTGCAGTGCTTGGAGGAATTATAGGGATAATTGTTTACCCTATTCTTGGAGCAGTGTTCGGCGCAGCAGGCGGTGTTATTGTCGCCAAGTTAAAGCAATAAAAATTAAATTTTTAATTTTAATTCCCCTGCAAACCGTATAAATAACCTGCTTAAGACAGGAATCAGGTAGAATACGAAAACACTTCCCGCTATAAAGCCGGTTGCAAAGCGAAGTTCGTTAAAGCTTTCCCTGAAGTTCAGGAATTGTGTTCCGCCGTCCAGTGCCATCGGGATTAAACATGCAACCAGGTAATACTTTGAAGGAGTTGAATTATTGTTTATATTTTTAACAAATGGATAAATTATTGTTAAAATTAATGCACCCGCATAGATTCCCGCGCATCTTGCGCAGACCGCGAGTTTATGCCCGAACGCAAAAAAAGACCTCTCCGGTTTCTGGTGGCAGAGCGGCTGGAATAAATTGTAATTTAATTTTGATACCAATGAAATAATTGAATTTTTTTGATTCTTCTCTGCTAAATTTGCCGTGAGAGGGGCGGTTAAAATCAATGTGCAGAATATTAAAGTTAAAAAAAGAAAGATAAAATACGGGATGTATTGTTTAATCATTTTTTCTTTGTTTCAAGGTACCCGCACTTTCCGCACGAATTCCTTTCCTTGTGCACTGCAAGAAAAACGCCGGGTCCGCACCTCGGGCATGTCTTGTTTTTTCTTTGAAGTTTATCTCCTGAAGTTTCATACTTTTCCCATTTCTTGCTTGTCGGTCTTTTCTTTGATGTTTTCTTAGGCATTTTCCTTCACCTCCGTATTCTCTTTTGATTCCTGTTCTCCTGCTTCCTGTTCTTTTGCTTCCGCGAGCAGCGAATTCTTTTTTATCCTGTGCTCCCGCTCAATAGCAGAGGCATCCGAATTTGCATAAATTTTTACATAACCGTGGGCGGCAGTTCTACCGAATTCCGGTTTTATTGAATCGACAACAGTTAAATTTTTATCTGATTTCAAAAATTCAATTAATTTGCTTCTGATATCATTTATTTTCGGCGTTGCTCCTTTGTAAATTACCCTGAAATTAATCTCTTTTCTTTCAAGCAGCGGATTTTCTCGTTCATTTAAAATTTCAATTTCCATTTTATTAATTAATAATTAAATTATTTTGATATTATATCAAAGTTTAATTTCAGGGATTTTTCAATCATTAATTCCTGTTATTATTACACTCTTTTTTAATTGTTTACATGCAGTACAAAAAATTCCTGAAAGGCGTGGAGGGCTTATCAAAAAAAATAGCAGAGGAGGATAACATCCTGATTGTAAGCCACCATGACGCCGATGGGATTACAGCATGCGCAATAATGCTCAGGTTATTTAAAGAAATTGACAGGAGCGCAGATTTTAAAATTATTAAACAATTGGACAGTTCAAATATCCTGGAAATTGACTGTTGTAAGTACAGCACAATTATTTTTACGGATATGGGTTCGGGGCAAATTGAACTGATTAAAAAAAGCATAAATAATTTTTATATAATTGACCACCACACACCGGTTGGGGAACACGAAAGGCAGTTAAACCCGCATTTTTTCGGCTATGACGGGGGCAGCGATGTCAGCGGCGCAGGGATGGCATATTTCGTTGCAAGGGCACTTGGTTGCAGGGAAATAGCAGATCTTGCAATTGTTGGTGCTGTCGGTGATATGCAGGACTCGGAAGGAAGATTTGAGTCGCTGAACCGGAAGATACTTGATGACGGGGTTAAAGAAAAAATATTGAAAGTAAGACACGACCTACGGCTTTTCGGGAGGCAGAGCCGCACGCTGCCGCAGATGCTTGCTTACGCATCCGAGCCGGTACTTCCCGGGCTTACGGGGAATCCCGGGGAATGCGCTCAATTTATCCAAAATTTAGGTATTTCACTCAACGGCGAGGAAAATAAAAAATGGAGGCGGTACATTGACCTCAAGAAAGAGGAAAGGGAGAAATTAAGGGACGCACTCTTTATCCACCTGCTTAATTTAAATACGCCTGAATTTTTGATTAATAAACTGTTCGGCGAGGTCTATACGCTGCTTAAAGGAGAAAAAGGAACCGAATTAAGGGATGCAAAGGAATTCGCAACTGTTATGAACGCATGCGGCAGGCAGGAGCAGTCAGAAATCGGCGTAAAGGTCTGTACCGGGGAAAACGATGAAAACTGGAAGAATGCAAAACGATTGCTGAAAATGCACAGGCAGAACCTGAGAGAAGGTCTTGATTTTTTAAGAACCACTTCTCTTGATGAAAAAAATAATTTTTATTATTTTGACGCGGGTGATTTAATTAAAGAAAGTATTGTCGGGGTTGTCGCGGGAATGGCGTACGGCGCAAGAATTATCCCCCCGGACAAGCCGGTTCTGGCTCTTGCTGACGATAAAGACGATGCTGCAATGAAAAAGGTTTCTGCAAGAGCAAACTGGGGGCTGATAAGAAAGGGAATCCACCTTGGAAATGCGATGCGCAGTGCATGTGAAAAAGTTGAAGGCGAAGGAGGCGGACATGATATTGCAGCCGGCGCAAGAATCCCGAAGGAAAAAGAAAATGAATTTTTAAATTTAGTTAATGAAATTTTTGAGGAGCAGTTGAAATGAAATTGAATTAATATTTAATGTCTGGTTGTAATAATTAATAATACATTCAAAATGCTCAGGGAAATAAAATTAAAAAATTTTAAACTGCACAGGGACACGAAATTGGAATTCGGGAAGATTACATTGTTTATCGGTCCGAATAATAGCGGGAAGTCAAGTGCGATTCATGCGATGCAGTTGCTGAAAAAGGAACTGGTTAGGCAGGGAAGGATGGCAGAAAGTGCGAAGGATATGTTTATTGATATTGGTGATGGTTCTCATGCAGACAATTTTGCTCACCGGGGAGAAAAATCTTTTGAAATAGAAATTTCAGGGACGGTTCCGCTCAAAAATTTTCTTTCAGATTCAGAAATTGGAATCGCCAAGAAGTTTATTGTTGGTGGTGGAGTTCAGGTTTTTTCGTCAACATACACGCTCAATGATAAAGGATTTTCACCGAAACATAGAATTATATTTGAGGTTGATTATGCTGAAGATATTGGACACAAAAAATACAGGATTTATGCAAACGATTATACCGGAACAGAAGCCAACAATCCCCCGAAAACTACAGTCATTACTGAAAGGGGCATGAGTTTTGAAATTTTTAGTAAACATGGAAAAATAGACATTGGCCCAGTTAGGATGGAATTAAAGGGAATGCAGCCAAACTCATTAAGATATTCACGTCTGCCTGGAGTAAAAAAAGATAATGAACTTTTGGAACAGGAGTATGGAGTTATTTATAAAATACTTTCATCTCCAGAACACTTAATAAATTCTTTCCATTTCGTTTATCCAATTAGAGGGTTGGAATGGCAAGGGTATGATATAGAGCAAAATAAAGAATCTTCAAATTTAAATCTTGATAATATTTCTATTGAAAAAAGAGCAAAAAGTGTTGCAAACACATTCATTTTTAACCGACTTCTTGAAGATGAGATATATGAAAAAATGAAAGAAGTTGTTGATGTAAGATTTTTTGCAGAGATGTCAACAGAAAAGAAAGTAAAATTGGTTTCAAAAATCTCAAAAGAAGCGGGCATTCCTTTCCTGTTTGAAGGTCTTGGCGCACATCAAATGTTATTTATGCTTCTTCCAATTGTATTTGTTGCAAAACCCAATGAAACAATCTTTATTGAAGAACCCGAAAATCACCTGCACCCCAAAGCCCAATACGAATTATCAAAATTATTCACAGAAATCGCAGAAAAACAGCAAAAACAACTCGTCATGACCACACACTCTGAACACATCGTCTTTGGATTTTTAAATCAGGTTGCTAAAAAGAAATTAAAAAAAGATGATTTAAAGATATACTATTTCAGGGAGCCAGAAGAAGGTGAGGCAAAAGTTAAAGAATTAAAGGTCAATGAATTCGGGCAGGTTGACGGCGGGCTTCCGGGGTTTTTTGAAACAAACCTTGATGCATTAATTGATTCTTTAAAAGCATTAGATGATAGTAACTGATAATGAAATATAAATTTGTACTTGATGAAAATGTATTCAAACACGCTCTAAATAGAGTTGATAAATATAACAAACCGGATGATTCGGCAATGAATTTGTTAAGGGACATATCAAATAATTGCCACAGGATAATTCTTGATAAGAAACTCAATAGAGTGTTTATAAATGTACTGGAAAAATTAAAGTCAACGAAAGCAGAAAGAAATGATAGATTTCTATTTGCGCTCATGAAAATAAAAATCAATGGACAAAAATATTTGTTTCAAGATTATGTTGCAAAAGACCTTGAAGATTTTCAGGGGATTGAAAATATGCCTGATGATGACGCGTTTATGGCAAAGTTAGCAATTGAGGAAGGAGCACATTACATAGTAACATCTGATGAAAATTTTGAAACTGCAATAAAAAATAATGATTTTTTAGCATGCCAAAAAATATTTTCACTTGATGTGAAAGAAGCTTTAAAGAAAGCAAAGGAAAATTAAATATTTTCAAATCGCCAAGACAATCAAAACCCGGATTCATAATTGGCATTGAATCTGCTCTGGTTCAAAAAAGGAATCAATGAAATACTATCTATTCTTAAAATAAATTGAAAATTAAATTAATTATTAATTAACATGAAATTCAAAATAAACCTGCAAAAATCAACGGCAGAGAACGCCGACTACTACTACGAGCAGTCAAAAAAGTCAAAAAGCAAGGTCAAGGGGGCAGAGAAGGCATTACAAGATACCCTTGAAAAGATTGAGAAATTAACGGAAGAGAAAGAGAAATTCATGGTCGCGTTCAGGGAAAAATTACCTGAAAAAAAGAAAAAGAAAAAATGGTTTGAGAAATTCAGGTGGTTCAACTCAAGCGAGGGCTTTCTTGTAATCGGCGGAAGAGACGCGACGACGAATGAAATTTTAATTAAAAAGCACACTGAAAAAAGCGATGTCGTTTTCCACGCGGATGTTCCCGGTGCGCCGTTTTTCGTAATCAAAACCGAAGGTAAGGAAGTAACTGATGCAGCAATGAAAGAAGCAGCAAGCGGTGCCGCATCGTATTCAAAGGCATGGAGTTCCGGGACAGGGAACTGTGATGTTTATTATATTGCATCCGAACAGGTTTCAAAAAGTGCCGGGAGCGGCGAGTATTTAACGAAGGGCGCGTTTATGATTTACGGCGAGAAGAAGTGGTTTAAGAAGGTTGAATTAAAAATTGCCGTCGGCTTTAAAGTTAAGGAAGATGAAGTTATAGGAGGTCCCATTGATTCTGTTGCTGCGAATTCAAACTATTATGTTTTAATCGGCACGGGAGATAAAAAGTCAGGTGAACTCGCAAAGGAAATTAAACATAAATTTTTACAGCAGGCGAAAAAGGAGGACTCCGGGAAAATTAAAAAAATAAATCCGGGGGATATACAGCAGTGGATTCCGGCGGGGAGGGGGAGGATTCTTTAGTTGAATTCATTGGAAATTTCGTAAACTTATTTGAATTTGAATTTAATCAATAAAAATAATCAATAAAAAAATTAAACAGGGATTTTCACAGAGGCATTATCTATCATAATTAACCCTACCTTCTCTGCAAGTTTTTCATCTGAAAAATCTCAAAATCACTAACCTGCGGACATATGTTATTATTTTGTTATCTCTTCAGAGTATGACCTACATGACACCTAAAATTTTCAAAAATCCGAGCTATAGTTACATGGTTTCATAGAAAACACATTATTGAGGGTGCTATATCTATCTGTTTTTTCTAACATCCACAGAATTTAGCACCGATCCATTTTTATAGTATGTATCATAATTCTATATACTATTAACTCACTTACACACCAAAAATGGACCCACAACAATATTTTCTGGAACCGAACACCCCTGATCAAAAAAAGTATGATGCCCTCAGGGCATATTATCTGGAAGAAGGAGCCACGCAGAAGAAAATCGCAAAGCGTTTTGGTTATGCTATCCCAACATTCAAAGGTATTGTTTCAGATTTCAAACAAGGAAAACTGCAATTCTTCCCTGAAAAAAAGAATGGGCCAAAAGGTCGGCGAACACCTGAAAAAGTAACTGGGAAGATAATCTCATGGAGAAAAAAGAACCTTTCAGTATATGACATATATGATAAACTCTGCGAAGAAAACCTCAAAGTCAGCATCAACACGATTGATCGGATTTTGAAAGATGATGGATTCACAAAATTGCCGCGAAGAACGCAAGACGGGAGGGGTTTTAC
>MCBE01000026.1 GCA_001723845.1 Candidatus Altarchaeales archaeon WOR_SM1_SCG
CCACTAACAATTATAGTAAAATTCCCCGCTTCCCTTCTGCTCCCGATCCTTGACACTTCCCGGCTTATTTGCCCTCGGTCTTCCTGTTTCAGGGTCTCTTCGGAATGTAACATTCATTTCCTTGAGGAATTTGTTCATACCGTTTCTTAAATTCAATGGTTCGCTTGCATTGCCTGAAATTCCGACGTCTCCCGAAAAAACCATGAGCGCATCACTCAGGTAATCAATCAGCAGGACATCGTGGTCAACAACAAGTACCGAGACCTCGTTTTCATCCTTTATGTCCAGGATAAAAAAGAATATATTTTGCATATTCATGTATTTTTTATCTATAAAACCGGGAACGAGATGCGTGCCTTCAATTACTGCCGATATGCACTCATAGAGCGCCCGGTCCATAAGTGCTTCAACGCCGACTGCTATTCTTTCCGCCTGGGTTCTAAATCCCATAATTATTTTATCATATTCCGGCGACACCGGAACTTTCATCTTTTTCCATGCGTCATAAGAAGATGCGTGTATTGTCGGGAGAAGGTCTTGAGCAATAATTTTACGCATGACTTCCCTTATCGTGTCCGTTCCTATGACCCTTCTTATACCTAATCTATGTCCCAATTCCGCGCCAACGGTTGTTGTTCCGGTTCCCGAAACACCGCCGAGGAGTATCAATATCGGTTCTTCATGATTTCTTATATCTCTCCACAATTTATATTTCTCTGCAAAATTAGGGTCAATATCACTGAGTTTATTTCTTACGACATTAAAAAGTTCCAATGCGCCAATTGATCTTCTTCTTTTTTCAATTAATTCTGATTTTATGTTCATTGCAATTCCATAAGACCTTGCTTCGTCAAGCCCGGAACGAACAATTGACCTCATGAGAATTCCTCTTGAAAACGGAATTGTTGACCTGCCCTCTTTTACAACCACATTTACCATTTTAGTAAGATTTTTATTTGTAAAAATTAAGGATAAATTTTTAAATTTTATTGAAATTTATTAATTTTTCCACACATCATTAGTAATAAGATATTACATTTAAATTAAATATATTGGCACGGAATTAAAAATTTGAGCATTATTTAATCCTGAATTTCCGGTGGGTAAGATAAAGCAAAAAGAAGCCCGCTGCAATAAGCCACGGGCTGAAGAGATTGAATTTCATATTCATTATTAACAGTGCAAATAAAAGTACGGAAAGTACAAAAAGCACGAGATAAATCCGGAAATGTGTGGTCATGGTAAATCAGGTAAATACAATTAAATATAGATAAAATTAAGATAAAATTAAGTTTGATTTTAATTCTATATATGATTGATAAAATTGATAAGGTAAAAAAACTGCTTGAAAAACTCCCCGTTGATTACGCGGATATTAGGATTGTAAAAGGACCTTTCACATCGCTTTCCATAAGGGATGGTAAAGTCGTTGAGGTTGTTGAGAGTTCAAATTTCGGAATGGGCATCAGGGTTCTTTGCAGCGGCTCGTTTGGCTTTGCAAGCACAAACAGGGAGGATGTGATTGAAAGGCGACAGAAAAAGCATTAAAACTTGCACGAACAGCAGGAGGTAAGGTAGAACTCTCCTGTGAGAAAACATACACCGACAGGGTTGAATTCAAAGCCAGGAAAAACCCGAAAGATTTTGCACTCGTGGATAAAATTAAAAAATTATTTTCCGTTGAAAGCCGGGCAAAACAAAAGTGCATAAAAAATACATCGGTAAGTTACACGGATGCGTGCGCTGAAAAATTTTTTTTAAATTCGCAAGGCAGCGAGATAATCCAGAAACAGACAATGACATATATGGGAATTGCCGCTGTTGCCGCAAGAGAAGGAATAATGCAGGAGGGCTATGAAGTTCTTGGTGCAATAGGCGGGATGGATGCGTTGGATGATGCGGAAATTAAAGCAGAACGGGCGGCAGAAAGAGCGGTTAAACTCCTTGATGCAAAAACACCCAAAGGAGGTAATTTTTGCTGCGTAATTGACGGTAAATTAGCAGGCGTTTTAGCACATGAAGCGGTGGGACATGCAAGCGAAGCAGACCTTGTTCTTGCAAATAATTCCGCCTTATCAAACAAAACCGGGGAAAAAATCGGCACGAACCATGTAAATATTGTTGATGATGCGACAATTAACGCTTTCGGGAGTTTCGCCTATGATGATGACGGCGTCCCGGGTCAGAAAAAATATTTAATGAAGAACGGGATTCTAAATTCATTTCTGCATTCAAGAGACACCGCATCCGAATTTAAAATAAATTCCACGGGGAACATGAGAGCGCAATCATACTCGGATTTTCCTGTTGTTAGGATGAGCAATACTTTTTTTGAAAAAGGAGAACAAAATTTAAATGAAATTTTTGATGTTAGAACAGGAGTGTACGCGAAGGGTATGAAAGGAGGACAGGTAAACCCTAAGACCGGGAATTTCGTTTTCGTCGCAGAAGAGGGCTTTTTAATTGAAAACGGTGAATTAACCAAAATGTTGAGAGATATAACCTTAAACGGGAACATATTGACAACCTTAAAGGAAATTGATGCAGTCGGGAATGATTTCATGATGAGTCCCGGGTTCTGCGGGAAGTCGGGGCAGACGATAAGGGTTTCGGACGGGGGACCGCATTTGAGGATCGGGGAGGTTGCGGTTGGGTGAAATTTTAATTTAATTTTTAAACTAATAAGTTATACTACTTAGATAACAACACTAAAAATGAAGTCGCAAATATTACATTATCCCCGGCTGGACACCGTCTTAATGGTTGAAGAAACAATAAAAGAACACAGCGGCGAGTTCAAAAAGAAGCAGTTATGGGAGAATCTGCCTGGGAAAGTCATGTACCGGACATACTGCACGATAATTGATTATTTATCGGAGTCCCATAAGATTGCTATAGACAGGGAAGGAAAAATCGGGTGGATATGGAGCCCCGAACTTGTGAAAAAATACTTTAAACCGGAATTAACAATAAGATGAGATCACGCGTCGTTTTTGCCGATAAAAAACTTAGAAAGGTATTTGAAAATTTGAAAGATTCAAAAACAGAGGATAAAAAATTATACGATTGGTTGAATAGGGCGTTTGACGATCTCGCTGATGATGCGTTTTGTGGCATACAGATACCTAAAAAACAGATACCAAAGGAATATATCAAAAAATACGAGATAGATAATCTCTGGAAGTATAATCTCCCGAACGCATGGAGGTTGATTTACTCGGTTGCGGAAGATAAGGTAATGCTGATCTCCATTGTTCTTGAATGGATGGACCATAAGAAATATGAAAGGCGATTTGGGTATTAGTGTAAGGGTTTCCGACGGCGGAGCGCATTTGAGGATTAAGGAGGTTGCGATCGGGTGAAATTAAATTTAAAAAATAATTACAACCCGGAAATCAAACTATCGCCTGAATTTCAATTAAATTCTAATTACTTCTAATTTTTTATGGTAATATAAAACATAACTTTTTAGGTTTGTTATAATTGTATTATAACAATATGAAAATAAAGCAAAAAATGGAACTAATGGATAATGAAAAAATTTTAAGTACTTATACAAAAAATCTTACATTAACAACTCATAGAATCAGATATGAGGTAAATAGAGGAGGAAAAAGAACTATATTGGGTTTTATGTTAGAAGAGTTAGATTCATGTGGAATACGATATAGTAATAATCCTTTTTTGCTTCTTCTTGCAGGTATTTCATTTCTAATTGGTTTTTTTATTAGTATATTAACCAACTCATTAGGAGTAATTGCAATTACTCTCATAATTGTGGGGGTTTTTGTTATTGGTTATTTTCTATCTCGTCATGTTGATTTGATGTTAGAGTCTGGTCGTTCAACCATTAAGGTAAGTTTAGAGGGCGATAGCATAGGGAGCGCTTTGAAATTTGTTCATTTAATGGAGACGGCAAAAAATGATAGATATCTCTCCCTAAAAAACAGATAATCATATTTTTAATCCCAATCATTAAACTTCTAATTTTTTATTAATCAACTACCACAAATGAAAACAGACATCAAACGAGCAACCGACCACCTTTCAGAAACAAACAGCGTAAGAAAGGTCTTCTGGCGCATGGACGATAAAGTTGAAAACTTACTCTACGGTATCAGGCAGGGAGATGACGCCGTAATTGTCGGCGATATGATTGTGAACATGGAAGGTCCGTATCCTTTGAAAACCGGGAGGAAGACGGGCTTGATTCACAGCTGCACCGACATTGTTGTTATGGGCGGAAAGCCCTTGTTTGCACTAAATTCCATGCAGGTTGACTCAATCAAGGAAGCAGAGGAAGTTGCAAAGGACCTGAAAAAACAAAGCGACGGTCTTGGAGTTCCGATTATCGGCGGGAATACACAGATGGAAGGAAACCTTGAGCCGTGTATTTCATTCACCGTCTTTGGAAAATTAATTGATAAACCAATTCCTGATTCGGGAGCTGTGGAAGGGGATCGAATACTGATGGTAGGCGAGGTTGTTGAAGGCGAAATCGGCGAGCGGATTTACAGGGTTAATGTACGGTACAAAACCTTCTTTGAGATGCTTGAAAATAAAATTAAAATTCACGCCGCAAAGGACGCATCCAGGGGAGGGTGGTTTGGAAATCTTGCAGAGATGCTCATAAAGGCAAAATGCGGCTGCACGCTCACCGGAATCCCGTATCCTAAAATTTCTCGCTACATGGGGGTATTTCTTGTTTCTGTTCCTGCGCCAGAGGTTGAAAAAATCGTGAAAATCGCAGGGAAACACAAATGCCCCGTGATTAATTTCGGAATTGTTACAAAAAAATTGGAAATAAAACTCGGTGATGAAGTTGTCGTAACCACAAAAAAAATGAATGAATTAATTAAAAATTTTCCTTTCAGGAAGGCGAAAATAAAATTAAAAAATGGATAAGGAAATACAACAATTAAACTTGCTGGCTGAAGAGAACAGCGAAAAACTGGATGCTGTTTTAAATGAAATTAAAAAAGTTATTGTCGGGCAGGATGATGTTCTTAAAAAATTATTGATTTCATTGATTTCGGACGGGCATGTTCTTCTTGAGGGTGTTCCGGGACTTGCAAAAACACTTATGATAAAAACATTATCGGAGACCCTGAATTTAAGTTTCTGCAGGATTCAATTTACTCCGGATTTACTGCCCGCGGACATCGTGGGAACAAAAATCTACGACCATAATGAAGGAAAATTCTACACGCAGAAGGGACCGATTTTTCATAATTTTATTTTAGCAGATGAAATTAACCGCGCTCCTCCGAAGGTGCAGTCAGCACTTCTTGAGGCGATGCAGGAAAAGCAGGTAAGCATTCACGGCGAGACCTTCAAGCTGGATAAGCCGTTTCTTGTTCTTGCAACCCAGAACCCGATAGAGACGGAAGGAACATATAAACTCCCCGAGGCGCAGATTGACAGGTTCGCATTCAAACTGCTTATTGACTATCCGAAAAAGGATGAAGAGAAAATCATAATCAGGAGAAACGCCGGGGAAATTAAATTTAATATTAAAAATATTTTGAACGCCCCTGACATTCTCAAAATCCAGGAGTTTAATCATAAAATTTATGCAGACGAGAAAATTGAAGAATACGTGGTAAGCATTGTTGATGCGACAAGAAACCCGAAAAATTACGGGCTTGAACTCCAGGGAATGATTGAATACGGTGCCTCTCCGAGAGCATCAATCTGGCTGATAATTACCGGGAAGGCAAACGCATTGATGAACGGCAGGGGCTATGTAATCCCCGAAGACATAAAAGAGGTTGCTCATGAAGTCCTCAGGCACAGGATAATCCTAACTTATGAAGCGGAAGCGGAAGAAATAACTCCCGACAAAATTATTGATGAAATTCTTGCCAGGGTTAGGGCTCCTTGAAATCAAAACCCTGGAGAAAATAAAAAGAGACCTTGAACTCAATCTGGAGGGAAATAAAAATGCCGAAGGTAAAAAAAATTTTAAAAACAATTAAGAAACTTGAAATAAAAACAAACAAACTCGTGGAGGGCTTAATCTCAGGAGAATACCACTCGGTATTCAAAGGAATGGGAATTGAATTTTCAGAGGTCAGGGAGTATGCCCCGGGCGATGACATCAGAACTATTGACTGGAATGTCACCGCCCGCTATAATTCCCCTTTTGTTAAAGAATTTATAGAAGAACGTGATTTGAATGTTTATATTATTTTTGATGTTTCCGCAAGCAACGAATTCGGGTTTGAGAAAAGCAAGAAGGAAACCGGCTTTGAAATTGCCGCATCAATCATGTTTTCTGCAATGCGGAATAATGACAATGTCGGGCTTTGCCTGTTTACCGATAAAATTGAAAAATTCATAAAGCCCAGGAAAGGGACGGCA
>MCBE01000027.1 GCA_001723845.1 Candidatus Altarchaeales archaeon WOR_SM1_SCG
GCAGTGTTCGCTTTATGCTACGGACTGTTAACTTGCTCCCCCAGTATTGGAGTTTTTACATACCGCTTCAACACTGAAATCGCTTTCAGCATTGGGTATATGCTACATGGCTTTCTGGTTTTACCATAACGGGACTTTCACCCGCAAGCACTTGTAAGCTTGGCTGGGCACACAACGGATGGCGTGTATCTGAAGTTCCGAACGAAGCGAGGAATTTGGGCGTAACGAAGTGAAGCCAGATACACGCTTGTTATGTGAATGTTGACGAAGGACGCCAAAATAAATTTATCCTTGTTTTTTGATTGATTATGCCAAATTAAGCTTGTGGATACTGTTTCAAGTACTTGAGAGGGTGTAACCTTTGGACTTTAACCTCGAGCACCCTTGTTGTTGACTTTAAAGTTGTCTAACTCTTCTTCGCCGCCCATATCTTTAAATTGTCTATATCCCGTAGTTTTATACAAATTCTTCGATGCTTTTATAACACCTTCTTTGCTGATCAAAAAGTATGTTATTATCGCGCCACCACTATGCGATAATGTATTACACCACCACCAGAAACTTCGTTTGACTTTGTTATTGCCTCCTCCAGCTACAGCTTTTAGGTATAGAATATCTGTGTTGGGTTTACCAAGCTCGGCAATTAATCTTTCACCTTTTATCAATGTCTCTAATCTACTATTAATTCCAGTTTTTTCATCAACGCCAATCAAAGAGATTAATATTTTTTCATATTGCTTATTTAAATCTTTCAAAAATGCGACTTCATCCTTAAAATGGTCGTCTTCACCAACTTCTGCTATTTTTTGGTCTGCTTCTTCTTTTAATTTAGATAAATCAGATATGGCATTTAACAATTCGTCTGATACTGTATTTATAAAAACAGGATAGATTGCTTCTATTCCTTTTGATTTCAATTCTCTAGCAACCTCTGCAAATAGAGCTTCCTCAACTATATCAACTTTCTTACCTTTAATATCTGTATCTATCTTAAAAAGCGAAACAAGATCTACAAGAGACTCTAATATGGCACCCGCAGTCATGGCAGCCATAGGAGTGGCAATAAGCGCTCCAATCTTGGCGACTCTGGCCTTTTCAATAGTAGTGATAGTAGTGTCATACTGTTCTTTAAGAAGGTTTATTTGCTTTATAAAAGTTTTATAGGATAACATGCTACCAAAGGCATTCTGATTACAAATAATTACCTGCGTTGGTTTTGCATCCATCCCTTTAATCTCACTGCTTATTTGAGAAGCAATTTCAGACATTGCCTTATAAGTAAGAATCTGGCATTCTATATCAACATTATCGTCAATCGTAAGATTACCTTCAAGCGCCTTCACATCCAAATCAGGCAATTTTGCCTTAAAGGTAGCTTTCTGTGATTCAGCAATTGCTTTCCTCGCTTCACTAATCTTTCGTTGTAGTTCTATTTTTTCTAGTTCCTTCTTTAATTCCTTTATTATTTTTTCATCGCTTGCTTTATTTGCCATTTTTATGTTTTTAATAAAATCAAATTTGAAAGTTAATAAATGTTTAAATTCTAAATGCGTCCGTAGTCAATTTCATATAACAATTTATATCCGAACTTGTTCGCATATCTCTTTGATTCTGGCGTAATATCCGAACTGGTTCGGATAACCGACCATATATGAATTGATCACAAACGCCAGATGAACCATTGAATTTTGAATTTATTAAATATATTTACATCAAAACTTATTAAATCATTAAATTCCGGAATAAAAATAAATGAAAAATCACAATTTCAACTACCCAATATTGTTTATATAAGTGATTCAAGCCCCTGCATAATGTAAATGAAATATAATCATGTAAAATTTTTTTGGGGTATTTAATCACCCAGGTATAATTGATTTTAAATTTTTAAATTTATGTGCAGTTGATATTCAAGGAAATATCGCAAACTTCAACTCACAAAAAATTTTTACTTAATTATCTCTGCATAATCTCATAATTCAAATCATCAAGTTTTTTATGTGCACTGCCTTTTTTAAACCACCTGAAATCTTGTTTTAATTTTTCAATGTTTATGTCGTCATCAGTTAAATCAACAACAAGGTAACCTGATTCCGCACCTTCGGAATCCACGACCATCTGCTGCTCGTGAACCGCGTATCCCCTGGCAGGAGTATGCCCGACTACCATGACCTTTGCATTCATCGCGGAAAGAAATTTTTCTATATCCTCTTTGTCATAGCCCTTGCCTTTTTCAACATAATTGTCCCCGAACCTGCTCCAGAGCATCTGGTAAAGTTCCTTGTTATTCCTGCCGTAGCCGCCTGAAAATATATTTATAAATTTTTCAATTCCCGCATCCATGTCTTTTATATCCCAGCAGTGAATGGGACCGGTGTGTGAGACAATAATCCCGTTTTCCGTCCTGACAATTAACGGCAGGTGTTTAAGGAAGTCTACATATCCCTCGTGAACTTTTTTATAATTATCCTTGTATTTTTCCTTTATCAGTTTTTCAAAATACTGCTGCTCTGAAAGTTTGCCTTTTTTGTACAGGAGCATTTCATTTCCTAATATTTCTCCAAGACAGTGGTTTCCAAGTAAAAAGTGAAAATTGTCTGGAAATTTTGCCTTTAAAAGCATTGCAGTTTCAAGAAGGTCAAGCTGCGACGTTGATTCCTGCTCTATGGAAGGAGAATGTATCAAATCACCGGTTATAACAAGGTGCGATTTACCTTTTGAAAGTTCATTAATTAATTTAGGATTATCTTTAAAAACCTTTAAAAAATTATCAACATTCGCCTGGATGTCCGCAACGATATACAGCATGCCTTTTTTCGGGAGCTGGATTAAGCCGCCGGGCTTTCCTCTTTTGTCAAGGGGTCTGAATTTTCTTACATAATTTCCCGAAACTTTACCTTCTATTGCGTCTACTGCCGCTTTTATTATTTCACTTACAAACTCAAAATCGTCCTTTAAGACCTTGCTTTTTGCTATCAATCTGCCTGAAATCAAGGCAGGGTCCTGGGTAATTATTCTTTTAATATTATTAAATGCGGAAAAATTTTTTGTATTATTTGAAAATTCACGAATGTGATATAAAAGCCGGTACCTGTTATCTTTTGCGGAATTAAACGCCCCTATAAAGCCCTTTTTTAAATCTTCTTTATGATGCGCTGCGGTCTTTCCAAAAAGCGAGACATTTGCATCAAGCGTATTTCCGGCACAGGCAATCGGCGAATGCAGTGAATAATTGAAAGCGTCTGAAAAATCACATGTTGTAAGGTTAAGCGTGCCGCCGGTTTTATCCCCCGTTATGTTTTCCGCATTCCTGTCGGGAATCGCACAGATAAATACAAGGGCAACGATTTTTCCAAGTTCCCTGAAATACTGTGCCTCAAAGTCCTGGATTTTAAAGGGGCATAACCTGAGCATCATGACACTTCTTCCACGAGGTTTTTCAATTACCGCATAATTTCTTTTTTTATTTTGTTCTTTTATTTCAAAGGTATTTATTTTATAATACTGGATTCCCGTATATTTTTGAATCTTCATAACCGCAAAATCACAAAATGTTTCCGGGTTAATTTCCTTTAAAATTACCCTGCGGCTTACCCCATCATGCTCTGCTGTGATAACCTGTGATTTTGTTGTTTTTAACAATTTTAATTTTGAATCAAGATGAATTTTTCCCCCGTAAAATTCGCGCAAAGCACTTTCAACTTTAAGTTTCAAATCCCTCTCAAATTCCGATTCTCCCGAAATTTTTCCATTTTCTTCTTTCCCGTTCTCCTCTTTTTTACCGGCTGCACCCACCATGCTCTTCCTTCTCTCTTTTTTAATCTCGTTAATGACCCTTCCTTTTACCTGTGAAACCTGCGACTGCGCTTCCCTGTTATTCAACCCCGCATCTTTTAATTGTGTTATAATTTTATTCCCTGATTTTTTAATTGCGGCATTCATACTGCCGGCAGAAATTTTATTATTCTCCAACTCAGAAACGATTTCCATTACCCATTGAGCCATTATTTTAGAAACCTTCTCATCCTTTTTTTTAATTTCCTGTTTGCTTCCAGCAGGCATTTTTAATACTTTTTACTAAAAAATTTACTTCTTTTGATTATTTCATCAAACACTTTTTCCGGATTTTGTTTCAAGATTTTTTTAATCTCAATTACCGAACTGCTTTTTAACGGCTTAACATATTTTAAAATTTCCGATTGATTTTTTTTACCGCAATTAAATGCCTCAATAAAACCATTCCTTAAAGCATCCATGTTTATTGCCGCAGTATCTTTCAGGAAGGATACATTCATATCAAGCGCTGAAGAAGCGGCTTTTACGGGAGGGTATTTTTTATAATCAAAAGAATTTGCAAAATTAAATGTCGTAAGTTTAATTTCATTTCCTATTTTACTCCATATTATGTTATCGGAAGTTCTTTCGGGAATCGCGCAAACATAAGTGAGTGCGATAATTTTCCCCAGCCGTTCAAGATACCTTCGCTCAATTCCCCTGATGTATTTCGGGTTCATTTTAAGGTAAATCATACCCCGCCCAGGAATTTTTTCAGTTACGGTGTAATGCTTCGGCAGGTTTTGCGGACCCTGGACTTTAAAATGCTTGATTTTATACCTGCCGCCGCCCATGTATTTTATAAATTTAAGAACTGTCGGGTCGTAAAAATTTTTCGGGACAACTTCTTTTAAAGTCACCTCGTATGTTTTTCCATTATGCTCCGCTGTGATTAACTGCCGCTCCCCGGTTGTTGAAAATTTTAATTTTGAATTTAAACAAATTTTTTCACCGTAAATTTCGCACATGGCGTCTTCAATTTTAAGTATCATCTGCTGCGTGAATTTTAAATCAGTTATACTTCCCGCCAGTTTTTCCTTTTTTCCCTTCCCCGTGTCACCCTCTAATTTAACCTCTTTCCCCTTTTCTTCTTTAACTTTTCCACCCCCCATCGTACCCCTCAATCTACTTATTCTTTCTTTTTCAAGTTTCTTTTCCTTTTTCCCTCTTTTTAATTCATTAATGACCCCTCCTTTCATTTGCGAAACCCGGAATTGTACTTCTCTATCGGTTAACCCCGCGGCATTTAATTGTCCTGTAATTTCCTTCTCTGATTTTTTAATTGCCCGGGTTATTGCACTTGACGAAATTTTAGAATCCTCCAACCCTGATGCAATTTCAGAGACCCATTTATTTATTATTTCAGAAGCCCTATCGTCTCCCGGTTCTATTTTAAGTTTTCCAAATCCGGGGAGTTTTTCTTTTTTCTTTTTCTCCATGTCCTCAATTAATCTAATTTCCCTTTCCTTTTTCCGTCCGAATTTTCCGGCGCCCCTCATACCCCGGAGTCTCATCCTCTTTTCCCTTTCCAGTTTCTTTTTCTTTTTATCTTTCTTCAGTTCGGAAATTACCGTGCCTTTTACCTGTGAAACCCGGAGTCGTGCTTCCTTATCATTTAAACCGAGAGCAGTTAATTGTTCTATAATTTCTCTTTCCGATTCTTTAATTGCGGAAGTCACCCTGCTTGAAGAAATTTTAGCATCTGAAAGTTCCGAAACAATTTCTGATATCCATTTATCCATTATTTCAAAAACATCCTCTTCATATCCTTTTTTAATTTTTTTAAATTCCGGGAGTTTTTCCTCTTCCTCTATATCCCCAATTAATTTAATTTCCTCTTCTCTTTTTTCCATAAATTTTTTATCTCCCATCATTCCCCCGAATCTCTTTTCCTTTTCCTTTTCCAGTTTCTTTTTCTTTTTATCTTTCTTCAGTTCGGAAATGACCGTGCCTTTTACCTGTGAAACCCGGAGTCGTGCTTCCTTATCATTTAAACCGAGAGCAGTTAATTGTTCTATTATTTTTCCCTCTGATTCTTTAATTGCGGAAGTCACCCTGCTTGAAGAAATTTTAGCATCTGAAAGTTCCGAAACAATCTCCTCTACCCACTTATCCATTATTTCAAAAACTTCATCTTCATCTTCTTTAAGTTCATTATTTTTGCTGTTTGCCATTATTAATACTTAATTAATATTAATATGAACACTCTTTAATTAATTAAAAGATTAAATAAAAAAAATTAATCCACAAATTCCAATGAATTTTATGAAATTTCAATTTTATAAAAAATAAATTCCATCGGAGGAAGAAGTGTATATGAATCTGCCCGTTAGGCGAATGTCCCGCGGGGTAAGGACGACAAGCCCACCCGAGCATATCCTTTTGTTATATGACTTATGACGCAGGCAGTTAGTTTATAGCATCTATTTCATTGTTAATGGGTTCTCAATGATC
>MCBE01000028.1 GCA_001723845.1 Candidatus Altarchaeales archaeon WOR_SM1_SCG
AAAGGCATATTTTTATTAGGCATTATATTTGAAAAATGGTGATTTATCATTGCACAGAAAAAAATATCGAGAAAATATCAAAAATAGCGATAATCTAAACGGTGTTCATAATTGTCGGACAGCCTCTATAAAATGTTTAGCTTACCTCCCTTTTGTTCAACGATATAATTATGGGTTTTTCCATCGCTGTTTTTTAAGGTTACTCTATCCTTTTTCTCATTAAGTTCTATTTCAAGTGAGTTTTCATCTTTGGTAACAGTTATAGTTTTATAATCTTTTTTCCGGATTACTACATTTTTTACCCAATCTAACTCCAGAGTATTTGCGAGATGATATTTGAGTTTCTCATCGTCTTTTCCAGGAACATCATTCCAGTTAAACAAATACTTGAGTTTTGTTATTATTTCACTCATTTTTTGTTTATTAAATCTTAGATTTTATTTTGAATTTGAATTTTTTATATTGTATCTTCACCGAGTAATATGTCATATAACGAAATTATATCCGAACTTGATGTTCAATATAATCCTCATTGATGGGCTATCAAACACAGATGCCTGATATGCCTACTCTGGATTACTCATAGATATTAACTATTTGATTTCAGAATAAATAAATTAAATTTTGCTTTTGATTGAATCCAAATTCTAATGAATTTTATTCAAATTCTAAGTCCGTTCAACTATCGTTGAGGGCTTGGCTCGTATGACTCGCCAATGGGCTAAAAAGCCCGCTCATTCTCGTCGGGAATTTCCGACTGGGGAACGAGAACTGCGATTGAAAATTTGGGTTATGTTCCGGATGTAATTTATGATAAAGGATGGGTTGGAAAGGAGGCGATGGTAAGGATTATTGGAAAGGATGCAGGGGGGGTTGTTGATGTTGCATGTAAAATCGGGAGATTGTTAAAATAAAATCTTAACTGAATATTTTTCTGCGGCATCAATTATAATCCCCGGGACATTCTTTGAATTTTTTGATAATTTTTGCCTGCTTGCTTATCATCTTCCGGAATTTGTTTCTTTTATTTTTGAATCGTTCATCGTTTCTAAAAAGGTTATACTCTATTTCCCGTTTTAATTTATGATAATTATCAAGCCGCTTTTTGGGTATTATGCCGTCATCAACAGCCGTTAAAACAGCACAGCCGGGTTCGTTTGTATGTGTACAATTCTTGTATTTGCATTTACCTGCAAGAAGTTCAATGTCATAAAACGCATTTTTCAAGCCCTCGCCGCTGCATAAAAGCTGCAGTTCCCTTAACCCCGGCGTATCAATTACTATCCCGCCATCAGGTAATAGAATAAGGTTTTTGGATGTTGTAATATGCCTTCCCCTTCCGTCATGCTCGCTTACATGCCCGGTTTTCTGCCTTTCCTCGCCCAGGAGACGGTTAATGATGGTGGATTTACCAACCCCTGAAGAACCTAAAAAGACAATAGTTTTCCCTGCTTTGATATGTCCAGTAATCTGTCCAAGCCCCTGGTTACTAAGCGCGCTTAACGCATATACTTGCGTGTCCTTAAATAAATTTTTAATTTCAGATGCGACCTGTTCAACATCTTTGCATAGGTCTGCCTTGTTTAAAATAAAAACAAATTCTGCGCAACTGTCTGCTGCAAGGGTCACATATCTTTCAAGCCGCCGGATATTAAAATCCTGATCCAGCCCGCTTACAATAAAAATCGTATCTATGTTTGCTGCAATCACCTGCTCATCGGAAACTTTTCCTGCGACTTTACGGGAAAATTTACTTTTTCTCTGGAGCATTCCCCGGATAGAAACAAATCCCCTTTCCTGTCCCGGTTTAAATGCAATCCAGTCCCCTACCGTGGGAAAGTCACCCCTTGAATGGCAATTGTAGCGGAATTTTCCCGATAATTTTCCTGCAATTTCCCCTTTCCCGGAAATCAGTTTGTAAACAAGCCGGCTGGATTCAATAACCCTTGCGGGTAAAAGTTTATTTTCCCGGAATTCTTTAAAGTTGTTTTCAAAGTCATCATCCCAGCCGAAATCAGATAAATTCATTTTTAAATCACTTCAATAATTTATTAAATTTAAATTTTGAAAATAATTTAATCAGGAAGAATTACCTATATATCTTAAATATTCTTCGGATGCGTCTTTTATGTCTTTTGGTATGATTGATTTTAATTTTTTAAGTGAAGTTTTTGCAGAATCCCGAACCGAACGGTTGGAATCAATACATAATTTCGTAACCGTTTCAATAACCGCCCTGTTTTTATTTTTCGGGATTATCAAAATAAGACCTCCAAGCGCTCTAACTGCACTGTCCCTGACCGTCCAGGTATCGTCAGATGCTAATTTTAATAATGAAACGACTAACGGTTCTTTGAAATCATCGGGAATTATTGTCCTCAACTGTCCCTGTGCCCACGCAGCAGAACGGCGGACAACCCACTGGGAATCATTCGTTAATTTTAACAAACTTTTTGAAACAAGAATTTTCATTTCATCCGGCGTTCGGTCGGAAAACTTGCCAAGAGACAGTGCCGCAGGGCTTCGGACATTCCAGTCGGGATCATCTGCCAGCTCAACAAGCCCGGCTATAACATCTGCGACCATCTTTTTCGGGACAATGTCTTTTAGTTTTCCTGTGACATTTGCCGCATGCCCCCTCACATGCTCATCCTCATCGTGATACGCAAAAAATATTTTTTCAATTACCGCTCCTTCCATACTCCCGGGTATTATGTATCTCAGTTTCCCGATAGCCCAGATAGCACCGCCCCTGACATTCCAGTCCTCGTCGCTGACGGTTTTAATTAAATTCACGAAAATACTTTTTTGCATGTCTTTCGGAGCAACATCCCCTAATTTCCCGATAGACCATACGGCAGACCCTCTTACAATCCCTTCATCATCCCCGCTCAGTTCAAGTAATCTTTTTATAATTTTCTTTCGCATGTCTGCCGGGATACTTTCCTTTAATTCCCCGATTGCCCACGCGGCAGGACCCCTGACAGATGCCTCGGAATCCATTGTCACGGAAAGTATTTTTTTAACCACTTTACTTTTAATATCTCCTGCTATAACGATACTCAACTTGCCGAGTGATTTTATTGTGTGCATGCGCACATACCAGTTATCGTGACTGCTCAATTCCAGTAAACGGCTGATAACCGTAAACCGCAGGTCATAAGGTATCTTGTCTTTCATCTCCCCTAACGCCCAGATGGCAGAAGCCCTGACGCCGAGACCGACATCCTCGCTTAAATTCATAACAATTTTAACAATTTCCCTTCTTACATCTTTTTCAAGTATGTTCTTTAAAGAACCAAGTGTCTGTGCAACCGAACTTCTGATGGTTTTATCGCTGTGGCTGCTGAGTTCAACCAATTTTTCAACAATTACGGGTAATTTATTTCCCGGGATGCTTGTGCTTAATTTGTGAATATTCAAAATTGAAATATTTTTTATATACCAGTCCTCGTCATCAAGCAGTACGATAATTCTTTTGAAAAGAGCATCTCTTACTTCTGCATCAATTTCCCTGAGATTGCCCAGCGAGTATGCCGCCGGGCGCCTTACCTCAAGCGCGGGGTCTGAATTAAGCATCAATAATTTATCGGTAATTTTTAACCGCAACCTTTCGGGAGAAGCATTATTTAAGTCGCCAAGTGCAAGTGCCGAGGATTTTCGCACCTCTGTCTTTGAATCATTACCTGATTCTATGATACTTTCAACAACAATTTCCCTTTTGCTTTCCGGGATAAAAAATGCCAGGATTCCCATGACCTCAACAGATAAACTTCTTATCTTTTCATTTTCATCCCGCACCAGTTTTAAAATACTTTCCACAAATTCATCTGATGCGCCCCTGAAAATTTGAGCCTGCACATCAGGTGCCTTTGCAGCGGAAGCCCCGTTTGTCCAGTTTTCTTCTTCCGAGAGAATTAATAATTTATCAATTATTTGTTTTTGTTTTTCATCGGGCATCAAACCTCTTATTTCATATATCGCCTCTGATGCGTATCTTCTTGAATAGCCCTTCTCTTTTTCCTCGCTTATTACAAGTAATCGTTTTACAATATCCTTGGACATGTGAACCGGGACAATATCTTTTAAATTTCCAAGACCAATTGCTGCAAACCCCCGCACATTCTGGTCAATATCCTTTGTTAAAGAGAGCATCCTTTTTACAATCCTTGCCTTCATGCTTATAGGAATATGCTCGCCCAATTCCCCGAAACCGATAGCTGCGGCTCCGCGAATGCCCCAGTCCCGGTCATTGCTTAATTTCATGAGGCGCTCGGTTGCAACGCTCATCATTCCTTCTGAAAAAACAACATCTTTAAGGTGACCGATAGTGATTGCCGACGCATGCTTTACAACATCTTTTTTATCTTTGCTTGCCGTTATGATTTTTTTTACCACCGTTCCTCTCATGTCAAAAGGAATTCTTGTTTTTAATTCACCAAGCGAGCGCACGGCTGATGCACGAACATACTCGTCTTTATCATCCACTGATTTAAGTAGATTACTTACATAGAGATGCAAATCTGCCATTTTTATTCACGAAAAATTAAATGATAATTTAGTTATGTTAACTATTAGGGATTGAAAAATAATAAAGGTTCCGGAATAAATAAACTTTAATTGTGCATAAAATAATTTAATTAAAATTTTACGGGAATATTAAGATTCGTGATTATTGGAAATGGGGGGTGGGGGGTAACAGGCGGCAGGTATACGAAATTTTGCGACAGCAAAATATCCTGTAGTGTACCAGAATAGCAGACCCATAGATATTTAAACCAAACCACACATAGTGATTTACTACATAATTTAAGCAAATATTGTAGTTTATTCAAATTGAGATGCTCTGTAGGTAAATCTAATCTATGAGATGAATAGGTCTACAAAGATAGGACACTACCAAATATCCGGCGGGGCAATAACGACAGCCAGCCGCGTATATCCTTTTGCTGTATGGCATCTTAAGCAGACGATTTAATCTATTTCAATATTCTGTCTCACTCGCATCAAGTCCTTGTTCGTTGATGAATTGTTTCGGAGTCATGTATTCTTCAAAGTCCTCAAAATGGTAATCGTAAGCAATCAAGTATTTTAGTCCTAAATATTTAACAGTTGCTAAGTGTTCTAAGTCCTTATCTTTAATTTTTCCCCTCCATTTTTCCAATTCGTTTATGATTTCCTCCCTATCAATGACTTCCGCAACGGAGGTAATATGTCTAAGAACAGCAGACCAGGCATCTTTTGTGTAATAAGTTATAAAGTATCGTCTTAGTTCTTCTATAACTTTTTCCGATATTATAACTCTTATTTCACCCTCATCCATCAATCGGAGTATTTTCCCGGAATTGGAATCCGGTCTGTTATAACCCCAGATAAACACACGGGAGTTCCAAAAAAACAATTTTGCTCATTTTGTTACATTATTACAAATTTTCTATCTGCGCAATTATCTCATCATCAGTGTATTTTTTACCGCTTGCTTTGATTTTTTTGAGTACCTCTTTGTGCAGTGTTTTAGGGGATATCAAGCCAAGATGCGTGCCGTAAGAGATTATGGATGCCCTTATTAAGTCCTCTCCGGATGTGGAATATCCTCGGTTGAGCATTTCATTTACCACTACTGCCAGATCTCCGGTTAATTTTATATTTATATTTATTTCTTGCATCTTAAAATTTATTTTGAGATATCTAAATTTTTAATTTAATTATTTTTGTTTATTTTTCCTATCTTAAATTAGATGTTTATTTAAATAAATGTGTTGTTCTGTTGCAGAGTCCCGAAATTATTTCACCGCCCGGTAAACCCTGCATCCCGAATCACCGCAGCAAATATACTCATTATTTGATCCCGTGCAATTAATCTCTTCCGTAACCGTTATGCGAAATTCCTTTACAAATATTCCTCCCGGGCTTTTAAGAACACCCGCCTCTTTAATTATCGTGTCTTTTTTTATTCTTACAGAATCATAAACAACCTCTCCGCAATCGTCTGCAAAACTTGTTCTCGCGTAAATTATTCCCGCCAAATCATACTGTAATTTTGATTCGATTTCCTGGGCGTCCCTGTTGTAGTGAAGCCCGTAAATATCAAATTTAATTTTTTTGATTTGCGGTTTTAATGTAAAATTTGATTTATTTGACGAATCATTTTCAGTGATATTTCCCGTGAAATTTTCACTTAAAGAATCAACGGAATCATTAATTTCCGATTTATTGGTTTTTATGTAATCAACCTTTACCGTTTTATTTTCCACCCCCGG
>MCBE01000029.1 GCA_001723845.1 Candidatus Altarchaeales archaeon WOR_SM1_SCG
GGATTGAGTATCTCGTGTCTCATTGGATATAATAGATTTTTAGCAATGTGGATAATTAGGTGTGTTTTTAATTAATTGAGGAGAGATATGTGGCAGATTAGAGACACTCTATTTTTTGAGAGGATACTATTATTAGTTAATTTTTTTTATAATTATATTGGTAATCATGAATTAATTTTACTGCAACCCCGTTTAGCCCCGTAAAAAACAAATAAAATTGCAGCAATGATACCCAGTCCCGCACCGTAAATAAATGTTACATCAGATCCGAAATACTCCCATAAGCCCCCTGCAATTAAACTTGCGGGAAGTGCAACAAGACCTGTTGAGGTGTGAAATGTGCCGAGTCCCGTGCCTCGCAATTTTTCAGGGATTAAATCCGATGCATAAGCCCGCTGGTTACCGTCAATCAAAGCATAAGTTATGCCGTAGAGTGCAAAGAAAATAATAAATAAAATTAACGAGTCAGAGAACATGAATCCCGTGCATGTTGCGGCAAAAAGCACATAGCCCGATGCAAGTACCTTTCTTCTTCCTATCCTGTCCGAAAAAATTCCTGCGGGAATTGAAAATGCCGCATACACTAAATTGAACCAGGCATACAAAAGAATCGGCATCGCTATCGCCATCCCGGGGTCAAAAAAAGCTGCCTGGGCTTTTAATATGAAAAACATAAAAGAGGAATTAACGCAAAAAACCCGATAATCCCTGCGGCAAAAATTATTGTTTGAAAATTAAGCCCTAAATAATACACCAGGACAAATGCTATTCCCGAGCCGATAACAGCACCGGATGTATCCATTGCCCTGTGAACCCCGAATGCTTTACCTCTCTGCCCCCGGCTTGATTCGGCGATTATCGCGTCTCTTGGTGCAGTTCGCAGTCCTTTTCCGACCCGCTCCAACGAAACAAAAATTACCGCATGCTGCCACACGGTTGAAAATGAAAGAAGTATTTTTGAAACACCTGACAACCCGTAACCTGAGAAAACAAACGGCAGCCGCTTTCCAAGCCGATCAGACCAGTACCCGGAAAAAACTTTAAGCAGCGATGAAATGCTGTCCGCAAGCCCGCCGATTAATCCGATGATTAAACCTGTCCCGCCGAGAGCGGCAATAAACATCGGGAGAATCGGAAATATTATTTCACTGCTTATGTCTGTTAAAAAACTCACGACTCCCAGGAGAATTACATTCCCGCTTATTTTTTTGTTAATTTTTATTTTATTCATTTCATCACCTCCTCAACCGGTTCCTTGATTTTTTCCTTTGCTTTTTCAAGGGCATCCCTGCCTTCCTGCGTTATCTTATAGTATTTCCTGAATTTTCCGTTAACAATCTCCTTTTTGCTTTTCAGGTAGCCCTCTTTTTCCAGTTTGTGCAGTGTCGGGTAGAGGGTGCCGAAACTTATACTTTGCCATTTTATCTTTCTATACTTTTATTTTATACTCTTTCCTATTTACTTCATTTGATCCGCTTCATCGGAACGCCACAGCAGTAAGGTGGCGATTTCGGTTCATCATCAAACTCAATTACATGGCAGTCGCATTCATCTTCACATTCACATTTGTACTGCACCGGCTTTCCAGCGGTCTCGCATTCGCATGTTTTACACATTTTAATCTATTTATTATTTTTAGTTTTAATTAGTTGTTTGAAATCCAATATTTAATTTAACGCACATTTAAAATATATGAACCATATCCGAACATCTATAGGTACAGCCCCTTTTGCCATTATCATTCCACCCATCCGGTACGCTGCAGTTATTGTTATTTCCGGAACTTGACTGCCAGTTAGACCTATAAGCATAAAAATCATATCTTGAATTTCCACAGACAAGATTTGAATTTATAGTTGATGAACTTCTAGATGAGTAAATTCCGATGCTGTTATCTGAAATTTCATTTTCCTCCAGAACACCATTTGAGGAATACAAATAAACTCCGTAATTATTTGAGTTTACGATGTTGTTTGCTATGTTGTTATTTGAAGAATACCTTAAATAAATCCCACGATACCAATCCGTGATTATACAGTTTTTTATTGTGTTTCTTGATTTTCCATACAGATAAATCCCATAACTGGATCCAGTACCGTCAATCTCATGTCCCATGCAGTCAAAGATTTTATTGTTAAATGCTTGAGGAGTGTTTATACATATGCTCCCCGGGTAGTTCATAATACTTGCCGTCAACATAACAACAGAACATGTTTGGTCATTTAATTTTACCTCGCAATCATCGCATGAGCTGCAGGTGCAATAACCTTCATCTATCTCGCCGTTGCAGTTATCATCCACACCGTTGTATAATTCCTCTGTACCAGGATTTATTGATATATTATCATCATTGCAGTCATTTCCTCCATTCTGGCACACATGCGGATTTCCAATGACCGTCATTGAAGCATCACAATAAAAATCATTATCATCATCACAACCTTCATCCGGATTTCCATTACAGTTATTGTCCAGATTGTCGCATACTTCCTCTGCTCAGGGATTTATTGATGGATTGTTATCATCACAATCATTATTATCCAAAACATAACTGGATGGTTGTGTGCATGCTTCAATCGTATCTGCTGGATCGCCGTAATTATCAGCATCAGCATCCCTGTAAAATGTGATCGTGACTCCTTCATCTATGCTTCCATCGCAGTCGTCATCAATTCCGTTGCAGGTTTCCGTTGCAGGAGTTCCTGTGGAACATGCCGTTTCTACGCCTGCAACACAAGTAGAGCCAGAATTCCCGGCGGCACATACCCCCGGTAAGAAGCAAGATTCATCAGATACATAATCTTCATCTGCCGTGCCGTCGCAGTCGTNNNNTGGAACATGCCGTTTCTACGCCTGCAACACAAGTAGAGCCAGAATTCCCGGCGGCACATACCCCCGGTAAGAAGCAAGATTCATCAGATACATAATCTTCATCTGCCGTGCCGTCGCAGTCGTCATCTATCCCGTCGCAGGTTGTGTCGTCTGCATCAGGATTTATTGAAGAATTTGAATCATCACAATCATTTCCATCATAATCGCAATTATGTGTCACATTGCATGCGGGACAGACACCGTAACCGTCACCGTCATTATCTTCACATGGCGGGCAAATGTAACTGCAGCCGGTTGTGCCGTCATCATTCCAGTTTCCTGTGTCGCATATATTATCGTAGCCGGAATTAGAAGTACTTCCAGATATATAGATGTCATGATTTCCATTTGAGCATACCCCATTATTCACTAAATTATTATTTTGAACATATGCTCCTGAACCGGTCTGGTATAAATAGATTCCTTTATCAGAATTTAACTTTATTATGTTGTTGAAAATAAGATTATCCACCACCACATTATTTTCGACCTGAGAACCGCCGCTTGCATATAAACGGATTCCATAATCGTTTAAAGAAAATTTATTATTGGAAACAACATTGTTATTAATATATCCTTTATGATTAGTATTCCCACAAAAATAATTTGAGTTACCAGATCCTGATACGCTAAATGAAACACCTATACTATTTGAAATGAAATTATTATATGAAATATTATTATGCTCTGCAACAACACCTGAACCTATTCTATACCCCCCAGCAGTGACCAGAACACCATTTGTGTTTCCTATAAATGTATTATTAATTACTTTATTAGAATGTGATGTCAAATTTACCGAGCTGCATGAAATCTGGTCATATACCTGTAGATATACACCACTGTTAAAATTATCAATTTCACAGTTTCTAATAGTGAAATTTGTGATCGTTATTGACGTAGATGGCCAAAGTATTATCGTCGGTATATATATTCCGTAACCTGTACCATCACCGGATATTATATGTCCGTTACAGTTAAAGGTTTTGTCTGTTGCAGAAGAAGAAAGATCTATGCACGTACCTGAGCTGCTTATATCCAAGGCTAAAGTTACAACCGTACAGGAAGCATCCTTTAATCTCTGATTGCACTCATAGCAGCTTGAGCATCCATCAACAGAACCATCACAATTATCATCGATGCCATTGCAAATGTCTGCTGCACCAGGATTTATCTGGTTATTATTGTCATTACAGTCAGTATCCTCTGAAGAATAACCTGGCGGCAGCGAACCTGTATCAAAGGTTGTAGTGTCTGTCGCATTTCCGTATGAATCACCGTCCGAATCTCTATAATAGGTGGTATTATCATATCCGTTACAGTTTTCATCTATTCCATTATTTGAAATATCTGCTGCCCCGGGGTGTATTGTATCATTGGTGTCATCGCAGTCCATTCCACCCGAACATATCATTGTATCATAGCCATCACCATCCGCATCACAATTGGCTGGACAAACCGTATCGCTTCCGTTACAGTCTTCATCTATGTCGTTTTCACAGATATCTAACGCTCCGGGATGTATTGTATCATCATTGTCATTACAGTCAGTATCATCTGAAAGATAACCCGGCGGTGCTGAACCTATATCGGAACCCGTTGTATCTGTCGCATTTCCATAGGTGTCGCTGTCTAAGTCTCTATAATACGTGGTATTATCATATCCATTACAGTTTTCATCTATTCCATTGTCTGTGATATCCGTTGCTCTGGGATTTATTGAATCATTTGTATCATTACAATCAATATTGCAATTATATCCATCCCCATCCCCATCCCCATTATCATCAAACCCCGGGCAGACATCACAGTTGTCGGGAACGCCATCGCTATCGGCATCTGGGGGGTTGCCGTAGAGGTAGTTTATGCCTGCAATATCGCCATCATGAATATCTCTTTTCTTTGTTTCAGCATACCCGGTAAATGCGTACATTGTTTCCTCAGTGCAGGTATCTGGCGGGTGATTTAAGGATAACCAATGTCCAAATTCATGTGCTGCGACACCCCAGAGATCAGCTTTACCATAAGGGCAGCTGCCGGTTCCGGTGTACCATGATTCACTGCTGTCAAATCTCGTATCGGCTTCCACAACCCACCATGTAATTCCTCCGTCCGACGATGTAGAAGTCCATGTTGCCTGAGCCAGTATGCCCCCAGAATCATCTATTGTTCCCATGCAATTGACATTATATCCATCGCTGCTGGGACAATTTTTTGATTTGTTCCCATAATCCAGAAATGTAAAGTTAGCGGCGCAATTCCATGCCTCTGCGCCGTTGTTGACGGCAGTATGCCAATCAGATGGAAGATTCCTATAAAATTTCACGGTATTTCCCTGCCATCTATTTCCTGCACTATAGCAAGTACTGGTGCTACTTGTAGTCACAATAGTATCCGTAGTCGCGGCAATAACACCATTTTCTTTTAGAGAATTTTCAACATTGTATGTTGGATTTCCGGTTCTCTGTTGGATGGCATTAATGAATTCATTAACATTTATATTTCTCTTCAATCCTTTATTTATAGCTCTATCCCTTTCAATTGTATATTTGCCTTGAAAATGACTATTTACAATGAAAGGATTTTTTTTGTTCAAAAAAAGCAATACTTTTTCACCGGATGCAAATTCAGATTCATGTTCAACCCATTGCCGTAAATTACCGACCTGTCCACCTTTCATTTTCACTGTTATCTCCTTTTGAATCTTCTCTGTGCTATTCTCTTTAATGGCTTTTTCAACTACTATCGTCACATCTGTGTAAATGGTACCTTTGTCACTTTCCCATATACTGTTTATGTCTTTTACAGAGGCAATAACAATGTAATCTGATTCATCTATAATCTCGTTTAGATTTTTTTCAAGCATTACTCCGGAAACAGCACTTGCAGCCATTCCGATTACTATCGTTCCAACCAAAAACATAAAAATCCCTTTTTTTAATTTTGTTTCTATTCTTCGTTTTTTATTTTTTCCGTTTAACAAATTTTTTGTTTCCATTTTTGTTTGTTTTTGAGATAATTTATGTTATAAATTATATATATTAGAGTTGTTGCTAATTAAGATTAATCCGAATTAAATTATAAAATTCTCTTGTTTTTCTCCTAATCTTCACTATCTTTTATTAACTTGTAATACTAATTGATAAATTAGTATCAACCAAAC
>MCBE01000030.1 GCA_001723845.1 Candidatus Altarchaeales archaeon WOR_SM1_SCG
AACCAAAATCAAAATACTGTGTGGCAGGAAATATATTCAAATCCAGAATAGCCACCAACATAAAAATAAAGGCAATAAACCAAAAACCCTTAGGTAATCCCCGATACACTGCTATTTTCACTCTTTCTACTTTATACTTTTTATTCACATCTGCTGCACCCTTAATTTTATCTTTAATTTTTTTGAAATTGTATATCATACTGCTATATAGAAATTAGAAATCAATGACATAAATATTAAGTTTCAATTGTGACACAAAATATATCTTGATTTGTGGGCTATTATCTGTGCATTTAAGAGCGAAGCGAGTAAATGCTTGAACGATAGTGAAAGCATTAGGGGGTTGAAAAACCCCCTGATCCGCTATGATGATCAACCTTTCTGAAGGTTGTTTCAGTAACTCCCAAGCACCTTCAAAAAAGTAACCCTATCCTCAATCCCCCCCATTACCTCTTTCACTTCTTCATCATCCAAATTCCCTTCAAAATCAACGAAAAAGAAATATTCCCCTAATTTCCTCCTTGACGGTCTTGACTCTATTTTCGTTAGATTTATCTTTCTTTTTGCAAACTCGTTCAGGACATCAAACAATGCTCCAGGTCTGTCTTTCAGGGCAAAGATTATTGAGGTTTTATTTCCTGTTCCCCCTTTTTTTGAAATAACAATAAATCTTGTCCTGCTTACATCATCGTTTATGTTTCTGTCAATAATTTTCAAATTGTAAATTTCTGCATTATTTTCAGGACCGACTGCAAGTGCATCTTCCATTTTGCCAAGTTCTTTCATGGCTGCTGCGGTACTGCTCGTGCTTTGCAGTTTTGCACCGGGGAAGTTTTTTTCCAGGTAGTTCCTGCTCTGTGCAAATGCCTGCGGGTGTGAAAGAATTGTCTTTATATTTTTAAAATTTACTTTCTCTTTATCCCTGTTTCCTATTAAAAATAAATTTATCCCGATGTTAATTTCCCCGTAAATTTTAACATTGTATTTTATCAGGCAGTCCATTGTAACACTCACGCCGCCTTCAAGTGAATTTTCCACAGGCACGACACCAAATCCATCCTGTTCGGCAGCGATAAATACATCTTCAATCGTATCCTTGTAATTAAAATTATTATTCTTTCCAAAGATTTTTCCCGCTGCAATTTCCGTGAATGTTCCTCTCGGACCTAAAACAAATACTTCACTTCCGGTTAATTTTCCGGGAAAAGGAGTAAGTTTAGAATTTTCAACATCCAAAGGCGAAACCTGTAATCTTTTACAATAATCAATAATATCTTTGAATAAATTTTCAATAAAATTTTTATCCAGTATCGTTTCCTTGCAGATATTTTCAAGAACCTTTTTCTCTCTTCTTTTATCCCTTATTTCCAGTTGTGCTTCCTGCTTTGCAATTCCTATTTTTTCCGCAAGTTTTACTCTTTTCTCAAGAAGTTCAACGATTTTTCTGTCAACTTCATCAATCTCTTTTCTGCTCTGTTGGATTTTATTCATATTCACTTTTATCTTTTATTTGCTCTGCAAATATCTAAAAAATTTTTAACAATTTTCATTCCGTTCTCCCCCGGTTCCGGAAATCCCGTCAATATTGACTCCGGGTGAAACTGAACCCCGTAAACCGGGTAATCCCTGTGCTTTATGCCCATAATCTCGTTATCGTCAACGCTTCTTGCCGTAATTTCAAGACAGCCCGGAAGATTGTCAATCACAAGCGAATGATACCTTGTTGCCTCAAAAGGACTCGGGATTCCCGAAAAAATTTCTTTTTCATTATGCGTAATCATTGAGGTCTTGCCGTGCTTTAAAACCTTTGCTCTTCTTACATCCGCACCGAATGAATAGCCGATGCACTGGTGACCGAGGCAGACACCTAAAAGCGGGATATTTTTGCCGAATTTTTCAATAATTTTGTTTGAAATTCCCGCATCCACAGGGGTTTTCGGTCCGGGGGAAATAATAATTCCGCAAATTCCCTTCTCTTTTATTACTCGTTCAATCTCGCAATAATCTGCGTTATTCTGAAAAACAATTGGTTTTGCTCCCAACTCCCCGATGTACTGCACGAGGTTATAGACAAAGGAGTCAATGTTGTCAATTACTAAAATATTCATCTCCTGGTTGTGAGAGGAGATGTTTGAACGAAGTGAAATCATATTAAGGTTTAATTTTGAAATTAATTAAATTGCATGCTTCAATCTCTTCCCCATGTAAACTCCATCCCTCCCGTAACCGAATTTCCTGTAATATTCTCTTGCCCCGATTCCTGATGTGACAAGAATTTTATTTAAATGCCGGGTAACGCCCCCGACGAGTGCGAAGCGAAGAATTATGGAGTATGACAAGAAAATCAGATACTCCATTATACCGCACTGAGAATTTTAATTAAAATTATCTTAATTTTTCCTGAGTCGCATTACACCAAGCCATTGCAAGAATGAATAATATTAAAATTCCGGTAGTGTACCAGAATAGCAGACCCATAGATATTTAAACCAAACCACACATAGTGATTTACTACATAATCTAAGCAAATATTGTAGTTTATTCAAATTGAGATGCTCTGTAGGTAAATCTAATCTATGAGATGAATAGGTCTGCAAAGATAGGACACTACCAAATTTTTCGTTTTCATTTTTTTGAATTTTGATTTATTTATAAATTTTATCGTGATGATCATAGTCCTCTAAAATCACTGTTTCATTCTTTTCGTCAATAGAAAAAGCAAGTACAAAATGCTTGTCAATATGAACTCTCTTCCATTGCTGGAGTGGTTTTTTGAGGTTTTTGTACCTGTGTGGATTTTCAACAATTCCATCTGCCTTTTTCATAATAATTTCAGATTGCTTTCTGTTTTTCTTAGTTAGTTTTTCTTACATTTTATTCCAATTCTAATCTTTTTCTGAGATTATTAACCGTTCCAATGTGTATTGGCTTCTGTTTCATTATTCTTTTTGCCTTCTCAATATACTCCGGTCTTAATTCCGGTTCTCCTCCCAATTCTTGAACTTCCACTTCTATTGTTTTCAGCCGGTGGTTCATTTCCTGCAAAAGAGCATATACATTATTTATTGTTACTGTTTCCATGATTATAATTTATATTTTGATTTATTTATAAATAAATTTGAAACTAAAACCAATGCCGTACAAAATACTAAATTTTTCTTTAATAAATTTTTCGGTTTCATTGTCAATTTTTGATTTTAATACTCTTAAAAATATTAGATAAAAATCTTAATAAATTATCGGGATTGCTCTAAAAATCTGATACTCTTATTTTTAAACTTGATACTACTTTTTAGATTTTATTCTTTAAAAGTGAGATTAAACTAACTATATATGCTATGATACATATTAAGTATTGAGATTAAGTTATTAAAAAAATAAATTAATGATTTACATGCGAGGCAATGAAATAGATGAAAAAATTTTATCCTTTTTAAAAGAACAGGAATGGCCATCAACTACGGAAGAGGTAGCCAAAGCAATTAGTGTGTCCTGGCAGACGGCACAAATTCATTTATTCAAACTTCAAAGCGAGGATAAGGTCAAATACCGGAGAGTGGGACGACAAAACCAATGGTGGTTTAAGAAAAATTATGAAGAGAATTTCTAAATAAAAAAATAATAAACAATGGTTTAAGATGTTAATTTAACTCTTTTCCCATATAAACTCCATCCCTCCCGTAACCGAATTTCCTGTAATATTCTCTTGCCCCGATTCCTGATGTGACAAGAATTTTATTTAAATTAAATTCCTCTCTCGTTATTCGCTCCGCTTCTTTCAATAATTCCCTGCCGTATCCCCTGTGCTGGAATTCATACCCCGGCTTTTCACCAATCTCAACCATCGGACCGTAAACATGCAGCTCGCGAACAAGAGATGCACTAACAATCTCCGGGCGGTGCGGCTTGTACGGAATTCGTAATCGTAAAAACCCGATTAAAATATCCTGTTTCACATCTTCATAAGAAAGAAAAATTTCCTTCCCGCCGCTTGCTTCATAATCCGTGCGGACTAATTTTATATTATCGTTTTCAGGCTCAATTCCTTTTCTCAGGAATAAACCGACTTCCCTGCACCTGATGCAATTGCATTTCACACCAAGTTCTTCCATCCTGTTATAGACCAGTTCTCCGAGATTGCTGTGCTTGATTCCGGCTTCAACAAGATTTGAGGGGATGTCTCGCATGATTCTCATTGTGCGGACCCATTCCGGTAATTTACCTTTAATTTTCACGATTAAATCAACGGCTTCTTTTGTTGTCATCGGCTTGAAATTCCCGGATTTCCATAAATCATAGTACTCCGTGCCTTTAAGAATAATTAAAGGATAAATTTTCAGCATATCAGGCATGAACCTTGAGTCATTGAAAATTTTATGAAACGCCCGCATGTCCTGACCGGGGTTGTTTCCAAGAATTCCCGGCATCAGGTGGTAGCCCACCTTAATCCCCGAATCTTTAAGTTCCTGTGTTGCGCAAACTACATCTGCAACCGTATGCCCCCTGTTAACCCGGCGGTAAATGAAATCATAAGGATTCTGGACACCCATTTCAATTCTTGTCACACCGAAATTTAACATGTAATCTATCTGCTCACATCTTGCCCGGTCCGGGCGCGGCTCAAAGGTCATTCCAACACACCGAACAGGTGCCGTTTCGTTCTGTTTTTGAATATCCTCAAGGTATTGGAAGCTGCGTTTCCTTCCTTCCCTTCCTTTCCTTTCCCCCCTATATTTTTCAACAAATTCCTCTTCCCCGAATTTTTCAATAAATTCATAATTTTTTTTAAATTCATTCATCGCCCGCAAGCACTCCTTAACAACAAATTCCTGGTAGTCAATACACTGTGCCGTTAATGTCCCGCCCATCACAATAAGTTCAACCTTGTCAACGGGATGCCCGATAATTTTCAATTGAGATGTTCTTATTGCTGCCTGGAGATAAGGGTCAAATTCATATCTTATGGCACGTCTTGCTGCCGGCTCTTTTCCTGTGTAACTTTGCGGGACTCCTAATTCAACACCCCCTGGGCAGTACCTGCATTTCCCGTGCGGGCATTTAGAGGGCTTTGTCATAACCGCAACAACCGCAACGCCTGATGTGGTTCTCGTGGGTCTCTTTAATAATAATTTTAATTTACCTCTTTCTTCCGGCTCTGCAAATTTCAATATCTCGGAATTCCTGATAAATTTATTTAATTTTAATTTCGTCGAGAGTTTACGCTTTTCCTCGTTTAGTTCTGCTTCTGTCTTGATTTCTCCTTCAAGAATTTTATTTATTATTTTTCTGCACCCGTCTTCGTATTCATTCATTTTGTTTTTTCTTTTTCCCCTTTTTTGCGCACCCGGGACACCATGTGCCTCTTTTTACAGAACTCGGTTTCGCCTCCCAGACATGCCCCTTTTTGCACTGCCATTTTAATTTAGTCAGGGAATTTACATATTCTTCGGATAAGCACTTCCCGCCTCTTGATTCCGCTATCTTTTGCATCTGTGCAATTGTCAATTTTTCATGACCGCAGCAGTACGGACACCATGTACCTCTTTTTACAGAATTAGGAGTCGCTTCCCAGGAATGTCCCTCTTTGCACTGCCATTTTAATTTTGTAAAGGTATTTCCATATTTTTCGGATAAGCACTTCCCGCCTCTTGATTCTGCAATTTCCTGCATATACTCAATAGTGAATCTTGCAACACCTGCACAGTGCGGGCACCACCTGCCGTTTACTATATTTGTCGGTTTTGCCTCCCAGACATGTCCCGCTTTGCACTGCCACTTCAACTCCGTATGGCTGTTGACATAATCTTTTGACAGGCACATCCCGCCCCTGGATTCTGCAATCTTTTGCATTTCCTCAATGGTTAATTTTTTCATTTTTCTTATGTATTTTTCTTATGTATTTAAGTTATTTTTTAATTAATAATACCAATTAAATAAAAATTAATAGAATTGTGAATATAAATTATGAATAAGGTAAAAATAAATAAGGTAAAAATCAATA
>MCBE01000031.1 GCA_001723845.1 Candidatus Altarchaeales archaeon WOR_SM1_SCG
TTTTATAATAATTTATGTCATCATTTGGAGGATTCCCGACTCCATGGGGCATTGGTGAAACTTTAATAATTGAAGTTGAAAAAGGGGTATATACTGCAAATACTTCACTTGTTTTAACAGGTGCAGGCGCTGAGGTAGCACCCGACATGACTATTCAAGCCCCGCCATTTTACAATTTCACAATTAATTCAACACCATTAAACCAAAACATTGAGAGAAAGGATAATGCAACTTTCAATATAACAATTGCAAATACCGGAAACCGGGCGGATAATTACACTTTGACCCATTCTTATCCTGGAAACACTCCCGATTCTGCAGAGTATTCAAATACAATATTAAATGTTCCGGTACTCGGTAATAAATCAATTAATTTAACAGCGATGAGTACATCAGTTGGGAACTACTTAGTAACCCTAACTGCAACATCTGAAAAAAATTCAAGTGCGTTTCACAGTGTTACAGTGAACTTGACAGTAATTGACACAACCCCTCCCCAGGCACCAACAAATTTAGTCGTAAAGAACACAACAATCGGAAACCAGATTAACTTATCATGGACATCGCCTCAAGACCCTCCAAATGATGACATAAATTATTATAAAATTTACAGAAGAAATGACACTACAACTTTCACAAATATTCACAACACAGCAGGAACAGAAACCCAATGGCAGGATAATTCAGTTGATGACAATGTAACCTATTACTACAAAGTTTCTGCTGTTGATGATTCAGGTAATCAGGGTGCAAATTCAACCGTTGAAAGCAATAAATCAACAGATGAAACTCCCCCGCCTAAACTAACAAACCTTCAGGTAATGCCCATAGATGAGGCGCATCATTTAAACATAACATGGGATGCAAATACGAATCCTGACCCGAAATATAATGATACAATTAAATATAATATTTACAGAAATAACGATACAGGGTGGGTGTTAATTGCAACGCTTACCGGTATTTATAATACAAGTTATAACGATTCAGCTGTTATTGATTTTACTGAATATTCTTATAATGTGACTGCTGTTGATGAATGGGATAATGAAGGACCCCCGTCAGATATTAAATCAATGACTCCGGGAGACCAAACACCTCCGGATAAAACAACTGGTTTAACTGCAACGGATGCTACGACAGGAAGACAGATAAATTTAAACTGGACTCCTGCTTATGATAATATTGGCATAGACCATTACAATATTTACAGAAATTCAGTGAATATTGCAAATACAACCGGGAACGAAACAAGATGGAATGATACAAACACAACAGACGGGACAGATTATACTTATCAAGTTGAGGCAATAGATATTGCAGGATTGAACGGCACTAAATCAGACCCTGAAACTGCAGTATCTACCGACACAAAAAATCCTTCAATTTCAAATTTAACTTATATTCCTGAAAATGTAAGCGGCGTAAATGTCGTTTCAGGAACAGGCGTTAATGTAACTGTTAACGCATCCGATGTTAATGATATTACGGTAATCTTAAACATTACACTTCCAAACAATACGATACAGCAGTTGACTTTAAATTATAATGAAATAATTAATTTATATAAAGGGAGTTTCACACCGGTAATTCTCGGTAAATATATATTGCATGCAATAGTAAATGATACTTCAGGGAATGTTAATACAACGGAAACAAATTTCACAGTTATTGATATAACGCCCCCCACGCAGCCATCCGGCTTAAATGTAATCAACACAAAAATCGGAAACCAGGTTAATTTATCCTGGAATGCGGCGTTTGATACTATCGGGATAAATTATTATAAAATTTACAGGAGTAACGACAGCGTAAATTTCATAAATATTTACAATACCACAGGAACGGAAAATCAATGGCAGGATAATTCGGTTGATGATAATGTAACCTATTACTACAAAGTTTCTGCGGTTGATACTTCAAATAATACGGGTCAAAATTCAACCCCTGCAAATAATAAATCAACAGACGAAACTCCCCCGCCTAAAATAACTTCCTTCCAGGTAAATCTTGTTGATGAATCTCATAATTTAACTCTTGAATGGGATGCAAATACAAATCCTGATGTAAAATATAATGATACAATTAAATATAATATTTACAGGAATAACGGCACTGGCTGGGTAAATATTATAAATCTTACGGGAATCGGCAATACAACCTACAAGGATTCGGATGTTGTTGATTATAATGAATATTCTTATAATGTGACTGCTGTTGATGAATGGGATAATGAAGGACCCCCGTCGGATATTAAATCAAAAACACCGGGAGACCAGACACCCCCGGATAAAACGACAGGGTTAATTGCAACGGATGCTGCAACAGGAAGGCAGATAAATTTAACATGGAATCCTGCTTATGATAACATTGGCATAGACCATTACAATATTTACAGGGATTCGGTAAATATTGCAAATACCACCGGGAATGAGACACACCGGGAGGATATAACTGTAATTGACGGAATAACCTATACCTATCAGGTTGAGGCAATAGACATAGCAGGATTGAACGGCACTAAATCAGACCCTGTACAGGCGGTATCTACCGACACAAAAAACCCTGCAATCACGAGTTTAAATGTTTCTCCTGAAAATGTGACCGGCGGGAATGTCGTTTCAGGAACAGGGGTTAATGTATCGGTTAACGCATCCGATGTTAATCTTGATAAAGTTGTATTGAGCATTACGCACCCCAACAATACCATACGGCAATTAACTTTAAATAATATAACGCCCGGTTTATACAGTGTAATTTTCACACCGGCAAGTATCGGCAAATACATATTGCAGGCGACGGTAAATGATACCGCGGGAAATGTTAACACTACCGGTACCGCAGAGTTCCATGTTTCTATTATCGGAAATTCAACCGTTTCGGGTGATTCAAACATCACCGATTCCGATGTTTCAGGTTCGGATATTGACAATTCAAACATCACCGATTCAAACATCACCGGCTCAAACATCACCGGTTCAGGTGTTTCAGGTTCAGACATTGACAATTCAAACATCACCAGTTCAAACATAACCGATTCAAACATCACCGATTCCAATGTTTCAGGTTCAAACATTGATAATTCAACCATAAATGATTCAAACATCACCGGCTCAAACATCACCGATTCGGATGTTTCAGGTTCATCCGTTGACAATTCAACCATAACTGATTCAAACATCACCGACTCAAACATCACCGATTCAGGTGTTTCAGGTTCGGATGTTGACAATTCAACCGTCTCAGACAATTCAACAGTATCCGGCTCTAATGTCAGCGACTCAACAATAAACAACTCATCCGTTGACAATTCAACCGTTGACAACTCAACAGTATCCGGCGGCTCCAATATTACCGACTCAACAATAAACAACTCATCCGTTGACAACTCAACCGTATCGGGTTCAAATTTAAATAATATTACTTCAAATAACAGCGAAATAACGAATTCCGATTTAATTAATGCAGGTGTTGTAAACGGAACGATAGTAAATAATACTTTAATTAACGGAACACTTTTGATAAACGGCACGGCATATAATACAACAATGGTAATTGATGACATTGATTCTGACAGCGTTATGGAAATGGCAATAGACAGCAACGATAATGCAACAGACGGTTTTGAAAATTATACCGATTTGAATAATAATACAAAATTAATTGATACAATTGATGTTGAAGGCGACGGAAGGAAGGACCACATAGTAAATTTAACCAACGGGACAATTGTTGTATGGGATCCTGACGAAAACCGGATATGGGATACGGGCTGGATTAACGGCAAACTTTGTATAAATATAAATAATGATAATAATTACTGCAACTGCGAAAGCAGCGACAAGTACTACCAGAACGGTGCAATATCTTCTACCCTCGGGTGCCCCCGCGTCAAAAAAAGCAGCGGAGGCGGTGGGGGCGGCGGAAGCCAGGCACCAATCTCCTTTCCTGAAAACTATTGTTTTGATATTACCGACTGCAAATCAGACGAATACTGCCTTGATAATTTCTGTACACCTAAAAAATCAGCAGGGAAGTCGTGTATTATAAATACCGAATGTTTAAGCGGGATGTGCATCAATAAGACCTGTGTTGAATGCAGGACAGATTCGGAATGCGGGATAGACGAATTTTGTGAAGATAATTTTTGCATTAATAAAAAACCGGAAGATGAAAAATGCGAAAATGATAGTGAA
Organism: Candidatus Altarchaeales archaeon WOR_SM1_SCG; assembly: GCA_001723845.1. Classification (GTDB taxonomy): domain Archaea; phylum Altiarchaeota; class Altiarchaeia; order IMC4; family WOR-SM1-SCG; genus WOR-SM1-SCG. The sequence continues at coordinate 4,197 of MCBE01000031.1, forward strand.
TGCCTTTCAAGTAAATGTGAAAATAATATTTGTATTATTCCCTGTAAAAAAGAGGCAGAAGGAGCAATAGACGATGCAGAAAAAGCGGTGGATAAGGCAAAATCCGAAGGCAGGACCGAAGGTCTTTCAGATGCCGAATATAAATTAAATAATGCAAAAAATTCATTTGATTCGGGAGATTATAGTGCAGCCCAAAAACTTGCAGAAGATGCAGGAAAAATTGCAGGCAGTTCACAAAAACCGGAAGAGGTTGTTGTTGAAGAAAAACCACTACAAATCTTAATATCTCCTGAAAAACCAAAAGAAGGCGATGCTGTGACAATAACCGTAAAATCAGGCGGGAAAGTTGTTCCCGGCGCGAAAGTGACGGTTGCCGCTGCAGGAAAAACAATAACAAGAACAACGGATGAGAACGGGCAGGTATACATTGAACCGGAATCTGTAAAAGAGGGTACAATGACCGTTGTTGCTTCAAAAGAAGAATATAAGACCGAAAGCATGGAGACGACTGTTGAAAAAACCGGGATAAACTGGTTGAAATATTTGAAGTACACTTCATATCTAATTATTTCACTGCTAATTATAGCGATTTTAATCGCGCTCGTACTTATTGTTAAACGCAAAAAAGAAGAAGAGAAAAAAACCGCAACCGGGCTTTCCGCTGTCCAGAAAAAAACTTACGGGGAAGAAAAAGAATCATTATTACATTCGTTTATACCGGTTATAGATGAGGCGGGAGACAAAATCCGGAATTTAATATATATTATGAAGAGCAAACTTGAAGGTGCAAAAGAAGAGGTGAGGGAAAAGACGCATGAAATTACTGCCCCCGGAGGTGTTGTTGTAGCATCGGATTTCATGCACAGGGTCGCAAACGAAAACAAGCAGGATATATTCCAGAGAAATTTCGTTGAAGTATATGTCACAAAGGAAACATTCAATAAATTCATAAGCCGCAGGTTATCAAATATGGCGGTCGGGACGATTAATGAAAAAACAATTCGTGAAATCAGGATTAAAGGCAGGGGGCTTCTTAAAGGTTATGTAATGGATTCGGAGACTGCCTCTGAAATAGCACTGGCTAAAGACAGGAATGCAGTGCTTCTGATGGACGACTGGGATGCAAGATGTGTCGCGGGAGCATTAGGAATAAGAAGTATGAGTTATGATGAATTCATCGGGAAATACAGGTGAAATTAAATTAATGAATAATTCAAAAGTTCAAGCATGAAAAAATCCCGGAAAAATTAATAAGGATTTAAAACCATAATACTTAAATTAATAACAATTTCCCCAACAGGACTTCGGTATATAACTATATGGGCAAGTTAAGCGATAGCCAAACGCATCTCCGGTTACGGGTTTAGTAAGCGGGTCACAGTCACACTTCTTTTAAAATTCTTTCATTAAATCATTCAACTTAATGCATGTTTAAAGTTTCGTAACCAGTTTGTTTTTCTTTTCACCTGCTTTTGTAGTGTCATCTAATCCGCAAAAGGGGCATTTTTGTCCCGTATAATATTATGGGAATTACATCATTATATATACCAGAGTTGTTGCGAAATAAATCCAAATCCTAAAAATTTTCAATTTCACTCCATCACTTATTTCATTAATTTTAGATTAACAACACAATAAATGATAATTCCACAATCCACATGAAATTTCCATAAATA
>MCBE01000032.1 GCA_001723845.1 Candidatus Altarchaeales archaeon WOR_SM1_SCG
AAGGCATATTTTTATTAGGCATTATATTTGAAAAATGGTGATTTATCATTGCACAGAAAAAAATATCGAGAAAATATCAAAAATAGCGATAATCTAAACGGTGTTCATAATTGTCGGACAGCCTCTGTTAATTCTGAAAATTGTGTCATATCCGGAATTATAAATCCAATATCATTTTTCTCAACGCCGTGATTTTTATTGAAAATCAAAACGCAAGCAGGTTCACTTCCAGAACCAAAGGTTATCTTTTTAATATTAATCAAATTCAAGAATTTATCTAAAGAATACTTCTCAAGAAACGATTTTCTAAAAATTAAAGCGTTTTGGTTTGTAAAATTAGAAAGATTAACAACCATTCCAACCATATTATCCTCATCCATCCAATCTTCTATCTTGAAAAGAAAACATTGAGAACTGTCATAATTCGAAACATCAGGCCATTTTTCCTTAATTTTTCTTTTTTCATCTTCAGAAAACTCCTTATAACTCCATGGTGGATTTCCTAAAATAAGATCAAATTTTTCATCTTTAAATATATTATCCTCAAACAAGGAATTTCTATTAATTAAATTATTCTCTTTGTATGTGTTTAACTCGCCATTTTCTTCTTTTAAAATATATTCAGGGCTTCCTACACCATTGATTTCTAATATAGTTTTATTTTTTTCTCCGATAAGTTTGATTATGAGCGAGTTACTATCCTTATTAATAGTTATGGATTTGCCATCATCACTTTTTTTAATATCCGCATTTTCTGCCCACTCTATTTTTAGATTGTTATTCAAAAATTTTAGGAGTTTTTCGCTATCCACTCCTGGAACATTATTCCAGTTGAACAAATGTTTCTCTTTTAATCCGGGAAACATAAAATGTTCCCCTCCAGCTTCATATTTTTCAATCACCTCCTTTTTAATTATCTCTGGAGGTAAGCCATCAAATATTTCCAGATACAAACTAAACGCTGCAATCCTTAAAGCCGTTGGATTTATATCTATTCCATAAATGGACTTCTGTAATAAATCAGATTTTTTATGGATGTCTTGACTTCCTATTTTTTTTTCTTTTACCATTCGTTTGAAAAATTTCGCGAGAAAAATGCCTGAACCGCAAGATGGATCCAGCACTCTAATGTTGTTATTCTCTATTTTATTTTTAAGGAATTCTGATTTAAAAACCTCGTCTATTGTATAATCCACTACATTTTCAGGTGTAAAAACAATGCCTTCACTGTTCCTTTTTTTGCGTTTTAATAAGTTTTCATAGATGTGGCTTATCAATAAGATAGGTATCTTATCAAACTGGTAGGGTACTAAAGCAATCTGATTATCCTTATATTTATAATGTTTTCCAAAAATCTCATTGAGTTCCACGAGTATTTGTTTATTTATGTTTGTTGGGATGTCTCCTTCTTCAAATAAATCTCCATTCAAACAATCATTATAATAATCAAATAAATCCAAAAAACCCTTAACATCTCTATTTTCTAATAAATTTTTCAGTTTATTTCTTTCGATTCTATCTTCTAAAAATCTAATAAAAAGGCACCTATCAATTAGTTTTTGTGCGATTTCATCACTTTCGGGAAAATCTTTAAGATAATTCTTTATTTTTGATTTTTTATCCTTCAAGTTCTTTAACAAATCAATATCAATCGGTTTGCGTTTTTTATTTCTCTCTCTCTCTTTTTTATTTCACAATAAAATTTTTCCCAAAAATATCCTTTATCTATACTGTCTTTTTTTAGAAGTTCTAAATAGCGTTTCGCTTGAGGAGTATTAACACCACTGAATGATCTTATTTTAGCTGTGTTTATAGGGTCAACATCATCTGGTTTTGTTTTTGAATCGCAAATCAATACATCTTCATCGTTAATAATTGCAACAAATAACTCGGATATATCTTCGTTCCATATTTCCCTATGCGATTTATAAAAATTTTCATTAATCTCTTCCTCAGTATCACCCGCCAATTCAACAAAATTAAGAGTGCCTAATTTGGATTCATACTCCCAACTATGTTCTTTTGGTTTAAAATCCTCTTCTTTAAATTTCAATTCTTTCAATATTCTTGATAGTGCCATTATTATTTTTATATGAATTTTATTGTAACACAAAAGAGTATGCTTAGCAAGAGCATAATTAGTATTATTCTAACATACTCTCACTATAATAATATAAAAATTAAGATTAATTAAATGTTTGTATAAGCAGTAATTTACTGAATTATTTTATTCCTTAAATTCCATGCTCGTAAGCAGTTTAAAGACATCCCTGTCCGGAAGCGGCTTAACTTCTCCTATCTTCGGCATTTTTAGCAAATAATCAGCGGCATCAAGATACGGTTGTGTTAATTTTTCAATTGCAGGATTTTCTTCAGCCATCTCAAACAGGGTTCTTCCCATCAGCCGTGAGTTGTGGATGATTTTATGGTCTTTTATAGTTGTTATTAAATTTGAATTTAATTTTTCAATTAATTTTTTTATAAGTGAAACATCACAGCAACGGTTGCCTATTATTCCCGCGAATTTCACGGGATATGATTTTCCTTTTTCAACGACTGCGGATGCGATGCGGTTTGCTGCAAACAAACTGTCAAAATCGTTTGCTGCGACGATGATCGCATAATTTGAATGTTTCAGCGGGACTGAAAAACCCCCGCACACGACATCGCCGAGGACATCAAATAACACAACATCAAAGTCATCAAATGTACCGAGTTCATCCAGGAGCTGTATGGTTTCGCCGACGACATATCCTGCACAGCCGACGCCCGCAACAGGACCTCCCGATTCAACCGCAGCAATCCCGCCGTAGCCGCGGTGTATGATTTCCTCAGGCGTTATGCTGTCGTAATTAAAATTATATTTATCAAGCACCTCCGTTACGGTCGGGATAAGACAATGCGTTATAGGAAACGTTGAATCATGTTTCGGGTCGCATCCAATCTGGAGAACGCTTTTCCCTCTTTTTGAGAATGCAGCAGCTAAATTCGAGGTTGTCGTGCTTTTACCTATTCCTCCTTTACCGTAGATTGAGATTATGAGGGGCATCTTGTTTTAGGTCATTAAATTGTATTTAAATTGTATTTTAATTTAAGATTATACTTTTTTATTTTTCATGTATTCCTCATATTTATCCGCGCCTACGCATTCCTTTGCGTATTTGCACCACTCGATGCACGAGGGCGCGTCATCCTTGAATACCGCCTTCCCGCATTTTGGGCATTCGCCTTTGAATTCATCACTCCATATTTCAAATTCCTTCCCGCAGTTGGGGCATTTCACGTATTCCGGTTTTGGCTGTATGATGTTTACCGCACCGGGGCATTTAAATGAGGTCATTTTTCTCACCCTTAATTGTTATTATATTCTCACTGAGGGGGATATTCTTGCCTGACGCCTCAAGAGCGCGCTCAACCAACCGTGTAAGTCCCGCGCAGCATGGAACCTCCATTCTCGCGATCGTTATGCTTTTAACGCCTGAATTTTTGAAAATCTCGGTTAACTTCCGGGTGTAGTATTGTATGTCGTCAAACTTCGGGCATCCCATGACAAGAGTTTTTTGCTTCAAAAAATCATTATGAAAATTACCAAAAGAGGCAGGAACGCAGTCGGCGGCAACCACGAGGTCGGCATCCTTAAAGTACGGTGCTTGCGGATTAACGAGATTCAATTTAACCGGCCAATTCGAAAGCTCTGATTTCCGGTTATGCTCCTGCTTCCAAGGCACAGCATCCGCTTTAATTTCTGTAAGATGCTCTTCAACTAAATTTTCGCTAAATTCCTCAGCATTACGCTCTTCAATCGTTATTGCTCCCATCGGGCATTCGCTGAGGCACGCTCCAAGCCCGTCGCAGTATTTCTCGCTTATAAGTTTCGCCTTCCCGTTAACTATTCGTATCGCTCCTTCAGCGCAGGAAAGTACGCATTCCCCGCAGCCGTTGCATTTATCCTCGTTAATTTTTATTATATTTCTTTTTGTCATTTCATTTATTAATAGATTATAAAATTAATATAATATTTATTTTAACATCTCTTTTAAATCTTCTTCCGGGTCGCCGATTAATTTCAAATCAAAATTATCCTGCAAAAGTTTAAACACACCGGGTGAAATAAAGTCCGGCGGCGTTGGTCCGAGCCGGATTCCTTTCACATTCAAACTTAAAAGCGCAAGCAGGATTGCAACTGCTTTTTGCTCAAACCATGAAAGCACAATCGAAAGCGGGAGGTCATTCACATCACATTCAAACGCCTCTGCAAGTGCTGCTGCGATCCGGATTGCGGAATAAGCGTTATTGCACTGTCCGAGGTCAATAAATCGTGGGATGCCGTCAATGTCCCCGTAATCGCGAGAATTATACCTATATTTCCCGCAGGCGCAGGTTAAAATTACGCAGTCGTCAGGAATTATTTTTGTAAGTTCTGAATAATAATCCCCTCCTTTACCGGGACCGTCGCATCCTCCGACAACAAAGAACCGCCGTATCTTACCTGCTTTCACGGCTTCAATGATTTTCGGTGCGAGAGCAAGTACATTTGAGTGATGAAACCCTGTCGTAATAGTTCCTCCTGCTTCTTCTTCCAATGGCGGCAGTTCCAATGCCTTTTTAATTACCTGATCAAAATTACGGTCTTTTATATGTGTGACTCCTTCAAGTCCCGCAATCCCGCAGGTAAACATCCTGTCTTTATATGAGTCCTTTGGAATTAGCACGCAGTTTGTTGTTCCAAGAATCGCTCCTGAAAATTCCTCAAACTCTTTTTTCTGGTGAAACCAGCTGCCTCCCCGGTTTCCGACAAGATGTTTGTATTTCCTTAATCCGGGATAACCGTGGGCGGGAAGCATTTCGCCGTGAGTATAGACATTTATTCCCTTTCCTTCGGTCTGTTTTAATAATTCCTCAAGATCAAGAAGGTCGTGCCCGGTCACAAGTATCCCGTGACCTGCCGCAGTTCCTGTAAAAACCTCCACGGGCTCAGGATTTCCATACCTTTTGGTGTGCGCTTTATCTAAGAGTTCCATTGCACGGTAAGTCATGCTCCCTGCTTTCAGGTTTAATTCGACAAACCTGTTCAGGTCAAAGTCAACATTTGTCAGTGTCGAAAACAGCGCTTCCCGGTAGAAACCGCAAATTTCCGCATCACTTTCACCAAGTTCATTGGCATGATAATCGTAAGCTGCAATTCCCTTTAATCCGAATATCAATGTATCCTGTAAACTTGCAATATCTTCGTTTTTTCCGCATACACCTACTTTGGTGCATCCGCCTTTCGGCGTTTGTTCGCATTGATGGCAGTACATTTTTACTTTTTCTTTATTTATTTATTTTAATTTATTATTTATTTATTTTAAACTATTTTTTTAATAGTTAATTAATTATTAATATTTAATATATAAAAAGTATTTAAATTAAAAGAATATTAATTATTATTATATGGCGAACTTACATGGGTGTTCAAACTGCCCGATAACCGGAGAGGAAAAGTGTTTACTGGAAGAAACAGGAAAATGCCCCGTCGAGGAGACGGCAAAACTCGTGGGGAAAAAATGGATGATTATGATACTGCGCGAGCTTTTCGCAGGCGAAAGAAGGTTTAATGAAATCCTGAAATCACTTGACGGCATAAGCCCCGGAGTGCTGTCCGGCAGGCTTTGCGAGATGGAGAAAAAAGGAATTGTTAACAGAAAAGTATATGCCCAGGTTCCCCTGAGAGTTGAATACTCGCTGACTGAAAAGGGGAAGGATTTAAAGGGTGCGGTGGTGAATATGGCGGAGTGGTGGCTGAAGTGGAGATAAAAATTTAACAATCTCACATTTCATTTTTACGGAATTTATTAAAATAGTTTATCTAATTTAATTTTATAAAAA
>MCBE01000033.1 GCA_001723845.1 Candidatus Altarchaeales archaeon WOR_SM1_SCG
ACTCTGAAGAGATAACAAAATAATAACATATGTCCGCAGGTTAGTGATTTTGAGATTTTTCAGATGAAAAACTTGCAGAGAAGGTAGGGTTAATTATGATAGATAATGCCTCTGTGAAAATCCCTGTTGAATGTGAAAACAAAAATGAAAACCCGGCAGAGAGAATAAGATTAACAAAAAACGAGAAAAAAGTGTTATGCGCACTTGTAGAGATGCCTGATGCTAAAAATGACGAAATAACAGTCAGAACAAAGGTATCAACTCATGTGGTAAGCAGGATAAAGAAAAAATTATTTGAGAACGGAATAATAAAGCTGAGAAACATCCCGGATTTAAAACTGCTGGGTTTTGAACTGATTGCTTTCATGCACATAAAATATAAAATTGATAAGGGAAACGAGCATGAACATCAACCGGCAGAGATATTCGGGATAAACAGCGATGCTGAGTCGGCAACATTTTGTTTGTTTAAAAATTATACCGATTACGAAGAGTACTACAACAGAAAACTGCAATATCTCGGGGAAAATGACCTGATAGATGAAGAACCTGCTGTTTTACTGTTTCCGGTACAAAAATTAAAACCCGCAAAAGAGTTTAGTTTCGCACCACTGGTGAAAAAAGTGCTTGAGATTGACAGTTAATTTTAAAAAAATTTCAATTCACACATACTTCATCAACTCCTCCTTAACTCTCTTAATTCTCGGCGTCTCGGTCCTTCCCGCTAAAATATCAAGAATCAGCGACGGCGTTATTTTTTCTGATTTTTCAAGTTCATTGACAATTTTATATTTGGGCCATGTTCTTTTTGCATCAATCCCGGAAGCGTATGCAATATCAATAAGTGCCGGTGTTGCGGTCTGCCCGAGAATTGAAGATTTATTTTTTTTCCATTCAATTTCTTTTTTTGATATTTCGGGTTTCGTCTTCTCTTTCTTTGCGGGCTTTTTCTTTTCCTCTTTTTCCTCTGACTTCAGCAATTCATCCTTTACTCTTTTAATCTTTTGCGTTTCCTTTTGTTTCTCAAGAACTTTAAGAACAAGCGATGGCGTTAACTTTTCCGATTTGTGTATGGTACTGGAAACATCGCCTTTTTTTGCCCCTGATTTAATTTCAATTTTTGCCTTTTTTGCAATCTCTGTAAGAATCGGAAGGGTTAATTCATTCAATAATTTTTTATTTATTTTTAATTTTTCTTTAATTTCTTTTTCCGGTTTTACGCGTCCTTTATCTATATTCAACAACACATCCCTGGCTTTTTTAATTTTTGCGGTTTCTTCCTGTGCATCCAGGACTTTAAGGACAAGTGAAGGCGTTACTTTTTTTGAACCGCTTATAATCTCAACCGCCTCACCTTTCAGCATTCCCGTTGCTAATTTAATTTTTGCCTCCTCTGCAATCTCGGAAAGAACCCAGACCTCCAATTCATTCAATAATTCTTTATCAACTTTTGATTTTTCTTTGATTTCTTTTTTCGGTTTTTCTGCCTTCCCCGGTTTTTTTACCTCTTTTTCCCGGGGTTTTTTTGTTTCCTCATGCTTCTTCTCTTTCTCTTTTTTCGGGATAAATTCTTCTTCATATTCGTGCATCTTTATTTCTATTTCGGTTTTTTTTGCTCCCGTTGATTCTTCTGCCTTAAGACCCCCGCCGTAAGCATCAAAAAGCTTCGTAGAAACCTTTTCATGTTCTGTTGCAAGTTCTTCAAGTTCCTTCAGCCGTTTAAGTACCGAGGGCATGTAGGTTACAAGCAGGGTAATTGATGCTAAATTTTTCTTTGTGATCGCAATACCGAAATGCGTCTCATGCGACTCGGTCCGCTCCTTTAACAACTGGAAAACAGCATTTGTATTGATTCTTCCCTTTCTTTTAAGGTAGTAGGAAGGAACCCGAAGCATTGCCAGGCTTTTCATGCAGTCGTCAGGTTTAACATCTTTCAGCGTCATTCGCTTGAATGAACGCTCAATTAAACTGTCAACATTCACCTTCTGGTAGCCCCCAAAAGGAATAAGATACCTTGAAAAAGGTCTTATCCTGTCGCTGACACGAGAAAGCGTTGCAAACCCCGGCTTTGATTTAAGTCCCGATTTAAAGGTAATCGCGGTTATAATATCCTGGATATCAATAACCGGCGGGTTTAGTGCATAATCCGAGGGGCGTATTTTTTCAAGGATTGTCCCGAGCAGAATGTCAATCAAGCTCTGCGCCACATACATATTGTACTGTTTAAACATTGACTCCATGCTTTCAAGGTGTGAAATTCTTTCATTGTCAACAAGAATGTAAGCATCAACATAATCAAATAATTCATTTAAACACCGCCATGCGTTCCATGCAGTTATGTCTCCTTCTTTTACCGCGGGAAGAACACCTATTGCAATAACGGGAATATCAAATAATTCTTTAATTGCCCTTGCAACAAAAGGAGATGTCCCGCTTCCTGTTCCCCCGCCGAGACCCACGGCAAGAAAAACAACGGGAGCAGAACGCCTGTCTTTTCCCATACCTTCAATTCTTTCCTTTAAGGTCTTTTTAAGATTTGAATAATGGGATTTAATTATTTCACTCCCCTTAACAGGGTCCTTTCCAAATCCGCCGACAACAAGTTCATCAAACCCCTCGGTTACGCCGTCAACAAAGCCGTGCGTCTTTGAAACACCAATCCAGTATTTTTTATTTAAATTCTCGAGATTCATCAAGTCCTGCGTGGCTGAATTTATCACTATCGGGGTTGCAATCTTAAACATGTTCTTATGAGAAAACATTGCATCAACAATTCCGCAGCCGCACTGACCTGCCCCTATAAACGCATGAGCCATCTTTTTTGATTATTATATTAAGTATTAAAACTAAAACTAAATTAATAAAAGATTACGGGCTGGTTGGTGGGGGTTAGGGGTTAGTGGTTAGGGGTTGGGGGTTGGGGGTTAGGGGTTGGGGGTTGGGGGTTAGGGGTTAGGGGTTGGGGAATTTGATAAGTTCTGATTCCTGTTCTTACCTGACTCTTATAATCGAGGAATTATGGAGTATAACCAAAAAATCAGATATTACATCATACTGCAATTATGAATTTCAATAAAATTTTATGTGCGGTCAGGCAGCGAATTAAAATTTAATTTATTTTGATTCGTAACCGATAATTAATATAAAATTCAGAATGATTTCACTTCGTTCAAACATTTCCTCGTATAACTCGGAAATGAATAACAAAATTTTAGTTTAATTTACACGAAAATTGAAAACCGCAGCGCAGGAAATTTTTTTAAAATTATTTTTTTGATTTAAATATTCCTGTTTGTAATTATTAATAACATGAGAACCGAAATCAATAATTACATCGTGGTTGACAGCGAAATTTGCCATGGAAAACCCACTTTCAGAGGAACAAGAGTCATGGTTTCCATTGTCCTTGAAATGCTTGAAGCGAGAGCCAGTACTAAAGAAATTATTGAAGCATACCCTTCCCTGACTGAAAGGCATATTGAAGCTGCTCTAAATTTCGCCGCTCATCTCGTTGAAAAAAGTTTTGCTAACATGGCACCGGCATAAAAATGAAATTCTTACTGGATGAAAATGTACACCACGGTTTATTCCGTTTTTTGGTTAAATCAGGGCATGATGTGAAATTATCCCCCATGAGTATTAAAAACGGTATGGTTTTTGAATTAGCAGTAAGAGAGGAAAGAATACTTATTTCCCGTGATGCCGACTTTATAGACCCGTTTTTATATCCTCCTTCCGGGCATTTTGGAATCTGGCTGCTGAGGATTCATCCCAAAGATCTGGAAGCACAGAAGCGCGCAACATCCAGATTACTAAAGCAATTTTCATTACCTGAAGAATTTAAAGGAAAGGTTATCAAAATACTACCTGATGAAGAGTTTGAATTTTTATAAAGATTATTTTTTACTCAAATTTCTAACAAATTTTTCTGCCTTTTGCAAGAGAAGTATTCTGTACATGTTGCTCAATATTAATTAATCAATATCACCAAAAACTTCATCAAATGTTGCATAGTCGCCCTTTTGCATTTCGTTTCTAATTTCATTTATTTCTTTAAGTTCTGATTCTTTCAGTTCCTCAAATCCCGGGAAATTATCAATCTTCGTATCAATACCAACCAGTAATTGCTCAATATGTTCAAGTTTTTGTATCGCTAATTCTGCCATTTTAAAATTTATTTTAAAAGATTTAATGCGATTACATCGCAATATCCGCTCGTATGACTCATGGATGAACGGGGTGAAATTATTTTGTATTTATTGAGATAATTAAATTTTTATTTAATCAAATTTTTACAATATTTAGATGAACCCCTCTAATTAACCCCAAATTCCAATTCTATCTTACGAAAAAAACGCACCATTGTAACCGCAGCCCCCCTATGTGAACAATGCCCATCATCCCGGTAACATCATCCTGACTTTGAGTGCGGATGTCGCTTCACCGCTTTTAATTTTGTTCACCTCACCCTCACAGCCATCCCCCTGTCAAAATCCATAATCTCCTCTGGCGACAGGTGCAGCGTTCCAACCCGAATTAATTTATCATTTTCATCAACCACAAGCACTTCATCACCGCACCTCAGGTCAGTGTCAATTTCCTTTACAAACTTACAAAAAACGCTTTTTCCTTCCGTTACAAAAGGTAATGCTTCATCGTCAACAACAACCCTTAATTTCGGATACTCAAATTTCTCGTGCAGTTTTCCTGCTAAATTCATCTTCGGAATTATCAGGTGGTCTCTTGCCCTCACCGATGCTATGAGTTCTCTCCTGTTTTTCGCATCATATATCCATCTTATGCGGCGGGTTTTTCTTGAGCGAACAATTCTTACCTTATCATCAATTAAGTCACCTGCTCCGGAGCCGAATTGATAATCCATTATCTTTTTGATTTTATGAATATCTCTAATTCCTGACCCCTGACCCCTGGCACCTTCTTCATTTTCAAGACGCTCCGGAACCAGAATGCAGTTGAAAGGATAAATATCGCAGATTTCAGCCGGGACCTCGCCGAACGGGTGAATTTTAATTAAATTTTCCGAGCATACTCTTTGAAGCCGTTTTTTTGCATTCACGACTTCACTCCTATAATTTGATTCAAATCCCGCGTAAAAGAAGGCGGATGTTTTTGTTATTGAGTCAATCTTTGAAAGCCATTCACCGTGCTCAACCATTTTTTCAATTCCCGATATAAGCGCCGGGTGAGACCTTGCCCGCATCTGTATTAATTCCCAGAGATTATCTTCAACAATCGCCTGCTTTACTCTCCGGAGTTCTTCAAAACACACGTAAAGGTTGTGCTTTGCAAGTAATTTTTCATCTAATTCACTGATTTTATAATTCAAGCATACCGGGCATGAGCATGGTAAATAAGAAAGTTCATGCAGGTGTTTTGTCCCGCTCGGTGTAATGTACCTCCCGTTCTGCGCATACAATGCGTACGCTGCTGAATCAAAAAGGTCGCATCCCATGCCTGCTGCAATTCCAAAAACCATCGGATGCCCGAGACCGAAGGCATGAACCGCGCGGTTTTTTGGTATGCTTTCCTTTACCGCTGCAATAACATTAATCAGATCGGAAAACCTGTAGTCCTCCATTAATTTAACGATTCCCCCGACAGCGACGAGTTTGAAATTTTTCCCGATTTCTTCCGCTGCTCTTTTTCTCAGGTCAATGTATCTTGCACCCTGGATTCCCGCGTTTATAATTAAATTTAAATTTAATTTTTTTGCTTCCTCTGCGCGGGCAAGTGTTATTTCAAGCTGCTCCTCGGCACGGGGCTTGTAGGCATCGGGAAGCGACGGGATGTCAAGAAAAGATGCGATGTCTGATCCGATTTTCTCCTGGAATCTCAGGATTTCCTCGTTTGTCGTTGTCACCGCACCATAGACCATCATCTGGTATGAGCCGGAGTCTGTCGCGACAATGCCGTCAAAATCCAGGTATTTATGAATGCCTTTATCCGTGATTTCATCACGCAATTTCTCGTTTTTCAAAATGATGTACGCGTTTGTCATGATAACCTTAACACCAAATTCCTTTTTCAATTCTTCAATCGTGATTAAGGGCTTATTCGGGTTATAGACCGGCATCAATGTCGGTGTTTCAATTTCCCTGTTATTGATTTTTAATTTTCCTATTCTTGCTGCTATGTCTTTTGATTTTATTTCAAAATTCAGGTCTGCCATCTTATTAATTTATTATTCATTAAATAATGAGGGGAAGGGAGTTACCACCCCCTTCCCCTTCATGAACCCTAACCCCTGAAGCGAGTTGCAACTATCGTGGCAACTCACTAATTAAATTTTAGTTAAATTTAAAGAGATTTTTAAAAATCTAATTAATTATAAATTTGTTTTTATTCATTACCTAACTGACTTCACAGTTACTATAATACTTTTAAATTTTAGATTTAATCAAGTTTTATACCAAATTGTTCAAGTTTAAAACGGATAATTTCATCTAAATTTTGTATATCCTTTTGTTCTAACCCCAGCAACTTTAATCTATTCTTTTTGTAGATTTTTTCCTTTATTTTCTTACTTTTTCTGTATGATTCATCATTCATCATTCCCCAATACTCAATATATAAATCATGATCCGCCAGATACCAGTCGCAGTACCTGAGTTCTTTTATCGGAAGTTTCTTTTCAACTTCATGTTTTATGTTATGGTGATACAGCCAGTTATCAATAAGCAGTTCAGGCATTGACCTTACTAAGTGTGTATCATCAGTTTTGATTTCACGAGGTATATCCCTTTGCATATCCTGCATCTTCTTATGTTTAATGCAGTCATAACAGTATTCATATTTCCGGGGTATCTGGATTCCGCAGAACTTGCAGGTGTTTATGACTTTTTCGTCCGACTCTGTTGTTTTTTGAGTTTTTATTTCAGGTTTTGTTTTTATTCCCTGCAGGGGTTTTGTTTCCGGGAGGTCTGTGCCTTCATGTCCCGTCTCCTTTATTCTTACTATCGCTTTAGATTTCCCTGATTTCAACACAAAAATTACAACCACAATAATCAAAGCAATAGCAATGATAAATAGCGGATTCTGCCACCAGATACTATCTTCTTTTTCTTTTTGCACTCCTGCGGGACTTGCCTCTTCTTCCTTTGATGCTCCAACATCTGCTTTTTCTTCAGCATGGCATTTCTTATCCTCGCCGCAGTATTTATCAGGAGAACAGTATTCTCCGCCGCAGAACTGCCAGATTGTTACTGTTTTATCCAAACTTTCATGATGCTTGTTTTCATCATCTCCTTCATACCACCAGTAAACTTCACCGGAAAACCTGAAATCCCCTGGGTTGTTGGAACTGAACTCTACACTTATATGTTTTTCACTCCCTGATGGAATGTTAAACCCTAATAAACCTCTCGTTCCCAAATCCTCAACATTCACAGTATTATGGATTTCAACATCATCCGGTATTTTAATCTCCATTTTCCCGATTATTTTAGGGTTGTTTAGTTTGTTTGTAACCTGAAATGTAATTTTCCCCGGGCTTCTTGACACCGCAGATAACACCTGAATATCTATCGCCGGTTGCAATGGTACTGAAATACAGGTCTTGGATTTACTTAAACAATATTTGCTTTTACATTCCTCATTACAGTCGCAGTGTTCGCCAACCCCTAATTCCAGGCAATTATCACATCTCTCTGTAATCGCGCACGGGCAGTAACCTGTGCTTGCAGGTCCTTTAGACTCAGGGCATTTGTCTATGCAGTCATTTCCGCCATCACCATCTGAGTCAAGGTCTCTCCTGTTTTTGTTCTGGGAGTTTGAATCATCGCAGTCAACATCCGATGTAACACCGTCACAATCCCTGTCGTTCGGGTCTGTTGTGCAGTATCCGCCTTCGCACCTGCATGAGCATTCTTCTGTTTGATACACACATTCTCCATTCAGGCATGTTCCCTCATGATATCTTAATCTTCCTGAGCAGTAACTGTCGCAAACCATACCGTAGCAAAGGTCGCAGTCCTGCGGGCATGAAATAGCAGTTTCGCCTTCAGCACATATTTCATCACCGCAAACTATCGGTGCAGGACAATCTTGAAGGCAATTATTATAATCCTCTCCACTATCGCAAATATCATTTCCACAACTCGCAGAGCAGTCATTGTCATTTGCGGAATTACAGCCGGAAGAACAGCAGCCGTCACCACCCACGCATGAGTTTATTGTTGCATGCGAGCATGATGCAGAACAGGTTCCTGCATTACTACAAGAATCAACTGTGCAGGAGTTCCCATCATTGCATTCTGAATTTGAATTACAATTCGGTATTACACAACTTCCTGCACAGCAAATCTTCCCGGAAGAGCATCCGCAGTCGCCGGGACATGAAGAGTAAGTTTCTCCTGATTCGCAAATATTGTTTCCGCAGGCAACAGAGCAGTCATTATCGTTTGCGGAAGTGCAGCCGGACGGACAGCATCCATCACCTCCTGAGCATGAAGTTATTGCAGCATGCGAGCATGATGCTGAGCATGTTCCAGCATTACTACAGGAATCAACTGTGCAGGGGTTCCCGTCACTGCATCCTGAATTTGAATTACAATTCGGGGTTACACAGCTCCCTGCACAGCAAATCTTTCCGGAAGTACAATCGCAGTCGCTTGAACATGAACTGCATGTTTCTCCAGATTCGCAGACACCGTTTCCGCAACTTACAGAGCAATCGTTATCAGTTACAGAATTACAGCCAGAAGGGCAACAGCCGTCACCGCTCAAACAGGATGTTATTGTTGTATGCGCGCATGATGCAGAACAGGTTCCTGCATTACTACAAGAATCAAGTGTGCAGGTGTTTCCGTCACTGCAATTTGAATTTGATGAGCACGCAGGAGTTAGACAGTTTCCAGCACAGCAAAGTTTTTCGGAAGAGCATCCGCAGTCGCCGGGACATGAAGAGCAGGTTTCTCCACTTTCGCAAACGCCGTTCCCACATTTTTTAACACAGTAATTTGAAGAACAATACTCATCGTTCGCACAATCGCTATTAGAACAGCAACTGTTCGTTCCCGAATACCACGCCCCAACACAGCATTTTCCAGTAGTGGCATAGCATGTTCCACCACAGAAAGTTCCATCTAAACAATTATAAAGGTAGATATCCCAATTACCATTTCTATTATCCATCCATACAATTTTATCCCCGTAGCTTGCTATAATGTTAAACTGATTAGAAATGACTGTCGTTATTCTTTTTTCGGTGTTTGTTGATAAATCATACCTGTAGATACCCAGAGAATTATCTCTATCATCCATCCATATAATTTTATCCCCGTAGATTGCAGGACTCCCTTGCATAGAACCGGCTGGCGTTATTCTTTTTTCGGTGTTTGTTGGTAAATCATATAGGTAGACATCCAACTCCCACATACCATTTCTATGATCATCCCATACGATTTTATCCCCGTAGATTGATAGATAATCTTTTTGGGAAATGACTGTCGTTATTCTTTTTTCAGTGTTTGTTGATAAATCATACATGTAGATATCCGAATTGCCGTTTCTATAATCAGACCATACGATTTTATCCCCGTAGATTGCTGGATACTTTTGGTGGGAACTGTCTGTTGTTATTTGTTTTTCGGTGTTTGTTTTTAAATCATACATATAAATATCATGATTGCCATTTCTATAATCCTGCCATACAATTTTATCCCCGTAGATTGCAGGATAACGTTGACTAGAACTGTCCGTCGTTATTCTTTTTTCGGTGTTTGTTTTTAAATCATACATGTAGATATCATCATTACCATTTCTATTATCATACCATACAATTTTATCCCCGTAGATTGCAGGAGAAAATTGATTAGAACTGTCTGTCGTTATTTGTATTTCATTTGCTTGCATTGTTTGTGCAATTAAAATTATGATTAATGTTGTTGCGATTAAAATTCTGCGCAAACGTTTATAATTGTGTTTTCTACTCATTTTTAAATGTATTTAACTTTGAATCTAAATGCCAGGTTTTATAATTTTTTATAAATTTTACACACACATCCAATCTCTCATGAATTTTTAGATATTCATCGACTATTCCCAAACCCCTTTTGTAGTCAGATGGTTCCAATATGCCAGATGCTGGATAACGAGTGCAAGATTCGTGAGGACCGGTAAGCAGAGAAATATTGGTAAGAATTGCAGGTTTAGGATTTCTGATTTTTATACTCCATTTTATATTCTCTATTATATTTTCGCAAAAATTTCCTATAAACTTCATATACTGTTCCTGCTGAGGTTCTTTTATCTTCTGATTGACTTTATTATAAATTCTAATATAACAATCATCAAAATAATCTTTGCTTTTCTTTCCATAAATTTTAAAAAACTGTTTATCAATGTTTTCTTTTATTCCTTCCTCCTCAGCTATTTTCTTTATACTTCTCCAATCCCTAAGGTATTTATCTCCATCTTTCAGAATCTCTCCATTAGTATAATCGTTATTTTCATCAAAAGCGTCAAAAGGAAATTGTAGATGGAATAGTATTTTTTCTTTTTTCATTTGCAGTATGTCTGATTTATCTAAATTCATAACTTTCTCTTCTAGTTCGTACTTATCTTTTGCAGTTTTCAATATTTGAGAAATATCGAGTACATGAAATTTGTAATGCAATGTAAGTTGGTTATGCAAAGTGTGTCCAAGAAAAAGCAAGTGGATACTTTTTATGATATTCGTATTAACGGGTGTGTGAGAAAACTTCCATAAATCTTCTGGTTCAAACCCCATAATCACAAAATACGCCTTTATCGCTTTTTCTGCAGATTGTTGTAAAAGATAAACGGCTTGAGGATACTCTTCTTTGTGATATAAAATTTTACTTGCACCCAAGTCCTTTTCTGCAATTTCCAGAAGTTTTTCAGCAAACTCTAAATTTCCTTTATTATTTTCTACCATTTTTAGATTTATTTTGTATTGTATTATCTGTTTGTGGTTTTGTTTAAATTTTTATTTTATTTTTTTGCTTTATTGCTTTTGCTTTGGTTTTCGTTTCCTTTTTTTGTTTTAATTTCGGTTTTCATTTTTTTCACCTCTTTTTTTGTTTTAAATTTATCTTTTGTTATGCTACGTGATGCTATGATTTGTATGCTTTTTTACTCTAATCAAAGCAGACATTTCTTCGTTATTTCACCTACTTTTCTACTAACCTATTTAGATTTAGATTTAGATTTTTCGTTTTTCATTTTTACCTCAAGCCGGGGATCAGGTGTTTTTCTATCGGGTTTGGTTTCTTTAGTTTCTTCTGTCATTTTATCAATTTATGAGTTTGCTTATTACAAATAATATTAAACCGATACAAAGTGTAAATATTGAAACATTCACACGATCTGCTCTTTTACCTATTCTTTTCTGATTTTCTTTGAATGATTCTATAAAATTAACAATAACCTGCTCTTTAACTTCATCAGACTCATCAGTTCTATAGTGTTCGTATAACGCATCTGGATCAGGGCCTAATCTATAATCTTCAACTTTATATGCAAAAAATGCTGAGAATAAAGAAATAAAGAAAAGGATAAGAGCCATTATAAAAAAACAATATCTGTGACACGCCATTATTGGTTTATTTGTAAATATAATACCCAATAATACAGCCACAAAACCAAGTATTATACTTGCTTTTGTATTTAAGTTTTCTAATGCTTGAAATTGATTCTTTAATTGATCTTTTGTTTCGTGATAAATTAAATCCAAGGTATCGCTTGGTATCTTATTCTTGTTTTCCATTTTTTAAATTTTTAGATTTATTTTGTATTAATATTATTATTTTCAATACCCGAGTTCGTTCAAAACAGATATAACATTAATCGCAGGCATCCCCGTACTCTTGCAAATTTTTAATATATCATCTTCTGTTTTTATATCCCCTGCAAGTTTACCCATGACCGAAAGTGTGTGGGAAACGGCATCCTCGGGAAGCATGAAGTAAATAACTCCTTCAATTTTTGATTTCCCTAAAAAACCTTTCTTCACAAGAGAATTTAGTGTAATTGACGCATGGGTTTCATACTGCAAACTCTTGTGTGTTTTGCCGAATTTTTCAATAATATCATCTCTTGTAACTGGTTTTTTCTGTTCCAGAACAAATTCCATAACCATTTTTTCCACTTTCGCGATTTTTGGCGGCTGCTTTAGTTTTGAAGTTTCTCTTTTAAATTCCTTCAGCCGCAGTAAAAACAGGGATTTTGTTTGACGGTCTATTAAAATACCGCTGATTTCTTTTGCAAGGTCTTTTCCTTCCTTATCCATACTTTTTAGTATGGATGCTAACATATTAACTTCATCCATTTTTGTTTACCTCCTTAGGTTTTGATTCTTTTGTGTAAAATGCAACCTCGTGGTCGTGGGTTATGCTGCTCCATTTTATTGTGTTTTCCTTTATCTTTTCGTAATCTTTTTTTGCACGAACCGAACCGCCGCTTATCGCATGAATGCCGTAAAACACTTCTGTTCCCGATGAGTATTGTTTTATCTTTTGTGCAGTTGTTCTGAAAAATAACTTGTCTTGCGTGCTTGGCAGGGGTTCTCCTCCGGGGTGAGTGTGCAGTATCACAAGTAATTCCGGCAATTCCCCGGTTTCTGCTCTGATGTGTGCAATCATATTTTCTACATTCACATTCGCTTCCTTTGAGTCCGAACCATAGAGAACATCTTCACTTGAAAACTGGTGCAGCGTATTTACCCTGTGCGAACATCCTGAAAGAGCGTATAAAATCTCAATATCCTCATGCTCTGGTCTGAATATTGATTGCGCCCTTATCTCCATATTTTTTAAAATAGACGGAGGAAGGAGAATTCCTTCGTCTGATTTCGTCTGATTTTCTAATTTTTCAGCGTCTTCAGATTTCCTCTTCTCTTGTTTTTTTCCCGGCTTCTCAAACTCTACTATTAAATTGCCGTCCTCAACAAGTATTTCCCATTCAGTCATTGCTTATTAAATATTAGTCTTTTTGTCTAAATATTACTTGTGACTTCTTTGCAAACCCTATAATCACCGCGATACCCAATAAAACTGCAACAACCAACAGTATCTGATTTGCGGTTGGTTCGGGGAGTGTGTTCTTTACTTCTGTGCCGCAGGAGTCCTCACCGGGTTTCTGAATGCAAACTTCACCCAAGTTCCTGTTTATGTGGACTGTGTGGTCAAACCCGATCTGGTGCAATTTATCATCACCTTTCCATTTCCAGTAGAGTGTTGCAGACGCCCGGTAGTCTCCCGCTTCTTTTGCAGTAAATGGTATTTCAATGTAAGTTACACCCCCTGAGGGTATATTCAATTTTATAGTATTGTAACTTGCTTTGCCCTCCAATGCTCCAATAGATCCAGAAACTTCAACATCATCGGGAACATCCAGAATTATCTGGGCTTCAATACCTGGGTTTCCCATAATGTTTGTCACCTGCACCGCTAATCTCCCCGGGTTTTTATCATCGGCACTTATCGCTTTTGAACTGAAATGCGGAGCTACTGGCTCAACATTTTCAGTTTCTTCTTCGTTTGTTGGCGGATCATCACCAACATATTCTATTTCGGCTGCATCGTCTGTTGCAGTTTCAACCACTTCATCTGTAATGTTCACATCAGTGGTTTGGTTGCTGATGTTCTCAGCAGAAACACCTGCCGAAATAACCAGTAGTCCCATCAGCAGAACTACCAGCCCCATGACCAATTTCAGGTCTTTTGTTGTTTTTTTCATTTTCATTTAGTTTATTATATATTTAATATTGTTATAACAATAATTATTATTGTTATGTTATATATTAGGAAGTCATCCTTTAAAAAGGAAAAGCGAAAATATCTTTTTCGTTCGGTATGCAGAAATCTGATAACTGAAATATATATAATTTAGTTTATATAAAATTCTTTGATTTTTGCGGTAAAATTTCTGGAAAAATAAGAAAAATTGGCGAAAATGTCAAAATTTTAATTTAAATTTTAAAATTAGTGAAGAAAATCAGTGAGTTGCAAATATAGTTGCAACTCGCTTCGGGGGAAGAGGTTTAGAAAGGAGAGGGGGCGGTAGCCCCCATCTCCTTCTTTTTCAATCAAAATTGATAAAAAATTGATAAATCGAAAAGTTACCAAAATTTTTATTATTTCAATTGAATCTTAATTTTAATGTATGAATCACAATACTGTCATCGTCAGGTACGGCGAGATTTTTTTAAAGAGCGACTATGTCAGGAAAAAATTTGAAAACAAATTAATTGAAAATCTTGTACTGAAATTAAAAAATAAAAATCTTTCCCATAAAATTATTAAAAAAAGACATCGGCTTTATATTGAATCGGATGATGAAAGAAACATAGAAAGAATTGCACAAGAAGTTAAAGATGTCTTTGGAATTGTTTCCGTAAGTCCTGCAATAAAGACAGGTGCGGAAATGGAAAAAATCGCAGATATTGCCGTGAATTTTTCAAAAAATTTAATTAATTCAAATAATTCTTTTGCCGTAAGAACTCACAGAACGGGAAACCACGAGTTCTCAAGCATGGATGTTGACCGGGAAATCGGTGCAAAAATCCTGGAAGAAACATGCTCAAAGGTTGATTTGACAAATCCTGATAGGGTAATTTTCATTGAAATACAGGATGATTGCGCATTTATCTTTGATGAGAAAATTAAAGGCACGGGCGGCATGCCTTACGGGACACAGGGAAGGGCAGTTGCTTTAATATCGGGCGGGATTGATTCTCCAGCGGCAGGTTTTATGATGATGAGGCGGGGATGTGAATTGTCTGTTGTTCACTTCGGGAATGAAATTGACGAGATAATTAAAAAACTGGAAAATTATTCTGTTCATAAAATTAAAATTTATAATATTGAAAGGGAAATTTTCAATGAAATCCTGGGTGAAATTTCAAAGGTTGCGGGGAAATATACCTGTGTTGTCTGCAAAAGAATGATGTTAAAATTCGCGGGAAAAATTGCAGAAGCCACAAACGCGAAAGGAATTGTAATGGGCGACAGTTTAGGGCAGGTCGCAAGCCAGACGCTTGATAATTTAATGGTTGTAAATTCTGCCGCATCCTACCCGGTATATCGCCCGCTGATCGGGATGGATAAAGAAGATATTGTGCAAATCGCAAAAAAAATCGGGACTTATGAATTGCAGAGCAAGGAAGGATGTACATTTACGCCGAAGAAGCCGTCAACTTCCGCTGATTTAAGAAAAATTGAGGAGATTGAAAATGAAATCGGGATTGATGAGTTGATTGAAAAATTTATGAAAAATTTTATTCACAACTTAACTCCCATCAACCCCGCAATAGTATGAACATCCTTATCTCCCCTGCCTGACAGGTTTATAACCAGAACATCATTTTTTGAATAATTCTTTGCAATCTTCATTACATGAGCAACAGCATGCGCGGACTCAAGTGCAGGGATAATTCCTTCAAGTTCGCAAAGTGTCCGAAAAGCATTTAATGCCTCATCGTCTGTTGCATTAAAAACCTTCAAGCGTCCTTTTTTATAAAGGTCGGCAAGTTCAGGTCCCACGCCGGGGTAATCCAGCCCTGCCGAAACGCTGTGCGAGATTTGAATCTGCCCGTATTTATCCTGGAGCAGTTTCGTGTGCATGCCGTGAAGCACGCCGTTTTTTCCCGCATACAACGATGCCCCGTGTTTTCCTGTTTCAACTCCATGCCCGCCTGCTTCAACGCCGTGAAGTTCAACCTCGTCATCAATAAAATTATAAAAAATTCCCATTGCATTGCTTCCTCCCCCGACGCATGCAACAATTGCATCGGGAAGATTTCCCTCTGCTTTTAGTACCTGCTCTTTTGTTTCAATGCCGATTATTTTTTGAAATTCCCTGACAATCAAAGGATACGGGTGCGGACCGACAACGCTTCCGATTAAATAATATGTATCGCGGACATTTGCAACCCAGTCGCGCATTGCTTCATTTATCGCGTCCTTAAGTGTCTGCGAGCCGGAATAAACAGTAATTACTTTCGCACCCATGAGTTCCATCCTGAAAACATTTAATTTCTGCCTTTCAACATCCTCGGAACCCATATAGACCTCAATATCAAGGTTTAAAGCAGCACCTGCAATTGCCGTTGCAACCCCGTGCTGTCCTGCACCTGTTTCCGCTATAAGCCGTTTTTTACCCATCTTTTTTGCAAGAAGCGCCTGACCTAATGTATTGTTTAATTTATGCGCCCCCCCGTGAACAAGGTCTTCTCTTTTTAAATAAATTTTTGCCCCGAGTTCTTTTGAGAGATTTTTTGCATAATAGAGGGGTGTTGGTCTTCCCGCGAATTTTTCAAGATATGCTCCCAGTTCCCCTGTGAAATCATCGCGGTTTGAAATTTTATTGAATGATTCCTCCAATTCCGAGAGTGCATACATCAGCACTTCAGGTGCGAACTGCCCGCCGTAGTCGCCGAATTTTGTATTCATTTTTTTAATTTTTTAATTTTATATGAATTTATTTCCAGACAACCATCCCCTGATTGTTTATCCCCTCCAATTTATCTGAAAAAGTTACATAATCCTCTTCTATTTCTTTTTTGAGATAGGGGTCAAAATAAACCACCCCCTTAGGCGAATATCCGTTTACGATAACCGAATGTAATGTTTTTGTGTTTTCAATGTATGCAGGATAAATCCATATAATCACCGGAATTTCCCGGGACACAAAATTAAATATATTATTTAAACTAAGAGTAATCCTTGAACAGTTAAACCCAAGTTCTTTAACCCCCTTTTCCGCGTTTTCCGGCTTTGTGCCGAACAGTGTGGTTTTGCAGAGTCCTGCTATTTTTTGTTCATCAAGTTTTTTACCCAGGAGTTCAAGACAGATTCTGATGCATGCAGGTAAGCAAGTCCATCTTTTTTCTTGTTTGCGGTGGGGTTTTGTTATGTGTTTCTCTTTTATCATCTTTTGATTTCAAGTACACTAAAAAGCTATTTTTCTCTTTTTTATATTCTTTTTTATTTTGTATAAAAATTCATCATCATTGAGATTCATTTTGCTAATATAATCTACAGCACCTGCTTTAATACTATCCTTACGAGCATCAGGATCGTCTCTGATTGAAAACATCACTATTGGCGTATCTTTTGTTTCAGGACTTTGTTTTAACAATCTACAAATACGAATACCCTCATTACTTGGATCATGACCGGGCATTATTATATCTAATAATATCAAATCACAATTTTCTTCTTTAGCCATTTTTAAAATTTTAGATTCGTCTATAACGTGGCTCATCCTCATACAACGTATAGAATAATCTTCTCCTTGTTTCTCCAACATGCTTCGCGCTACTTGAAGCCATTTTTCCTCATCATCTATTACTAATACTTTCTTCTTATGTTCCAGTATTTCCTCTGCTCTTTTCAACATATCTTCTTCATTACCTGATTTCTCCGGAATAAAATGCCCTTCAGCAGTAAAATAAACATCGCCAACAACATCTCCGGTATATATTTTTATCGGCACCTTCCAGATTTTCTCTCTTTTCAAAAATTTGATGTCTCCGATGCCGACGGCATCGCCGAGATTTTCCAATGAATACAAAATTGCTTTTTTCTCAATTGCTTTCATTGTTAATTTTTCAGGGTAAATTTTAATTAGAGAGTCCCCTATTTCAACCTTCATGGGTGTTCCTTCGGTTATTCCTGATTCTTCCAATAAAGTTGATGGGATACTCAACCCGCCTTTCTTTCCCAGAAAAACTTCTTTTATGGTAGTTGCAGCCATTACATAAATAAATTATATTTTTACTTAATTTAAATATTATTTTTCAATATCAATATCTGTAAACATTCCCGTATTCATCATACTCGTAAAGCGGTCCTGACCTTTTCCTGAAGTAATAACCGCAGATTACTCCTGCAACAATGCCCCCGAGATGGGCGCTGTTTGCAACATTTGCGATGCCCCCGAATATAAACATTGCAAAAAAGAACGCCACCACAACTGCTACGGGAAGTGTAATCGGGACAGGGAACGGAAACAAATAAATCCTCTGGTCCGGACGAAGAATTGCAAGAGCAGTGAATATTCCGAAAATTGCACCCGATGCACCGATTGCTGTTGCATGATGACCTAAAAGCAAAACATCCCATAATATGAAAAATATTCCTCCCATAATGCCGCCTGCAAGATATGTCAATAAATATCTCTTTGCCCCGAGTATTGATTCAATGTACTGCCCGATGAAAAATAACGCTAACATATTAAAGAAAATGTGCCAGAGCGAGTAGTGCGTAAACATTGATGTTACAAAAGTCCACGGGAGTAAAAGTTGAAGTGCAAGCAAGTTAATTAAACCGGGCAGGATATGCACTGACAGAAAGATGAGCATGTTAATTATAATAATTATCATTGTAATATTCAGGTTCATTCCAAAGAAGTTTCTGTTCATTTTTGTGCTTTAATTTAAATTAAAATTCAATTGTATTAAGAATTTTATTTTTATCAGAACTCATGTTAATTTTATTAAAATTCTAAGTGTATTGGAGCATTTCCGAGTTATACGAGGATTTACGAGTCATACGAGTAAATGCTTGAACGAAGTGAAAGGAAATATTGCGAGTGGTAACGAAGCATAAAGCGGAAATACGCTGGCGCTCGTCGGGAGCCGCCCGACATTTAAATTAAATTTCAGAAATATTAATGAATTAAAATATCAATAAAATTACAGCACCCCCATGAGTTTATGCACCTGCGGGACAATTCTTACATCCGATAAATATTTACCGCAGGCATCTGCCAAATTTAAAATTTTTTTTACACCCGGCTTTTCTTTTACTTCGCCGTGTGGGGTTACGGGCTGTAAAATTAGGGGAACATCAAGGTCATGGTTTTTAAGGTCCTTTGCAACTTTTTCAATCGTTTTACTTTCCGTTCCCGGAAGCACGACAATTTTTACAAACAAATTTTTGTCTTTCAGGATTTTTAATGTCTCAATTGAATTTTCATAAAATTCAGGATAATCAATTTTTATATCCGCCGCGACAAAATCAACGCAGGTCTTAATTTTTTTTGCATTTTTTGGAAGTGTGGAGTTTGTTTCAAGGTAGAGGGGAATATCAACAAAATTTTTCAGTTCTTTTATGAAACCGGGGTAAAGCAGCGGCTCTCCTCCGGTAAGCGTTATTGAGTGAAGGTCGTATGTTTTCAAATTCAGAATAATTTCCGAAATATTTTCATCGGAAAGAGGATTCTTAATTTTTTTAAAATTTTCGCTTCCCGGCTTCGTTTCAACATTACAGTATCCCGGTAAATCCCTTGAAGGCGTATCGCAATAGATACAGTTCAGATTGCAGAGGGGAAATCTTATAAAAATTTGACGCACCCCCGTATATATTCCTTCTCCCTGTGTGCTTGAGAAAATCTCGCGAATGTGTTCTTTTTGCATTGTTTATTACTTTAGATAGGTATATGCCTCTTTCATGTCTCTCGGGATAATTAATTTTAATCTTTTAAGCGCGTGTCTTGCAGAATCACTCACCGTACGGTTGGAATCCCTGCATAATTTAATAACAATTTCAATAACTTCCCTGTTCCTTTCATTCGGGATTACCATTGTAAGACCCCCGATGGCACGAACAGAAGCGTCTCTTACGCTCCAGTCCTCGTCCCCTGCTAATTTTAATAATGAAACGAGTAATTGTTCTTTCATGTCCCTTGGTATTATGTTTCGGAGCTGCCCCTGTGCCCATGCGGCGGAATGCCTGACTGTCCACTGGCGGTCATTGGTTAATTTCAATAAACTTTCAGAGACCTCGCGCTTCGCATCCTCATGCACGAAACCTACAAATTTACCAAGGGCAAGCGCGGCAGGACCCCTTACATTCCAGTCGGAGTCACCCGTTAACCTGATAAGTCCTTTTATAACACTTTCCATCATATCGGCAGGAATATCATCTTTCAGTTTCCCTATTGTAAGTGCAACATGCCCCCGTACATTCGTATCCTCATCGCGGGATGCTGCAAATACCTTATTTATTATTATGTTTTTAAAACCCGCGGGTATTATACCCTGGTCTTCTAATTTTCCAAATGCCCAGATACTTCCGCCGCGAACATTCCAGTCCTTATCATCAATCGTTTTTAGTAATTCTGTGATTACTTTATCGCGCATGTCTACCGGTATAATATCTCTTAACTTTCCGACAGACCATACAGCATAACCGCGAACAATCCATGTTTCATCCCCTGTCATTTCCAGCAAGCGGCTTATAACTTTTTTACGCATCTCCTTCGGGATTACCCCGTCCATTTCCCCGATTGCCCATGCCGCAGGGCTTCTGACGGAAGGTTCAAAGTCCTGCGTTACCGCGAACAATTTTTCAGTGACCTCGTTTCTTTCAACATCACCTGATATGATTACGCTTAATTTACCAAGGGATTTCACAGTATGCATCCTGACATACCAGTTATGGTAGCTGCTCAGTTCAAGCATGCGGTCTACGGCTTTATGCCGCAGGGCATAAGGTATTTTATCTTTCAGTTCCCCTAATGCCCACACAGCAGATGACTTGACATTAAGACCGACATCCTCGCTTAGACCCATCACAATTTTAACAATTTCCTGTCTTGCGGTTAAATCCTCGGGAAGCATGTTCTTCAAAGAACCAAGTGTTTGCGCAACCGAACTTCTAACCGCTTTATCCTTATCTTTGCTCAAAACCATTAATTTACCGACAATTACGGGCAGTTTATCCTTCGGGATGATTGCGCTTAACCTGTTGATGTTTTTAATTGCCAGGTTTTTTACATACCAGTCATCATCATAAAATAGTTCGGCTATCCGATCAAAGAGAGCAGTTCTCATTTCCGGGGGAATTTCTTTAAAATTACCCAGTGCGTGAGTAGCATAACGCTTTACATCCAGCACGGGATCACGGGTCAGGGTTAATAATTTATTTAAAATTTTTGTGCGAATACTTCCAGGTACAATATTAACAAGGTCTGATGCCGCAATGACACATGATACCCTGATTTCAAAGTCCTTATCATTACTTAATTCCATAAGCAGGTCAATAATATCTTCAATAAGCCTCTCGGGAATAAAAACCGAGACGATGCCCAGGACCTCACACGCAGCCGCCCTTATTTCTTTATCCCCGTCTTTTGTAAGTTTTAATAAATTTTGCACAAATTCATCCTTTGCCTGCACGGGTATTGTTTTAAGCATACCTGAAAGTGATTTCGCGGCAGAAGCGCTGTCTGTCCAGTGCTCCTCTTCCGAGAGAATTAATAATTTATCAATTATTTGTTTTTGCGGTTCTGCAACTATCAAACCTTTTATTTTAGATATGGGAAATGAAGCGATTCTTTTTGAATATTCCTCTTCCTCCTCGCTTATTTCAAGCAGCCGCCGGACAACCTTCTTCATCATGCGCCCCGGGACAGCGTCCTTTAAATTTCCAAGAGCAACGGCGGCAAATCCCCGCACATTCTGGTCAAAGTCCTTGCTCAAATCCAGCACCCTTTCTACAACTTTCACCTTGGCATTTGCGGGAATGCGGTTCCCCAGTTCTCCAAAAGAAATTGCTGCCGCGCTGCGAATTCCCCATTCCCTGTCATAACTTAACCTGATGAGACGCTCTGTTGCAACCCCCATCATACCTTCTGCAAAAATAACATCTTTTAACTGCCCGATACTGATTGCCGATGCATGCCTTACAATACTTTTTTTATCCTTGCTCGCATTTATGATATTTTTTATTGTCTTTCTTCTCATCTCAAACGGGATTCTTGTTTTCAGTTCCCCGAGCGAGCGAATTGAAGATACGCGGACATACTCGTCGTGGTCATCCATTGATTTAAACAGTTTGTTTACATATAAACGCAGGTCTGTCATTTTTGAGTCGTACTAAAAATATTGGGATAATGATTCTATTATATTAAATATTAAGAATTTAAAGATTAATAAATCAAATTAATAAACAATTAATTCGGGCTCAATAAATTTAGTTTTGAGGGATTAGGGGTTAGTTGTTAGGGATTAGGGGTTGGTGGGCTGGAATTTTGATAATAATTTTTTAATTTTTGGTCTGTAGTATCTTCATCCTGCCCCGAGTCTCCATGTAAAGGTCGGGTCACGCTCCCGACGATAGCGGAGCGTATTTCCGCTACGCTCCAATACACTAAGGAATTTTGATAATAATTTTAAATTTTATTTCAATTCAATTTACTTGGTCCGGAGTATCTTCTTCCTGCCCATACACTCCAGGTAAAGCAGTTCAACACCCTCGGATAACTTGTCTTTTAACGCGTCAGGGATCGGAAGTTCAAATGTTTCATAACTCTCCATGCCCATGTCGGAAATTCCCGACGAGAATCAGCGGGCTTTTCAGCCCACTTAGGAATTTAATAATAATTTTTGATTAGCTACGATTATTCCTGAACCGTGATCTACGGTTATCTGCGGGTTGAATGATAATTCCTTTAGCTTCTTCTTGTTTTCCATGAACCGGGCTTCAGGATCGGTTACACTAACTGCTTTCTGCCCGCTTTTCTCTATCTCTTCACTCATTTTCTCTAACTTTTCCTCTATCCTCTCCTTCTGCTTTTCATTGCCCGTAGCATGTTTCTCAACAAGTTTCTTTCCCGCGCGCCGTAGTTTCTTTCCCTTTGACTTTTCTATTTCCTTTATCTTTTCCCGTACCTTCTCCTTTAATTTCTCCGGATTATTAAGTTCCTCCGGAAGTTCATCGCCTCTTCTGTCTCCATAGAGTTTATCCTCTTTCTCATCTAATTTAATCCCTTTTTCTATAATTTCTTTTATCCATTCTATATCTTCCTTACTCAGCACATGATTGTTTGAGGCATTTGCCTTTATTTTTGTCCCGTCTGTTGAGAGATGACCCAAATTCAGTATTCCGAGCTCGTGGGCAATGGCAACGACCTTTTTGAATGTTCTTTCAATTAACTCTTTGTTATCCTTCCGAAAGAGACATATTGTTCTGAAATCGGGCTTTTTGTTGCCTGTAAGATAAACATATATGAAATTCTCGCGAGCTAACTTATCAATATCTCTTGATGACCACACCCCGTCAATTGATGCCTGAACCAACAATCGCAATAACATTTTTCGCGGGTAGGCAGGACTTCCAGGCGTGCCGATATATTTTTCTTCAATACCACTTACATCTATCTCTTTTACTATTGCTGCCACAAGGTTACAGATGTGGTCTTTTGGTACCATGTCATTTGTTGTTATAAACATGGCTTGTCCTATTGTGTCTTCTTGTAATGCCATTTTTAGTAATAAAATTATTTAAATCACAACAATTCTTCGGGACTTTTATTCTCATTTACCAGTTCCAGGATAGTGTCGTTATCCCTGTAGTATTCTGCGATTATTTTTCCGACATCGTTAATATCCATCACCTTGTGTTCAAGCATCCAGTCCAGTATCATTGATTTTTCAGATAAATTTTGATTCATTTCCTTTTCCGTCATGCCCACGAATTCTTCTAACTCTTCTTTAAGGCGAACGCTCGGGTTTACCGCCTTTACATAATCCATATTTGGATCCCACTGGTATACGACATTTAAATCGGGAATTCCTCCGCCCGGTTTTTTTACAAGTTCCACGACTTCAAATGTACGCCTTATTCCTGTTCTCCTGTTCCTGTACTGGACACAAATTAAATGCAGTGAACCTAAAACCGTCCCGGGAATACTCATCGGGGGGTTTGTAATCCTGTCAACAACCTCTATTGCGCGCTCCGCGTGAAATGAGGCATAAGTTGAATGCCCGGTGTGCATTGCTTCAAACATGATTTCAGCTTCCCGCTTTGCTCTTACTTCTCCAACCACAATCCTGTCGGGACGCTGCCTCAGGGCATTAACCATAAGGTCAAGCATTGAAATTTCTCCCCCGCCGTGCGGGTTCGGGGGGCGCGTTGTCATCGGGATCCAGTGCGAGTATTCGGGCAGCTGCAATTCCCGGGTATCCTCTATTGTAAGGATTCTCTGGTTCGGGGGAAAAAACGGCATTGTTGCATTAAGCAAACTTGTTTTCCCGGAGCCTGTGCCGCCTGCGACAAGCATACTGAATTCGTACTCCATTGCAAGCCATATAAACGCCGATGCTTCCGCGCTTATTGTTTTCCACTTGGGCTGCATCATGTGGCTCATTGTCCAGGGAGTTCTTGAAAATCTGCGAATTGTAATTGTATTGCCCCGTGTTGATATCGGGAAGAGGGTCGCATTAACCCTGTCCCCTGAAATCAGGTGGGCGTCAAGCAGCGGCTCAAGAGCGGTAATTTCTCTTCCTACCTGTCTTGCAATCCTTGCCGAATACTCCTCTATCCAGTTTTCATCGGGAGGGACAATATTTGTTTTAAGCCACCCGTATTTTTTATGATAAATCCAGATGGGCTCATTACTCTGGTTTACGACAATTTCTTCAATATTATCATCCGCAAGTAAATATTCAATCACCCCCAGCTCCATTGTTTCTCCTACAACCACGCTTGCAAGGATTTTTACATCTTCGGGGTCTAAATTTGGAAATAAATCATGTATTTTTTCTCTTGCTCTTTTTAAAAATTTTGCTTTCGTTTCGCCGAACAACCTCGGGTCAAGCACTTCCTTTATCTCAATTTCAACTTCCCTTGCAAGAATTCCTTTTAAATTCTCAAGCATTATTTTTGTTGCGTCGCCTATTGTGACACTTGACAGGTGGTAGTGCAGCACATAATCCTCAACATCCAGAATTTTAACTTCTGCCGGGACCGCTTCTGTCGGTAGGGTGTATAAATCTACCTCTTCAACTTTTCTTACCATTAATTATTTTTAAAATTTAAATTTAATAAATAAATTTAAATAATTAATTGAATTAACTGAAATGAAAGTAATAATGACGGGACCTGACTTTCTTATAGAACTTGTGAATAAAGAAGGTAAAATCCCTATCCCGGTGGCTGCAAAGAAATTGAATGTGAACCGTGCACAGATAACCGCCTGGGCGGAAGTCCTTACTCGTAAAGGGGTAGTCGGGATTTATTATCCCCTGGCAGGCGACGGTGTTTTAACAAAAGGAGGAGTAAAATTAACGGGAGCGGAAAACACCGTAAAAGAGACAAAAACGAGTGATGATCTGATATTATTAATGAAAGAACACACTTTTCTAAAATTTGATAAAGCGGTAAATAAACTTGTTATTGAGCCGGATACTCTTAAAAAATGGGTAAAAGAACTTGAAGAAGAAGATGTAATTGAATCGGAGACATATTTTTTCGGTGATATCGGGCTGATGAAGAGTAATAATTTTTTAAATAAATTGGAGGAAATTGAAGGTAAGAAGAAAGGATAGTTAATAAAATTTTTATTAATTTTTTATTAATTACCCCTCAATTTAATTATCTCTTTTATCCTGCGATAACAAACATCGGCAAAAAACAGTAAAAGGGCAATTACCGCAAAATACTTCCGGATGTATTCCTTTTTCGGGATTTCCGACTTCTGCTCCTTAATATATTTATTTATTTCGTCTTTTAACTCACCGGTTTGAGTTACCCGATAAACATTACCTATCTCTCGCAGTGCATTTTCATTTACTCCTAAATTCATGTACTCGGGAGGATAATTTTCAATATTAATGTAATTTTGTTGTTCAATTCCCCCGGCTGCCCAGTTTATTGTCCGATAGATAATGCTTCCATCGTATATATTTTCCGCCCAGGAACTCCCGTCGTCTAAGGCAAGTGATGCGACTCTTCCAAGCCCGCATCGCCAGACAGCAAGTATCGTTTCTCCCTCCCTGGTTATTAAAACCTGTGCGTCCTTCTTTTTTGAAACCCTGTTAAAATCATTAACCTCTGCCGTAAGTTCCATATTCCTGGTTATAAAATGATTGTAGTCGGAAATTTTAACGCTGCCTGAAATTGTCCTGTTTTCTATTTCCTTGATATTCAACTTCAATCCGGCAAGTTCCTCCGGCTTGTAATATGTTCCGTTCGTAGCACTTGAAAGTTCTTTTAAGAACGCGGAATTAACACTTTCGCCAATCCCGACGGTTAAGATTGTAATGTCATTTTCCTCCATCGTTTTTGCTATATCCCTGCTTCTTTCCTCGTCCCATTGAAAATTCAGGCGCCCGTCTGAAAGAAGTATCACATACCCGCCGTCTTTTCCAAGTTCTATTTGAGCGTCCCTGATGGCTTTACTCATTATTGTCCCCTGTGTCGGCGTCGTGGAAAAGGATAAAATTTTATCAATTAATTCCTCTTTTGATAATTTCCCGCTCAGGTATCTAAACTCGCCTCCTATAAGGTGCTGGATAATATACATATTATCGTCAAATGCAATAACACCAAGATAGTCATCCTCGTCCATTACTTCAACGAGTCCTGCGGCTTTTATTTTAACATCTTCAATTTTTTGAATGTTTTTTCCTTTTTCAGTGAAACTCCCGGAAATGTCAATTAAAATCATAATCCTGACCTCGCTTCCTCTCTCTTCTCTTGGAACGGAAATCACGGGAAGAATTTTTTCAAAATTACTGTTATTGTAGTTTCCCCTCTCATAAGAATTATTCCCCCCGACAACCATAAGCCCTCCTCCGTTTTCAACAAACTCCCGGAAAATTTTATAATTATTTTTTAGGTCACCTGCCGGTATGTTGTTTAAAACAACCGCATCATAATCGTTTAAATCCTGGTCCCGGATTGTGTTCACTGTATTTATCCTGTATGCGTTTAAAATTTCCGACAGCGGTCCGTATTTTGAATTTGAAACAAACAGGATTTCAGGTCCCAAAACAGCATTTATGTCTTTTGCGAACCTGTTGTTTACCTGGAAAAAATCGCTTCCATGAGGGATTACTTCTGCCGCCACATTGTATGTTTTTTCCTCTTTAAATGTATAATTGAAAGGAATTACTTCTACTGCTTTTGTTTGAGAAATTTCTTTTGTGAACACGGAAGATCCGACTTTCAAATTTAAATTATAATTAATATTTTCGCTCCCTGTTTTTTTCACAACCACATTGATTTTCTGCTCAATCCCGATTAAAGCATAGTTATCGCACGCAACACTTACCGAAATATCGCTTTTCGGGTTTTCGGGCGCAATTGAAAAAATAATTGAATCAATATTTGTTCCTGTCTTTTTCATATCCTTGCCGTAGTTGCTTTCGCCGTCTGTTCCAAGAATTATTATATTATTTTTTACAGGGTTTAGCGAGCCAAGGTATAAAGCATCGCCTATTGCCGTTCTCTCGCCTTCTGAAAAATTGCTTATACCTACAAACTCATTATCTCTTTTTAAATTTTCATATAATTTGTAAATTTCAGAGTCAAAATTTTCATACAAATTCATGCTTGCGGATTTGTCAAGAAGGATTGTTATTGCACTCTCTTCGGTTGATTCCTTTACCACGACAAACGGGGAAGAAATTGCCGCAAACACAAGGAAAAAAATTAGGGACCTGATGATTAAATAATTTCTCTTCCTGCTTTTTTGGCTTTCTCCGGCATCTTTAAATAAATAAAAATACAGAACCAACACTGCCGGGATTGTTAAAAGCATCATCTGCGGCTCTTCAAAGCCAAAGGTTTTTATTGTTTCTATTATTTCCATGTTTTTAATAATTAAAATAAAAAGGAAAATTAATGGGGATTTTAGACAAAGAAATAATAGGTAGAAAATTTTAGTAATGGGATTGGGTTGAATCTTTATTGAATTTAGGTGTGTAATCAGAGAATATTTGTATATTAATTGATTTTAACTTTAAATGTGCATTAAATTAAATATGAGATTTCAAAATATTTAAATCAGGATGTTTTATACAACACCAGGGTCAGTTTTTTAAGTTACATATCCTGTGGTGGTGCTATTTTGTTTGCATCCAGGTATTTCATATTTAAGATTGAATTTTATTAAAATTCACTCATTAATTTTCCGCTTCAAAGCCGCGCGTACAAGTCCCAGGAAAAGAGGCGCCGGGTTTTCAAGCCGCGACTGGTACTCCGGGTGGAACTGGCATGCTGTAAAATAAAGGTGTCCTGGCAGTTCAACCATTTCCATGAGATTCCCGTCAGGCGATTTACCCGAAAATTTAAGCCCGTTCTCCTCAAGGAATTTTATGTAATCGGGATTTACTTCGTACCTGTGCCTGTGCCTCTCGGAAATCTCATCTTTTTTATACAGTTTATGCGCGGTTGTGTTTCTTTCAAGAACGCAGGGGTATGCGCCCAGCCGCATTGTACCTCCTTTCTTATAAATTTTTCTCTGCTCAGGCAGGATGTCAATTACGGGATGCTCAACATTTTTGTTGATTTCCGTTGTATTTGCCTCAAGCCCGCAGACATGTCTTGCAAATTCAATAATTGCAACATGCATACCGAGACATATCCCAAGGAACGGGATATTGTTTTCCCTTGCAAATTTTACCGCATTAATTTTTCCCTCAACCCCTCTCATTCCAAAGCCGCCGGGGACTAAAATCCCGTCAAGAACCTTTAAATCACCAGATTTTATTTCTTCGGATTCAAACCAGTGTAAATTTACCCTGCAATTATTTGCAGCCCCTGCATGCTTAAATGATTCCTTTATACTTAAATAAGCGTCTTCAAGCCCTGTGTATTTCCCGACAATCCCGATGTCTATGTCGTGCGCGGGACTTTCAATTTTTTCAACAAAATTTTTCCATTTATTAAATTCCGGAGCCAGGTATTTCAACTTTAATTTATCACAAATTATGCTGCCTAACTTTTGCTTTTCAAGAATCAAGGGAATTTTATAAATATCATCAACATCGGGACTTCCCATCACGCATTTATCATCCACGCCGCAAAACATTGCAATTTTTTTCCTTGTTGATTCCTCAAGATCCTGCTCGCACCTCCCTATTATTATTTCAGGTCTTATACCAAGCCCGAGAAGTTCCTTTGCACTGTGCTGCGTGGGTTTTGTTTTCTGTTCACCAGTTGTTACTATCGGGACATAAGAGAGGTGAATAAATAAAAATTCATTATATTTTTTTATTGACATCTGCCTCAAGCTTTCCAGAAAGACCATGGTTTCAATATCCCCTACCGTGCCTCCGACTTCAATAAGAACAATATCGCTTTTTAGTTTTTCAATTTCCCCTTCAATCTCATCCGTAATGTGCGGAATAATCTGCACGGTCTTTCCAAGGTAATCGCCTCTTCTTTCCTTATCAATAACCGATTTATAAATTTTCCCGGTTGTTATATTGGAATTCCCGTCAAGGTCAATATTCATAAATCTTTCATAGTGCCCGAGATCAAGGTCTGTTTCACTGCCGTCGCGCAAAACATAAACTTCACCGTGCTCATAGGGATTCATAGTCCCGGGGTCAACATTTACATAACCGTCAATCTTGATTGGAATTGTATTAAAATTCATTGCCTTCAAAATCCTGCCGATTGACGCGACGACAACACCTTTTCCAAGCCCTGAAAGGACTCCTCCTGTAACAACGATATATTTCACTTTTAGTTATTTATGTAATTTTAAATTATAATTAATGTTATATTTATAGATTTAAGAATTTATAAATTCAAAAATGATTAGATAAAAAAAACTTTTCCCCAAAAATTTAATAAAAATTAAAAAAGCAAAATGGACGAACATGATGTATATGCGTATGATATGAAAATAATATGACTATTTAATATGACTATTAAATTTTCAATTCTAATTTTAATTATCAAATTATCGGTTTCCAACAATGAACATACAGGAAAAATTTAACGAATTAAAATTTAAAGAAGAACTTGCATTTATGCCGTATATCGCAGCAGGAGACCCTGATGTTGAGACCACGGTTGAAATTTTAAACACGCTTATTGAAAACGGCGCTGACATAATTGAATTAGGCATGCCTTTCTCGGACCCGATTGCAGACGGGCCGACAATCCAGGCGGCATCGGAACGCGCACTGAAAGCTGGAATGAATACGGATGTTTATTTTGAAATCTGTAAAAAGGTAAACCCAAAAATCCCGGTAATTGCAATGACCTACTACAATATTATTTTGCAGTACGGTCTTTTACGGTTTGCAAAAAAGTGCAAAGATTCGGGAATTTACGGAATTATTGTTCCCGACCTTCCTGTTGAGGAATCCGAGCCGCTTCTTTCTGCCTGCAAAAAATATAATATAAATTTAATTTTTCTTGTCGCGCAGACAACAACTCCCGATAGGTTGGAAAAAATACTGAAACATGCAGAGGGCTTTGTTTATCTTGTTTCGCTTCTCGGTGTTACGGGCGCAAGGGAAGAGGTCGATAAAACCGCATCCGAACTTGTTTTAAGGGTTAGAAAAAAGACGGAACTTCCCCTGTGCATCGGATTCGGGATTTCCAATGCGCTGCATGTTGAGCAATTAAAATTAAATTCAGGGGTCAACGGTGTGATTGTCGGAAGTGCAATTGTAAATATAATCGGGGAAAATTTAGGTGATAAGGAAAAAATGCTTTTTGAGTTGAAAAATTTTGCGGGGAAAATGAAAGACGCGACAAAAAAGAAAATAGTTTTAAAGGTGCATGAATGACCTAACTTGATTATAGTTAAAGTTCCTATTTATTAACCTTCAATGCGTAAAATATAATAGGCATCATGTTTTGTTTCAGATCTTTCACTAAAAACTATTAAATTTCAAAATATTTTTAAAGGATTCAATTTATTTTTAAAGGATTCTAATTTAATAAAAGATTTAATAAAATAAGATAAAACCAAATTGCAGAATACCAAATTTAAAGAAGATGTTCCACATTTTTCCGGAAAAAATTTCAATCAATATATAAAGAGTTCCAATCTAATATATATAATATGTAATGAAAGAGCCATGCATTGCTCCATGGAACAGTGAAAAAGAAGAAAAATAATATTTTAGGTGCGTTTGAAGGACTTAAAGCAAGTGAGAACTTTAATTCAGAAGTGATTAGTATGGCTACAATGATTGAGAACCTGACTTTCAATTCTAATCCAGATGAAATATCTTCAGCATTGGATGAATTCTCAGAAAAATACCCCCGTGATGCAAAATACATCAGGGAAAATCATCCAGCATTCTTTGCGAATGTAGATGTTGCATTATCTAAAAAACATTGGGATGTGGAATATATTAAAATAAGAAAATTGATGATGGAAAAACTTAACATTAAACTCTTTATCACGTATTAGAATGTATGAGATAACTACTGAACCTGGCCTTGAATCGGTTGGGAAGTATTGTGAAGAGGTAATTGATTTTTCAAATGATGTATTTTGGAAACCTTTTGATGTAAAAATGCATCTGCCATGTCCATACATAATTGGGTATTTTGTAATAGAACCCAAGAATATGTATTTAGAAACGGTTACTTGTGGTTATATACCTAAAGAAGCATACGTTCATGTTTATAGTGCGACGCATGTTTCCCGTAAAATAATTGACAATTTAGAATCTAATTTTTCAAAATACAGATTGATGTTAGAATTTGAACAGGTAGCGAGCGCTTTTCCTATTGGCAAACGTGATGCAAGTCCGCGATTTTCTCAGTGCATCGCGGAATATACTACTAGATTAAAGTGGGCATCTATGAATGGACATGATTCAAGAATCGTCAGTTTGCCAGATATTGTTATGCACAGCTTATTTAAATGCTCATATGATGGGGAAGAGGTGCTTAGAAATATTGGCGAGTATTTGTTCAATAAAAAATTAGGCGCTGAACATGCACGAAATAATTTAGCGGAAAGTCTCAATATAGAAAAAGAAACTATGTCAAAACTTGAAAAAGCAACGCGGTTGAAGGATATTATCCGAATAGCAAGTACAGAGTTTAAAGATTTTGATAAAAATTTCTATAAATATTCTATGAAACCTTCAAAACCAAATGATGCTGCATCAACTGCACAATTTTTCCTGCTTGAAAATGTAGGTAGTTCGTTTTGTGCAAAAAGACCTATATGCTCTTATCTTGATTCTGATAAGTATTTGTTTAGATTGAAGATGACATACCCGAGAACCGGTAAAGTTAATGAGAAAATGAGAAATGCTTTTATGGATGAAAAAATATCTCTGTCCAGCAGTGCAAGGATTTCCCGAATAGATGAAAAAAAATGGAAAATAACTGATGGAACTGTGTTATATAGGATAGTGGATACTGGTGGAAAACTAAATATATACTTTGATAGTGAACAAATATGGAAGTTTCCAGTTCATTTAACTGACCCTAAAATCGGGGATTTGGGATATGTTGGTGAGATTATTGTTGGTGAAAAAACAAACGAAATAATCAAACACACGTCAATAGATGAGATGGAAAAACAGGCAATATTATTAGATAAAAAATTTGAAAATTATGATGGAAAGAGACAAAGCTAGTGATTTAAAAGAATTTGGAGTGAAGGGGCATTTTCCACAGAAGGAAAGGTATTCTTGTATTCCGGCAAGTGTTCGTACTGTTATTTATAAAAAGTTTAATAAATTTATCTCTGAATATTATATTAGAAAACTTCTTGAAATGAATAACAAGCGCGGCGGGACAACACTTAAGAATCTTATCAAATTGGAAGAATTAGGATACAAAGCGGAATGTAAACGAATGCAAATAAATGACATCCTACAGGAAGATTTACCAGTTATTTGTTTTATAAATCGTGATTGGGGCGACACTACATCTAATCACGCAGTAGCTATAGATAAGATTGATGAAAATAAAATTACAATTTTAAATCCTGGACATTGTACTGAAAAATATGGAAAGGACATATTTGATATTCTTCATGCAGGAGGATCTAAGGTAGTAATTTATATATCAAAAATTAGTTAGGTAAAATTATTGTTCCCGACCTTCCTGTTGAGGAATCCGAGCCGCTTCTTTCTGCCTGCAAAAAATATAATATAAATTTAATTTTTCTTGTCGCGCAGACAACAACTCCCGATAGGTTGGAAAAAATACTGAAACATGCAGAGGGCTTTGTTTATCTTGTTTCGCTTCTCGGTGTTACGGGCGCAAGGGAAGAGGTCGATAAAACCGCATCCGAACTTGTTTTAAGGGTTAGAAAAAAGACGGAACTTCCTCTCTGCATCGGATTCGGGATTTCAAAAGAGAAGCATGTTGAGCAATTAAAATTAAATTCAGGAGTTGACGGTGTGATTGTCGGAAGTGCAATTGTAAATATAATCGGGGAAAATTTAGGCGATAAGGAAAAAATGCTTTTTGGACTAAAAAATTTTGCGAGGAAAATGAAAGACGCGACAAAAAAGAAGGTGGAGGTTCTTAATGTGTAATTCATTCCCTCTCCCTTCCCATATAATCCCAGTGTTTTATATAACTCAATATTTTCCCGGTTACATAATATATGGGCTGTGAGGCATCTATTACCGGTGTTTTGGATTCTTCTGCCTGCCTGACAAGATAGTCGTGCGTTATCCTGATTTCTTTGAAATAATTCAGGTGGTCTCCTCCTCTTCTTCGCTCAAGCGCCCTCTTTAAAAATCTCTCCTTGTGAACTTCTTCATCAACTTTCAAAATAAAAGGATAAATTTTTGCGCGCTTTTTAAAATCATCAAGTCCAAGTTCCGAAAAATTTAAATGCACTCCTTCAATTATTATATTATTCATTTCGTCAATCGCCCTTCCAATCATCCTGCGTATTGCGGGAATCACCATTGAAACATGGCTTGTAAAACCTATAATAACCAGTTTATCAAATTCCATATCCTCTGATAACCATTCATAATTCGGGAGTTTCTCGTATGCGCTGTATGACGATTGATGTAAAATCGGCGCGTATTCCTTCATTATAACGCCTCTAAGCACTTCTCGCACATAATCCGTTTCTACGGTGTGGGTTATATCTAATTTTTTTGATAATTCAATTGCCGTTGTTGATGTTCCGACGCCTGACGAGCCGCCGAGAAGAATGATTAGCGGTTTTTTCTCCATGTTTAATATTAAATTTTAAAATTATTACATAATTTTTATTCATAACCCCCCCACACATTCCCCGCACTTGTATGATTAATGCTTGTTTCGTTATCCGTAAAACTTATCACGAGAACCAGATTATATGCATCGCCCCGGGACCCTTCCGGGCAGTTTTCCACGGTAAAAGTTTCGGATTCGCCGGAAGTCAAATCTTCGGAATCTGTATTTATGCACTCGTCACTGTAAATTTTAACTTTTATTTCATTGATGTTTATTGATCCTCCTGCATTGTTTGTTAATATACATTCAAAATTCCCGCCTGTTTTGTAAGAAAATCCCGCGAGTTCAACCTCCCCGAAACCGGAATACCCTGAGCCTGCAGTGCTTCCGAGATCAAAAATTCCCAGCTGCCATATTACAACCGAGGCAGTAATTATAATTATTATTGCCCAGCCGTAAGTCATAAGATATTCCATTGCACTTTGCCCTTTATTTCCTGTTTTTTGATTTTTCATTGCTGTTAATTATATAATGTCACATTACATAAACCTGGAATTTTGTTCCAAGTTTCATTAAATTCTTATTAAAATTCATTCTAAAAATATTAAAAATCTCGAAAGTCCAAGAAAAGTTCTCTTTATTTTTCTGGTGAAA
>MCBE01000034.1 GCA_001723845.1 Candidatus Altarchaeales archaeon WOR_SM1_SCG
TAATGTTCAATGCAGTTTTTTTGAACCATCCCACCGCAGAAAGATAACTTCCAGTGTCTAAACAGCGATATATACTCAATATCTTTGCAATATCTGATGTCTGAACATCCTTATTTTCTGAGTACGGAAATATCTTTGAAAGTCCCCATTGCCCCCACAAGTGATTCAAAAATGCTGTATCAAGATAACGCCAATGCTCACCAAATATAATGTCCTCTGCATTAGTTACAATTATGTCTTTTTTCGCATTCATTAATTTCAAAAACCTCCTTAGTTGTTCGGCTGTTTCATCTGGTAAACTACCCAGGTATAATACTATTCTCTTTTCATTTTTCTTTGTTTTTTTATCCCAGTATGGTTCAGCAATGCTGTAATATGTATAAATTTTGCCCTTCTCGTTTCTCTTTGAATGAGATAATAGTTGTAATGTTTTCATTTTATATGTTCTTAGTTATATATTAAAAATAGATGTATATAAAAGTATTATTATAAAAAATCTGTTCTTAAAATTGGCAAAAATGAAAATCGCACATTATAACAGGAATACAAGAAACTATATGCTCAACAAGTATTTTTCAATTTATTATATTAAAAAGTTTAA
The DNA here is from genome assembly GCA_001723845.1 of Candidatus Altarchaeales archaeon WOR_SM1_SCG. GTDB lineage: Archaea > Altiarchaeota > Altiarchaeia > IMC4 > WOR-SM1-SCG > WOR-SM1-SCG. The sequence continues at coordinate 602 of MCBE01000034.1, forward strand.
TTATTAATACCTAATCGTGGGAAAGATGGGTTTGAATAGAAATAATAGTTTTCTATCACAACACAAATGATAAACGAATCAGAAATTTTCATATAATTCCAATCCCCGTATTCGTGAAAAGTGCGAGGCGTTTTTTGTGAATAATGGTATTTTGTTGGCAATACATACTGACGCTATCAAAACATCTCGCAAATCTACCTGCATTCCTGATTTTTTAAGATGTGCATCTGTCTCCCCTGCAATTTCAGCGGCAATTGAGTTAAATTCAATTTCCTGTAAATACACCCTTAAATTATCAAGTTTTTCCGTTTCTTTTCCCGGATTTTTTGAAAGATTCGCACCCAGGTATAATTCATAGATTGTTATGGATGTTATAGTGATTATTTTTCCCGAATTAATTAACTCCCTCAGTTCTGATTTTACCGGCTCTCTTCCCCGCAAATAATCTACAACCACATCACTATCAAGGCATATTATATTCATTTCCATTCTTTCCATCGATTCCGAACTTTATTCATTACTTCATCCATCTCTTCACCCCATACACCCGCAAGTTCACTAAAAGCAGGTACTTTATGTAATTTGACTGTCCTGTCTTCATAATCAATTCCAATAACGCTGCCTTCTGCGATACCGAATTTATCACTAAATTCAAGCGGCAGGGCAATCTTTCTATTTTTTTCTACTTTGACTAAAGTGGTCATTTTAAAACTATTTTACTTTGATTTAACCGTTTAATTAATTTAGATTCTATTAATTATCTGTCTTCAAAATTAATTTTTAAAAATTAGATTTCAATACAATTAATTAGAAATTAAATCATGCCTTTTTATTTTTACTATACTTAAATTTCATCAAAATCAAAGTTATTGTACACATAACACCTGCCGTGTTTGCAAGAATAATCGGGACATCGTTGAGGTGGATCCCGTAAAGCAGCCAGAGAGAAAGCCCCACACCAAAGAAAATTAACATGAAATAAGACAAATCCTCTAAACTTTTTGTTTTGTAGCCCCTGTATATTTGAGGTAAAAAGCCGGATGCGGTTATTGCTCCTGCTAATAATCCGAGAATGTTCCAGTCCATTTTTAGTGTAAGATTGATGTTAAGATTGGTGTTAATATTGATATTAAATTTTCATTCCATTATATCAGGGTATTTTTCAACCATTCTTCTGATGATAAATGGGAAAATCAGTGTCGTAATTAAAGTCATGAAAACCAGCCCCGAGTACAGGGTGCTGTCCAGAAGCCCGATTTTGAGAGCAATAAAAGCAACCGCAAGCCCCACCGCTCCTCTTGAATTCATCCCCCAGCCGACAAGATAAAGTTTGTTTAGCGGTAATTTTATAAGCGGTCCTGCAAGCATAACACCTGCTATTTTCCCGGTCATTGCAATTACAACAATTATTATCAGCAGCAGAGGATTTAAGGTGAGGGATTTCAAACTGAAATAAACTCCAAGGGAAATAAAGAAAAAGGGAATTACAAAAATCATTAAAAAATTTTCTAAATAATTTATTTTCTCGTGTTCTCTTCCAAGGAATTTATTTACAATAATCCCTATACCAAACCCTGCAACGGAAAGTACGAGGGTTATAACTTCCCTTGTTGTAAAATTTCCGGTGAACAAATAAACAACAAAGACAAATAAACTTATCCCGAGTATGTCATCAATAATTCCCGATTCAAGCATTAAAGAGCCGATCCTTGTTTTTAATTTGTTTAGTTCAAGAAGCACAAGAGAAGTTGTCGCTTCTGCTGTTATGCTCATACATATCCCGACCGTGAACGATGTAAGACAAGAAAACCCGAGAAAAAGGAAAGCAACAAAACCCATCAAAAAAGGCACGATTGTTGCAAGAGAACCGACAATTAACGAGTCCTTTTCCTCTTTTTTCAGCATATCAAATGATACCTCCATTCCCGCTAAAAACATTAAAAATACAAGCCCTAAACTGCCTAAATCTAAAATAACCCCTGTATTCGGCTCTATAAAAAGAGTTAACAGGGGGCTGCCCATTACGATTCCCGCAATTATCAAACCGATTACGGCAGATAATTTTAATTTTTTTGCAAATTTTGTAAATAAAAAAGAAATTACTATACAAATCATTAGGGTAATTATTATGTGCATAAAGATAATTAAATTTGGTGTTTTAATTAATCCTGAAAATTAATAAAATTAAAATAATATTTAGTCATTGAAAAAATGAATACAAAAATTATGTTCCATTGGATACCTGGGTTGATTTTTTTTGCAATCCCTTTTGCAGCAGCGAGAAGCGTTAAAGGTCCCCTGCCCGAGGAAATGCCGGTTTTCATGTATTTTTTCATTATACTTATAATACTTGGAATAGGAATTGTTGCCCATTACATGTACAGGGGAAGCAAAGGGGATAAAACGGCAAGACAGCGCGAGTCGGAAGTAAATGCTCTTGATAATAATTTTGACGAACTTGCGGTAAAGGAAAGAGAAGAGCAGTTAATGAAATTTTTGAATGATAAAAACAGGACGATAAGGTCCGATACGGCATTCATACTTATTAAAAATTTTGAAAAATTAAATGAAAATTTCAGGGAGAAAGAGATACTGGAACTCTCAAAAAACGAATACTCAAGTGTAAGGGCGGAAGTTGCAGGCCGATTGTCAGAGGAACTTTTTTATATTTTGCCTGTAAATGTTAGAAATGAATTACTAAAAAATTTAGCATCCGACGCAGATGAACTTGTGCGGATTTACACGGTTGATACAATAAGGCGGAATATTTCCGACCTTCCTGAAAAATTGCAAAATCTGCTGGAAAAATTTGCAGATGACCCTGAACCTGGGGTGAGGTTAAGGGTTGCGGAAAGCATTTATACAAATTTCAATTCCATGCCAAAAAACATGCGGGAAAAAATAATTAAAAAATTAGCGGACGATGAAAACCCGGATGTAAGGGAAAAAATTAAAGAAGCGGTAAAAAAGCACGGGAAAAAATTACCTGGAAAACTTGTAAATGAAATTTTGCAGGATATTGAAATTTTATGAAAATTGAAGTTAATTTAAATTCGCCTTTTCTTTTTCTTTTTCTTTAAACCTTTATTGCCAAAATAATAAACAACACCACCGAGGGATACAAGAACAAGAACCGCCGCACCTAAAACAATTAAACTTGTTACTGAAATCGGTTTTTTATATTCCTTCCCGGTTTCAAAAATATCAACATAGCCGACACTCCCGATACATGATGAAATACCTGAAGCGATATAATTTTCATCCATGGAAACAACCGCTTCGCCGCCGCTGGGATTTGTCCATTTCCATTTTAAATTCCCGTCAAAATCAAGCAGGTAAGTAAAAAACCATGTCCCGACAATTATGCCTTCATCCGAAATATCAACGGAATTCACATGTTCATTGAGAAAATTACCTTCCTTGTGTTCCCATAGTTTGTTCCCGCTGATGTCAAAGAGATAGGCATAACCGTCAAACGAGCCGGCGGCAACATAATTTTTATAAATTTTTACCGAATAAACGCCGGCGCCTGTTTTTTCTTTCCATTTTCGCGTGCCGTCTTTATCAAAAAGGTAAACATAATTGTCCTGTGATGCCGCGGCAACATAATTGTCTGCTGCATACACATCCCACACAACATCACCTGTTTTATGCTCCCTTAGCAATTCCCCGTTGTTTATATCAAGAAAATACACAAATCCTGCATCAGAGTTGCATACATCATCAGATCCCACGATAACCCTGTCTTTTGATATATGGACAGAATAAAATCCGTTGGCACATTCAAAACCTTCATAATTTTTAAATTCCCATATAAGATTCCCATCCGTGTCAAAAAGGTAAACATGACCTTTGAATGTTACGCCTGCAACATAGCCGCCGGAAATATGAACGGAACTTACGCCGCCCCTGGTTTTATATCGCCATTTAACCGAACCCGAAGTATCATAAAGGTAAATATGGCTGTCTTCTGTAGTTACTCCTGAAATAACCGTACCCGTGTCTCCTTCCGCGGTTTTATGACCTCCTATATCAAATATAAATGAGCCGGCGGCAACAAAACCGTCGGAGATAAAAACGCTTCTAACCGGACCGTCTGTCGGGTTTTTCCATTTCAAATTTCCCTGCCCGTCAAAAAGATAGACATATTTATTTTCGGAGCCGGCAGCAACAAAGCCGTCTGCGGTATGAATTGATCTGATACTTGCGCCGGTCTCGTATTCAAAAGGCACATCAGCATAAACATTTGTGCACAACACACACATCACTACTCCCCATAGAAGCAGCAATGAAAATTTTGATTTTTTCATTTTTTTAAAATATTAGATAACTTTCAATAAAAATTACAAATAAAAATTACCTGCAAAAAATTTTATAAAAATTTATTTAAACCTTCTGCCCGGTAACAACATTGCCTAAATTTGCTTCAAGCGTGTCCCTGTTGTAAGCATTTGACGCCCTTGAAAAGTGAATAAATGAAAATAAAATTATTAATGCAATAACCGCCGCATATATAACCGCTGCTTTACGAAGCATTTCTTTTTCATAATCTAATTTCTCTATCTGCTCCCGGACTCGTGCGGCATCTCTTGGTTTGTTAACAACGCCCCAGAGGTCTAATGCTTCCTTGTATTTTGCAATTGATTCGTTGTACTGCTCATTTACCGAAGGGTACTCGTGCAATAATGTTACAACCCTGTATTCAGATACTGCAAATATTTTCGTATTTGCTTCCCCGTATAACCTGTCTGCTTCTGCTTCCACCTCCTTTGCTTTCTCTTCCGCACCGGTATAGCCGCTTTTACATTCTGTTGCAAGGTCCGAATACAGCAATGCCTTTTGCGTGTCTCCCATTTTGCCATATAAAATAGAAATTTTATCGTAATTATCTCTGCAAAGCCCCGGGTCAGTGTACCTGTTTTCTTCCGCTTCTTTTTCAAATTTTTCTATAATTAAGCCGGAGTATGTTTTCCACAGTTCTCCTGCCGAACTTTTAATATTATCAATATTTTCCGTATATTCGGGATATGTTGTTGTTATTCCAATAAGCGTATCAACTTCCGTTCTTGAACTTACCAGCCGCTTGTATGCTTCTGAGAATTCATTTTTGTCATAAAACGAGTTAACATCATCCATTGCAGCAATTAATGTTTCTGCTGCTGCTGCAACAGTAAGAATTTCATTTAGCCCCCGGATACATTCTGATTCCTCCAATAATGTTA